>CAMOSC010000096.1 GCA_946624325.1 uncultured Clostridia bacterium
GGGAAGCTGCTTTTTAGCTTACCCGGGACAGTGATGGCATTTTCTACCATACGGCAGAGCCGTTCCAATCGCAGCGCACGCTTTTCGCGCTGCGATCTGCCGGCATGGCGGTGCGCAGGGAAACACGACTTTTCGGCCGTCTGTCGATTTGATCCGGGCAGCGATCTTCCGAATGATAAAAAAGGAGAGAGAAACAACATGAATGGTCTGAGTTTTCTATGGCAGGGTTTCCTGTCCGTAACCTGGAAGGAACTGGTCATGTACGGGGTGGGTATTCTCCTGATCTGGCTGGCTATCCGGAAAAATTACGAGCCCGCTCTTCTGCTCCCGATGGGATTCGGAGCAATTCTCGTCAACCTTCCCATGACCTCCGCAATCAATCAGATGATGGAAGGCGTCGGGGAAACACACGGAATCATCCAGTGGCTTTTTGAGAACGGAATCCAGATTTCCGAAGCCTTTCCGCTCCTGCTGTTTATCGGCATCGGTGCAATGATCGATTTCGGGCCCCTGCTTTCCAATCCCAAAATGTTTCTTTTCGGTGCCGGAGCGCAGCTGGGTATTTTCCTCACCATCGTTGTCGCCGTCCTGCTCGGTTTTGAGCTGAAGGACGCGGCCTCCATCGGTATTATCGGTGCCGCGGACGGTCCCACCTCCATTCTGGTGTCGCAGGTGCTGCACTCCAACTACATCGGCCCCATTGCCGTGGCCGCATACTCCTATATGGCGCTGGTTCCCATCATCCAGCCCTTCGCCATTAAGCTGGTTACCACAAGGAAAGAACGCCTTATCCGTATGGAATACCGTCCGGGTTCCGTCAGCCAGGCTACCAAGATTGCTTTCCCCATTATTGTTACTTTTATAGCCGGCTTTGTCGCTCCGGATTCCGTTTCCCTTGTAGGCATGATCATGTTCGGCAACCTGATCAGGGAATGCGGCGTTCTTAACACACTCTCGCAGACCGCGCAGGATGTTCTCTCCAATCTGATTACGCTGCTCTTAGGCATCACAATTGCCTTCAGCATGCGTGCGGAACAGTTTGTCCAGGTAAACACGCTTCTGATCATGGGACTTGGTCTCGTTGCTTTTGTTTTTGACTCTGTGGGCGGATGTCTTCTTGCCAAATTCATCAATCTGTTCTCAAAGAACAAAATCAACCCCATGGTCGGCGCCGCGGGAATTTCCGCTTTCCCCATGAGCGCAAGGGTTATCCAGAAAATGGGACTTGAGGAAGATCCCACCAATCACCTGCTGATGCATGCCATCGGAGCAAATGTTGCCGGGCAGATCGCATCGGCGGTTGCAGGAGGCATTATCCTGGGCTTTTTCCGCTGATCATGGTTTCATGAAATGTCATCGGCAGAACCGATCCAAAAAGGAGACATTTTTTGTCCACGGCTGCGCATTTTGCAGGCGTGGCTCCAAAACAGTCATCCGCAGCCATTAGGTCAACATACAACACTTCGTTTTGTGAGGAGAACTTATCATGAGTGAGAATCTGGTAAATGCCCTGAATTTTCTCTGGCAGGGTATGCTCGGCCTGTTCGTCGTAATGATCGTCATCGCGCTGATTGTCTACGGCCTCGGAAAACTTGGCGCGAAAAAAGGAAACGAAACCGGCACCCAAAACTAAAGCCCGGCGGATTCCGGATCGGATGGGCGGAAAAACGTCCGCCCGTCCGATTCCGCTGCAGGACAATAAAGCCTTCGGCTGCTCATGTCCTGCGCTCTGCAATGCGGCTCTGTGCGAGCGCAGCCGCGCCTGCGGGGCCTGCCGCTGAAAAAAGCGTACGGAAAGAGATGATTTCCGTACGCTTTTTTATTTGCTATCGTCCTTCTTTTCTAGTCGTTACGAACTGCACGATCATCCCGATGACGGACAGCGCCGCTATTCCGCCCCAGTAAATGCTGCGGCTGTACAATAGACCCAACAGGCTGTTTACGGACGACCAGACGGTATACCCGCCGCAGAATGCCGTTATCACGATAATAGCCGGCCTCTTCAGGAGCAAAGCCAGCAGTCCGCAGAGAATGCCGACAAAGGCCGCCGTGATCAGGAATGAAATCGGGCTCCCGCCTCCGAACAGAAACAGCAGCAGCGACCAGGCCAGTGAAAAGGACATCAGCCCGCACAGGAGCATGGAAGCCGCCGTCTGGAAAAAGCCCGCCAGCGCCCCGAAAAGGACAGCCGCCACAAAAATGATAACGGCACGCACCGGCACCGAAAGAGGAAACTGCAGCCCCAGCCAGTAGCCCACCGCGGCGCCCGCGACAACCCCGAACAGGAAAACCCATATCTGCATCAGCCGGTAACCCGCAAAGCAGTTTGCCGCCGCAACGGCAATTCCGATTATGCAGATGACCGTAACAATCAGCTCCTGCTGTCCGGACTGTGCAATCAGCTCCCGCAGCGCATCCAGATCAAAATTCATATCTTACCTGCTTTCATCGCTTCACAGAATGTTTGACAATATGACATTTCTCAGCCTGCGCGTCAGCGAGCAGGTTCCGGCGTCTTTCTTCTGCATACCGATCAGGATCGTGATCTTCTCGCCCGGGTGATTCGAAAAATACGGGCCAAGCCAGCCGTCCCAGCCGTATTCTCCCGGCGTCGTAAGCATGATGGCCCTGCCGGGATCCTTCATTACCCGCATCAGATTTCCGTAGGAGTAGCCTGTGAGCCCGTCCCAGCTTCTTTCAAAATCTCCCTGCTGCCAGGGAAGCAGTGCTCCCTGCGTCATATAACGCACTGTTTCGGGTTTTAAGATCTGCTTTCCGTCAAGCGAACCTCCGTTATGAAGCATCTGGGCAAAGCGCATGTAGTCCGGAAGGGACGAGATCAGCCCCGCTCCGCCGGATTCAAAAGCCGGCGCCGAAACAGGGCGGTAATGAATCCCCAGATGAATGGTCTGCTCCTCATGAATGCTTCCATCCGGTTCAGAAACATAAGTCTTCGCAAGACGCCCGATTTCCCCGCGCGGAATATAAAAACCGGTATCATGCATAGACAGCGGTTCAAAGATCTCTTTCCTCAGGAAATCGCCGAACCGCATGCCGCTGACAAGTTCCACAATGGCCCCGAGGATATCCGCGGAAGTCCCGTAATTGAAGTGCTCGCCCGGATGGAACTGCAGGGGGTTGGAGCCAAAGCGGTTTGCAATCTCAACGGTACTCAGGGCATCATCGGAATACAGCTTCGCCTTTATCTCCTCGAATACCCGCTCCGCCTCCTTTCCGGCTATCGAAGGCCATCCGTACAGCAGGCCGGAGGTCATGGAGAGCAGGTCCCGGACGGTACAGCGGCGGTGTACCGGCACAAGCTCTCCGCCCTCAGCTACCTTCTGGTTTAAAAAGCCCGGCAGGAACTGTTCCACAAGGTCTCCGAGGTCTATCATTCCCCGCTCCATCAGAATCATGACCGCGGCAGAGGTAATGGGCTTTGTCATGGAATACAGGCGGAAAAGTGTATCCCGCTCAATGGGTCTGCCTTCTTCCAGATCCGCGAATCCGCTCTGTGCATACAACAGCTCCTCTCCGTCCCTGTACACAAGGAGGTTAACCCCTGCGGTGTAATTCTCCGCAACCGCTTTATCCATAATTTCCTGAACCAGTTTCTTTAACTTCCCTCGTTCCATCTTCCAAACCTTTCTGTCCGGTTCCCTTTTCGCCCAAAACCGGTCATACATATTCAGGAAACGCCTTCCGCCGGCATTTCCATAGCATTGCCCCGTCCGCCGTACTTCCGTGCATGCACTGCAGACTTTAATTTTTCGGGCGGATCACCATTTTAAAAATCGGGTTTCCCTGCGCCGAAAAGCGTTCCTCATATTCCGTCATTACATTCCCTTTCAGGGCTTCCGGATCATGATGGAGGTCCCTCGTGCAGAAAAGAAGCTCCCAACCGGCAGTCTCTGCCTGCTCCAGCGAAAAATCAAAAAGCAGGGGATTGTCTGTTTTAAACTCTACGATTCCGTCTTTCTTCAGGATCATACGGTAACGGGCGAGGAACTCCGTGCTGGTCAGCCTGCGCTTCGCATGCCGGTCCTTCGGCCATGGATCCGAGAAATTCAGATAGATCCGGTCAATCTCCCCCGGGGCGAACACGTCCGGAAGGGTTTCCGCATTCATGCGGAGAAACCGGACGTTCGGAAGCACCATCTGCTCCTGCTTCTCCAGGGCCCGCAGCAATACGGAGGAGTACTTCTCTATCCCAAGATAGTTTATGCCGGCATTCTGCCCGGCCATCTCCATGAGGAAACGGCCCTTCCCCATTCCGACTTCCAGCCGTATGGGATTTGTATTTCCGAACAGCTCGCAAAAACGCCCTTTCCAGGATCTCTCCTCCTGAACCACATACGGATTAACCGCCATTTCATCCCTTGCGCCGGGAATATTTCTTAACCGCATCCATCATCCTCCCATCCGACAGACTTGCCGTGTTCCTGGACCTTTCATGAAGAGATCATACCGCTATTCGCTTTTTTTGTCAAATCACATCCGACTTTCACGCCAAATATCCTTGCCATCCCGCTCTTCAACTGATATACTTTACCTGTCTGTGAATACACATCACCAGACGTATTAACGGAAAAGAGGCCGCGAGGCTGTCTTTTCGGAAAAGAGATATTTATGGATTATTTTCAGGCATTGAAAAGGCCTTTAAAAAAGACTTCTTTAAGCGGAATACCAAAGACGCCGGGCCGCTGCTGTCGTCCGCACCGTTTTATGGGCGGGCGTTCAGGCATACGGAAAGCAGCTGTCTCGATTTGTTGCTGCATCCTGTTCGCCGTAAGCGCTGCCTTCCCCGCATCGGCAGCCTCCAAGGCCGAAGCGGACACGCTGATCGCCCATATACCCGAATCCTTTCCCGAAGCCCCCGAGCTTGCGAGTGAGTCCGCCATCCTGGTAGAAATCAACAGCGGGACAATTCTTTACGCCAAGAACGCCACCCGTTCCATGTTTCCCGCCAGCACCACCAAGCTTATGACGGCCTATCTTGCCCTGACACGCTGCGGGCTCTCCGATGTGATCGAATACTCCCGTTCAGCGGTACTCAGCCTGGAGCCCGGCAGCAGCCACATCGGTATCCGCCCGGGAGACAGACTGACCGTGGAAGACAGCCTTTACGGGCTCCTGCTCCCCTCAGCCAACGAGGTGGCAAACGGCATAGCCGAGAAAATCAGCGGCACCGTTTCCGCATTTGCCGAGCTCATGAACGAAACAGCCGAGGAGCTCGGCTGCGTCAACACGCATTTTGTCAATGCTAACGGGCTGCACGATCCCAATCATATGACCTGCGCCTACGACCTCTACCGCATCATGCTGGCGGACATCCGGCTGGAGGATTTTATCCGTATTTCCTCGCGCACCGCCTACGTGAAAGAAGCCGACGAACTGAATGCCAACGTAATACCCATGGGAACCACAAACCAGTTTCTGAAGAAAGATTCCGAGTTCTACGACGCCAATGTGATCAGCGGAAAAACCGGATGGACAGAGCAGGCCGGCAGATGCCTTGTAACCTACGCCGCCAAAGACGGTATGGACCTGATCTGCGTGGTGATGAATTCGGAAGTGCCGAACCAGTACATCGATACCCGGCGTCTTCTCTATTACGGCTGGGACCATTTTAAAGCCGTACGTCCTTCGGATCTGAACGGTTCGTCCCTGACCGGGAGGTCGCTTTCGGCTTCTCCGCTCGCGCTGCCCGACAATTCGGTGACGCTCTCTGCTCCCGATGAAAGCGCACGCATCATCATTCCGGATACCGTAAGCTCAACCGACATCACAAGGCATATTCAGCTTGAAGAAGACGGTACCCGCCGTCTGGTCTACCGGCTCGACGGATACCCGCTCGGAAGCGCCGGTTACATACCGGGAGATTCCGATAACCGGTACGGTTTCTGGAATGATACCGGCGCGGCCGCACCGCTTCTGGCATCCGTGAAAATCACCCGTCTGCACAGCGTCAGCATCTGGCTTATCGCCGCTGTTTTCCTGCTTGCCGCCCTGCTCTCTCTCTTCCTCTGGCTTCTGTACAGAGTACTGACTTCGCCCCGGGAAATGCCTGAGCACGATGAGCATCAGCTGAAGTTCTTCTGAATCCCAATGCTCCTCCACATGGAAAAAAGCGTGCCCCCGTGCAGGCGGTGCATCGTGTAAGTCCGAAGCGCATCCGCGCATGAAAAAAGGCTTTGAAAACCGCACAGTTTACTGTTTGACGGTTTTCAAAGCCTTTTTCTCAGCTTTTAAGCACCAGCACGCCAAATGGCGGCAGCGTTACCTGTCCGAAGAGCTGTTCTCCCGTTTCAACATTTTCAAAGCTTTTTTTCAGGAAAACCTCTGCTTCCGTACCCATATAGTTCAGCACAAAGAAGAAAAATCCTTCCCCGCTGGCCCGGACTGCCAGTTCGCAGGTCTCGGGTACACGGATGGAATCCTTCCAGGGTGAAAGCACTCCGGCAATGGAGAGAAGGACTCTGGTATTCTGCTCGGAAAATGCAGTTCCCAGCGTATAGACAACCCCTTTCCCGACCGGATGACGGATCAGGGCAGGCTCCCCGCGGTAATAATCCGTGCCGAAGCAGCCGATTACCTCCGCGTCTTCTCCCTTTGCTTCCAGAATATCCGAAAAGACCGGCGCCTCGAGCCTCGTCTCCTTCACCTGGGAAGGTGCGGCCAGAAGCCGGATGAAATTTTCCTCATCCGCCGGTCCGCGGAACGTAAATTCCTTTACCTGTACGCCGGCCAGCTCCGCGAGCAGTCCCGGGGCCGGCATCATGACGCAGTGCCCGTTTTCCTGCTTATAGCCTGCACGGCATCCAAGGATCAGCGTGCCGCCCGCTTCCACATATCCTGTCAGGAGACGCACCTGTTTCCGGGTTATCATGGCCGGATGCGGATAAATCAGAACCGGATAAGCCGCCAGCTCCTCCACCTGCGTTTCCTCCCGCAGATAACAGTAATCCATCGGCGTATGTGTCAGCTGGGAGGCCCGGAAAATACCCAGCATGCTCTGCTCTTCCAGCCGGGCATGCCAGCGGTCCAGAGCGGCGTCCCGGTTGTTGTCGTAATCGCGCAGAACAGCAAACGCGGCCTGGAAGCGTGCTCCCGCAGCATTTTCAAAATGTCTGATCAGCTCCGCGGTCTCCTTTACTTCGGAGAGCTTACGGTTGTCGCGGTTATCGTAATCCAGAATTCCGTGCCAGTAAATCTCGGTTCCTCTCGGGGCTGTACGCCAGCGGAAATAACTCACATAATCCGCCCCATGGGCAATGCTCTGGAGGGACCAGAGTTTTAACTGTCCGGGCTTTGGAGCCGGCGCTTCCATACGCGAATTCCAGCCGTTCGCACCGGACTGCTGCTCCATGATGCCGAATATGGGGGAGATGCTCCGGACCTCCGAGAGGCTCCTGCTGCTGCCGCGGTCATTCAGGTTCTTACTGTGCATGGGATCCGAATACATGTCAAACGCAAAATTCGGATAGGAATCATACATGATGAAATCCAGCGATTCATCCGTCATGGCGTGGTTGTCCAGGTTATCAAAAAGCCCGTTTGTGGTAATAAATACACCCGGTGCAATATATTTTCTCAGGATGTCACTCTGAAGCTTCACAAAGCGGCGCGCGCTTTCCGAGATAAAGCGCAGATAGTCCAGATGCAGATGCGGGTTTACGCCTCCGCTCGGTACCCGGTAAGGAATGTGGACTTCCTCCCAGTCCGTGTAGGTCTGGTTCCAGAAAACTGTGCCCCAGGCCTCGTTCAGCGTATCCAGATCCCCGTATTTTTCACGCACGTAAAGCCTGAAAGCACGGTCATCCGCGGCGGAATAGAAACGGTTCAGCTCACAGTTCACTTCGTTGTCAATCTGCCAGCCCACAATGGCAGGATTGGAGCCGTAATGCTGAGCGAGCACGGTCACAATCCGGCGGACATACTCCTGATAGACCGGGGAATTGTAATTGTAATGTCTTCTGGAACCATGATGCCAGGGCAGTCCGTTTTCATCACAGTTGAGAATCTCCGGATGCTTCCCGGAAAGCCAGGCAGGCGGCGTTGCGGTAGGGGTACAGAAAATCACCTTCATACCGTGCGCGGCGCACAGCTGCAGAAATGAATCCCAGAATGTAAAGTTGTAAACGCCCTCCCGCGGCTCTGTCAGGTTCCAGGAGAACTCAGCAACCCGCACCGTTTCGATTCCGGCTTCCCGCATACGGGACAGATCCTCCTCCCACAGGCTTTCCGGCCACTGCTCGGGATAATAACAGACGCCCAGGGAAATTCTGTCTGTCTTTAATATCCTTTCATTTTTCCGGGTTCTGCTCATTTCAGCCTTTTCTCCCTCCGTTTTGACTTCAGCTCCTCATGCTTCACCAGCACATCGACGGCAGTGTTCTGCGGCACCAGTTTCAGGGTTTTTACCATAAACACGGAACCGTCGGGATTCTTTTTGGTACGGATTTTGCCTTTCAGCCAGCCGTGCTTCGGGCACCATGCCAGCGTGTAATAATGCCTTGCGTTATCCGAAAACCAGTTGACCCGGCGTTTGGCGGGCTCGTTGCAGCGATAGCAGACCGTGGAGGTCAGCTCCGCATCCCGCATCGCCTCCTCCCGGCTGGGATAGATGCGCGAGACAAACTTGGAATACGTATCAAATACCAGATGGATTTCTTCCTCCGGAGTACGGGGAAGACGGAAATAATCGACGGACAGCATGGGCTTCAGCTGCTTCATGGGCAGCGCCCCCATCACGAGGCCGGTATAATAGGCATCTGAAACGGCACGGTGAAAGGGTTCTCCCATAAACAGTCCCAGCCGGTCCACCGCCGTTTCCAGGGCGCTGCGCGCTTTGCCGTCCTCATAGCTTAAGCTGTATAATTTCTGGACATCGTAATAAAACAGGGGGAACGGGAACGGATTCTCAATTCCGAAATAGAGAATATTTCTCTGGAATTCCGTCAGATCCATGGAGCCCCAGGTACAGAAAACCGCATCCGGACCGCACCAGGCGAAGAACTCTTCTATCACTTCGGCGAAAGGCCTTCCCTCCCGTTCCAGCAGCTTCGTGGACATATGCACGACCTCGCGGACCCTGAAATAGAGTTCGGGATAAACGGTCGGCCGGATCAGCGCATCAAACTCATCGACAACGCAGCCGCTTTCATCCAGTTTCACCGCGCCGATTTCAATAATCTCAAAAACAAGGTCCGGATGAACTGCCTCCCGGCTGGAAGCCTGGTTCCATTCCAGATCCATCACCACATAATGCATAAATCGGTTATTCCTCATCCATTCCCGGGATGCGGACTTTCAGATCCCGGATCTGCTCTACACTGTCGACTATCGGATAATACAGCTCCCGCATCTTCAGAATGACCGTATAGAATTTGGCCGCTTCCATATCTGTATCGTATCCGTTTTCTCCGTAAAAAAGGTTTCTCGCCGTCTCGGCGCATGCAAACGACAGTCCGTTGCCGGCTGCGGATTCCAGGAAGCGCACGTAAAAGCTCTGTCTTCCTCTGGAGAGATCCGCGGCCAGGTATTCCAGAACGCCGTACAGGTTGCAGTATTCCGTCGCCAGGGTCTGAAGCAGCTGCTTGCGGTATTCGCTGTCCATCCCGTCTATACCACCGGTCCTGCAGTCTGTCATCAGCTGGAGCAGCGCCTGCAGGCCCGGCTCCACGGCACGGTATACAACTTCATTCAGCCCCTTCTCGCCATGCAGGTACGGCACGGCCAGGGAAAGAAAGAAAAGGCATTCCGGATAGAGTCCCAGCGCGCCGGCTGCCTGCGCGCAGCTTCCCTCAAGGAGTTTCAGAGAGGATGCATCGCGGGGATCCGAAGACATTTTCCGCAGGGCATCCAGCCCCGCCGCGCCTAAAGACTGCAGCAGCGACACAAATATGTCTGCGGCGGGACCCGCATGCTCAGCCTTCAGACTCCCCGGAGGAAACAGACCGTCCAGAAGCTCCTGACGTCCGCCCTCCCGCCTCAATACAGAAAGCAGAAGCCTTTGATTCCGGTAAAACAGGAAGCCCGTCTCGATAAGGGAAAGCCCCTTCGTACGGGTCAGATCCGGGGAAAAGCTGTCGGCATCGGAAATCTGCATAACCGACTCCGGAAGCGGAAGATGCCAGTCCGAAGACTGATAAACGCATACCGGTGCCGGAGACGTATCGCCTGCCGTTTCGGGAACCGCCCCCTGTACCTTCGCACGCAGCTGTTCCACCGACTGACGGTAGTCCTCCCGACCCTTGCTCTCAGCCAGCTCCTCCAGATAATCCAGCGCATCCGACATCAGTTCGTCGGATACACAGTTTTCGGATTCCGTGTAGAAATCAGACAGGATATCCACGGCTTCTTCCATCCTGTCAAACGCCGGACGCCTATCCCCCTCCAGAATCCGGTTCATGGCAGTGAACGCGAATAAGCCTGCTTTTTCCCGATTTCCCCGCAGGAACTGATCCTCCGCCTCTTCTATCAGGGAGAAGGGGTTTTCTGCCTTTCTCTGGGCTTCAGCCTCCCACAGATCTGCTTTGCATGAAGGGCAAAAACGCTCTTTTCCGAGAATCCATTTTCCGCATGTCCCGCACCGTCTCATTGCATGCGCCTCTCTCTCCGGCAACCCGTGCCGTTTTTCTTTTTTTGAACCGAAACCGCCCTCCGGGGAAACACTGAAAATGCAGTTTTTCCCTCCTCGTTCCCATGTTCAAACCCGCACAAACCATCCGTCCGGATGATGTACAATATCATATAAATCATATCATACTATTTGTGAAAAGGCAATGAAAAAAGGCACAGTCTGCGCCTGCTCTCAGTCTGCGCGGACTGTGCCTTTCTCTGAAGCTGCCCCGCTCCAAAAACGCCATGCAGCCTGTCCTTCCGGGACCGGGCACTCAGGGCTGCACAAGCTCCCGGATCGAATCACGTTCCATAAAGGTACAGGGAACCAGCGCCCTTCTGCTGCTCTCCTGAATCTCTTCCCCGGCTTCCCGTTTTTCCATCTGCTCAAACAGAAGCTCCGTAGACTTTTTCCCGATTTCCGCGAGCGGAAGGCTCATGGTTGTCAGCGGCGGGGTAAAGTATTCCGCGATATCCTGGTTATCAAAGCCCGCAACGGACAGGTCCTCCCCGATCCGCAGGCCGTGATCATAGGCATATTGGTAGATGCCCCCCGCCATACGATCCGTCATGCAGAATATACAGGTCACGCCGGATTTTATCAGTTCTTCGGCAACCTCATAAGCCGGAAGCCTGTTCCAGTTGACATAGCGGATCCACGCGGGATTAAAGGGAATCTGCGCTTCAAACATGGCTCTCTGCGCCCCCTCCAGACGCTTCTGCGTATGGAGATTATTCTGGAGACCTGCCACAATCGCAATTTTGCGGTGACCCTTCCGGATCAGATAGGATACTATGCGATAGGCCGCATCCTCATCATCGATCAGCACCGAGGGTACTCTCGGATTGGACGCATAGGCATAGGCCATGACAGCCGGCGTGGTGAAATTCTCGGGGAAGCAGTGTACATACCGCGCATGACCGGCAATGTAGATGATGCCGTCCACCATGATCGACTGCAGTTCCAACAGGGTAGGATCCAGGATAGAGTGGTATCCCGCCTCATCCTGATACCACCGGTCGCTCCACCTGGCATACAAACGAAGATTCGTAACCAC
>CAMOSC010000097.1 GCA_946624325.1 uncultured Clostridia bacterium
CTGGAAAATGCTGGAGTCAGAGTCCAGTGCCTTACCGTTTGGCGATAGCGCTTTATCAGAACGAATGTTATGATACTCCAATTGAACAAAAAAGTCAAGCGTTTTTTTTGAAAATATCTTCCGCCTGACTTTCCTTCTTTTCCCGTTTGTGGTATGATAAGAAAACGCGGATCAGTTTGCGCAGGCGTGCACCCCGAAAGGGCGTTATTCCGGCCCGTGCAGACTGTCTCAGAATATCATACAGCGGAGCAAAAGAAACGATGTACAGCTTTTCCGGCAGAATACGCTACAGTGAAATCGGTGAGGACGGCAGGCTTTCCCTGATGGGGATGATGAATTATCTCCAGGACTGTTCTACCTTCCAGTCGGAGGACGGCGGCGGAGGCGTTGCCTGGCTTGCGGAGCATGACAGGGCGTGGCTCCTCACCGCCTGGAAAATCCGTATCCTGCGGCTGCCGTCTCTCGGGGAGACGGTGACAACCCTGACCAAGCCCTATCTTTTTGAGGGCATCCTGGGATACCGTCTGTTTGAAATCCGCGGCGCGGACAATGAGCTTCTGGTCCACGCGAATTCCGTCTGGTGCTATGTGCAGCCCTCCCGGCAGCGGCCGGTGCGCATCACGGAAGCGGATATGGCCCCTTATCTGCCGATTGATCCGCAGGAAGAAGTCATGACAAACAGGAAGCTGCGCGCCCCCGCCGGCATGGTGCCTATGGAGCCCTTCGCGGTGCGCCGGGAGCATCTGGATACCAATCATCATGTCAACAACGGACAGTATGTCCGGATGGCCATGGAATATCTGCCGGAGCATTTTCACATAGACAGCCTCCAGGTGGAGTACAGAAATCAGGCAAGGCTGCATGACGTGATTGTACCGTCTGTCTGCCTGGAGGGAAATACGCTGTATGTTTCTCTCGGAGACGGGAATGGAAAGGTCTACGCGGTTGCGGCCTTTACGCAGGAAAACAGCGGGAAAAGCTGAAAGACGGCTGTAACGGCCGGCAGACAGGAGTTATAAGAGAACGGAGAAACCATGATCGAATTAGGAAGAAAACAGGAACTGACGGTATTGCGTGTGAAAGAGATCGGCGTGTATCTGGGCGAATCGGAGGCGGATGAGGGCGTTCTGCTCCCCGCCAGACAGGTTCCGGAAGGCACTGAACCCGGGGACCGGATAACGGTATTCATCTATAGGGATTCCAGCGACCGGATGATTGCGACCACCAATACGCCGCTGATCACGCTGGATGAACTGGCCGCCCTCACCGTCCGGGATGTGACAAAGATCGGCGCATTTCTGGACTGGGGTCTGGAGAAGGATCTTTTCCTGCCCTATAAGGAACAGACCGAGAAGCTCAGGAAGGGAGACCGCTGCCTGGTGCGCCTGTACGTGGACAAGAGCAGCCGTCTGTGCGCATCCATGCGGGTTTACGATTTCCTGAAACCCAATGAACTGTACCGGGAGAATGACCAGGTGCAGGGAACCATATACCGCGTCAACCCGGAGATCGGTGCTTTTGTCGCGGTGGACAACCGTTACTTCGGACTGATACCGAAGCGGGAGATCTTTGACAGCTACCGGACCGGAGATACGGTTACGGCAAGGGTTACCGCCGTACGGGAGGACGGAAAGCTGAACCTTGCACTGCGGGACAAGGCCTATCTCCAGATGGATGAGGACGCGAAAGTCATCCTTCAGGCGCTGGAAGATTACTCCGGGGTACTTCCGTTCGGCGAGAAGGCGGATCCGGAAGTGATCAAGCGGGAACTCAAGATGAGTAAAAATGCATTCAAGCGCGCTCTGGGACGCCTCTTAAAAGAAGG
The DNA here is from genome assembly GCA_946624325.1 of uncultured Clostridia bacterium. GTDB lineage: Bacteria > Bacillota > Clostridia > Lachnospirales > Lachnospiraceae > Anthropogastromicrobium. The sequence continues at coordinate 1,826 of CAMOSC010000097.1, forward strand.
GAAGATCGAGATTCTCGAGCATGGCGTGCGTTCCGTTCCGGAAAAGAAGGCGTGATTCCGGAGCCGGGAGCAGGGCGGGAGTGCTCCGTGTGATTCCGGAACGGGAAATTGGGCCGGAGTGCTCCGCTTTACGGCGCACGGAGCCCTGCGGTGCTTTCTCACGCCGCCATATGTACTGAAGTATGACGCCGCAGGGCGTCGGTAAGTCGGGTATCTGCAGTAAAACGCGCTGCAGGGAGGAGGTGAGCCGGTTTGGATCGGATCTCAAAGCTTGGCCTGTTGTTTTTGGGCACATTCCTTCTTACGGTTGTGCTTTCACTGATACTGGGGGGAATTATGCGGCTGACGGGACCGATTCCGGTTTACGTCACCCTTGTGCTGAGCCAGGCGGCCGTATTCCTGCCGGCAGGCTTGTTCCTGAAGCGCGAGGGGAAGGCCTGGGGACAGATTGCCCCCAAAAAGCGTCTGGGGCTCGGAAACGTGCTGCTTCTTCTGCTGATTGCTGTCTGCACGGAGCCTGTTGCGGCATTCCTGAATACCGTAAGCTCCATGCTGTTCGGGAACGCCGTTGCCGGTCTTTCGGAAGAAATGATGGATCTCCCCTTTCTCCTGAACGTGCTTTTTGTGGCGGTGATGCCGGCGATCCTGGAGGAACTGGTTTTCCGGGGCGTATTTTACGGCGGATTCAGGCAGCTGGGCTTCTGGAAGGCGGCTCTGGGCAGCGCACTTTTCTTCGGCCTGATGCACGGGAACCTGAACCAGTTTACCTATACCTTTGTGCTGGGAATCGTGCTTTGCTTTTCCATTGAAGCGGTGGGAAGCATACGGGCTTCCATGACCATTCACTTCGGGATCAACTTCATCTCGGTATATCTGGTGCGTGTTCTGAGCACATACAGCGAGGAAATCCTTTCGGCGGCATCGGGAGAAACGGTCCTGGAGAGTGCCGCGGCGCAGACCTTCGGCGGCATGGAAATCTATACGGTCGCCCTGCTGGGCATGGGAGCCCTTGTCAGCGCGGGCATCTGCGGCGTGCTGATCTGGCTGCTGGCAAGGCTGAATAACCGGGACGGATACCTTGTCTGGATGCTCACCGGCGGGGAGCGGCAGGCCCTTGCCGCGCGAAAACCCGTGAAGCTGTTCACGCCGGCGGTGATCGGAGCTGTTGCCGCCGCGGCATTCGTGATCATTATCCTGACCTTTCTGGCGTGACGCGCTTATCCGCCGTTCCTTCATCGGGGTCAGTCCGCCGGAAGATATCCGGCTGTGTGATTCCGCTTTTTCCGGACGCCGTCCGTTGACTGCTTCCTGGAGTGGATGAGGTAGGTCCGGATCAGGCTGCAGCAGTTCTGGGCTTCCTCCTCCGTACAGGTCCCGATCAGGAGGCTGATATCCCGCTTGGTCCTGTAGGACAGAGGCTCCCGGACGTGGTCCAGGGAGGACAGGGCGGGTGAACGGTTTCCCTCAAGAAGATACTCATAGGAGAAACCGAGCCGGTCGTGGAAGCGGTCCAGCAGATTCCTGGATACCTCCCGGGTGCCCCGCTCAATTGCGCCGAGATAGCTGGGAGATATTCCGAGCATGGCTGCCATTTTGCCCTGAGTCAGACCAAGACGCTGGCGTTCCGCTTTGATTCTCATGCCTGCCGGCGACGATTCGCCGGCATTTTCCTTTGCTTTTTTCATGATAACCGCCTTTCTTTACGGACCTGCTGCCTGACGCCCTGCTGCACCGCAGTCCGGGCGGGCGTCCCTCATGGGAGCGGAGCAGTGCGTCCCTCTCTGCGGGAACCCGGAATGCGGGAGCGGGAGTGCGGGCCTTTTTTGCACGCAGTCCTGCGGTGTTTTTATGCCGTTTTGATGACTGCGGTTCATGGGGATGAATGTGGCTTTCCCCTTCTTTTATTATTGTAGCGCCAAACGGTGGATCCCGGGGAAAAATGGATCGACAATTCTGTCGAATTCTGCCGAAAACCCGTCGAATACCTGCCGAGTCGATCATCTTATAAAAGGTTACTGTTCAGAGTCAGAGCTGCGCCAGGCTCTGAGTTACCCAAAAAAGAAGTATCTATCGTATTCAGAAAGGAACTGTTGTCCATGCTTTTGAAACTGACGGAGCGGCAGCGCCTCGCTGTCCATTACACGCTTCTCGTACTCGGAACCTGCCTGATGGCGGTTTCCTCAATCGTATTTCTGGATCCCTGCGGCATGGTGCCCGGGGGCTTTACCGGCATAGCCATCATTGTCAAGGCCGTGACGCCTTTCTTTCCGGGAGGGGGTGTTCCCCTGTGGCTGACGAACGTCCTGCTCAACATCCCCATGATCCCGCTGCTGATTCATTACAGGGGGTGGGTATTTGCCAGACGTACCGTCGCGGGCTTTCTGCTGTTTACGGGGTGGCTGGCCGTTCTGCCGCAGCTTCCGATCAGCCTGGAGGGAGACATGTTCCTGATCAGCGTCTTCGGCGGGCTTTTAATGGGCATCGGCATCGGCATGGTTTTCCTGGCGAAGGGAACCACCGGCGGGACGGATATGGCGGCGGCCCTGCTTCAGCATTTTTTCCCCCATCTGTCCATGGCCCGGTTAATGCAGGCGCTCGATATCGTCATCGTAACGGTCGGCGTATTTGTTTTCGGACTCAGGATGTCCCTCTATTCCGCCATTGTCGTATACCTGACCGCGTGGATGTCAGATCGTATGATTGACGGTCTGAAAAATTCCCGCATGACTCTGATCATTTCTGACGCTTCTGAGCAAATTGCACAGGAAATTCTTGAAAACATGGACCGGGGTGTGACCGGGCTTTCTGGCAGGGGGATGTATACCAACCAGGCCAAAGATGTGTTGCTTTGTGTGGTTTCTCCCAAAGAAATCGTCCAAATCAAAGAAATCGTTCATAAAATCGATCAAAAAGCCTTTGTTGTTGTGGTGGATTCCCGTGAGGTTTCGGGGGAAGGCTTTGTCCAGTACAACCAATGACGAAAAAAATCAGACTTTTTTAGTCAGAATAAATAGGCTATCAGGACACTATATGCAAAGTATATAAAATCAATTTCCGTTTTTGTGAAAAAAAGATATGGCTTTTCAAGGGGAATTGCGGTATAGTAATGCTATCAACAAAAGCCGCTAATTGGCATGAATCACAGGAGGAAAGAAATGGCTAGTTTACAGCTGAAAAATGTCTGCAAAGTGTATCCGAACGGCTTCGTGGCAGTTAAGGATTTCAACCTTGATATCGCAGACAAGGAATTCATCATCTTCGTAGGCCCGTCCGGCTGCGGTAAGTCCACCACCCTTCGTATGATCGCAGGTCTTGAGGAAATCAGCTCCGGTGAACTGTGGATCGGCGACAAACTGGTTAACGATGTAGAGCCGAAGGACAGAGATATCGCAATGGTATTCCAGAACTACGCTCTGTATCCGCATATGTCCGTTTATGACAATATGGCATTCGGACTTAAACTGAGAAAGGTACCGAAGGCTGAGATCGACAAGCTCGTTCATGAAGCAGCCAAGATTCTTGATATTGAACATCTCCTTGACCGTAAGCCGAAGGCTCTTTCCGGTGGTCAGAGACAGCGTGTTGCCATGGGTCGTGCTATCGTTCGTAACCCGAAGGTATTCCTCATGGACGAGCCTCTTTCCAACCTGGATGCTAAGCTCCGTGTACAGATGAGAATTGAGATCTCCAAGCTTCATCAGAGACTCGGAACCACCATCATCTACGTTACACATGACCAGACCGAGGCTATGACCCTTGGTACCAGAATCGTCGTTCTGAAGGATGGTATCATCCAGCAGGTAGATACCCCGCAGAATCTGTATGACAAGCCCGCCAACAAGTTCGTTGCCGGATTCATCGGATCCCCGCAGATGAACATGGTAGAAGCTACCCTCGGAAGAGAAGGCGACGCAGTTACCGTTTCCTTCAACGGCATCACCGTTACCCTTCCGGAAGACAAGAGCAAAGCTCTGATCGCCGGCGGTTATGTAGGCAAGCAGGTCAGCTTCGGAATCCGTCCTGAGGACGTTCATGATGAGCCTGAGTTCGTAGCAGCTGCAAAGGCTAAGAACGCTACCTTCCAGGAGAGCATCCGCGTTTATGAAATGCTCGGTGCAGAAGTATTCCTGTACTTCGATATCGGAGAGACCAACTTCACCGCAAGAGTAAATCCGAGAACCACCGCAAGACCGGGCGATACCGTTACCTTCGGTCTCGACCTCACCAAGTGCCATATCTTTGATAAGGACACTGAGCTTGCTATCCTGAACTAAATCAAAAGGATATTTCAAGGGAGAATGCAGAAATGCATTCTCCTTTTTTTGCGCGAAGCAATGAGCCATGCGGTAGAAAATGTGAGCACAGGCACGGGAAAGCTGTTCTTTAGCTTGCCCGGGACAGTGCTCACATTTTCTACCATACGGCGAATGCCGCGACAATCGCAGCGCACGCTTTTCGCACTGCGATCTGTCGGCATGGCTCAAAATGAAAGGAAGAAGAAGTCAGCCCTGGCCCGGGGAAGCTGCTTTTTACCCCGCCGCAAAAAAATGATGGCATTTTACTTATCGTGCTTGACCTTTTTATTGAAATCCGATAAAATACAAGAAAGGTATTTGTATCTGCTGCATGCCGTATTCCGCGTTGGGATACTGCGGTTATTCCCGGAATTGCGGCAGGTATGTAGTACAGGGACTGCCGCCCGGGCGGCGGAATTCGGAGAATCAGGGAGAGTACAGGTATGATTTCAAATCAGATATTACAGAATACTATTGAAGGCCTGAAAAATATCACAAAGGTTGATCTCTGTGTTTGCGACACAGACGGTAAGACCCTGGTTACCACGATGGATGAAATGGACATAGCCGAGGAGACTATCCTGAATTTTGCGGTTTCCCCCGCGGACAGCCAGGTGGTTTCCGGTTACCAGTTTTTTAAGGTTTTTGATGAGCATCAGCTGGAATATGTGCTCCTTTCAAAGAGCAGCACCAGCGATGACGTTTATATGGTCGGCAAAATAGCCGTGTTCCAGATCCAGAATCTTCTGGTCGCCTATAAGGAACGCTTCGATAAAGACAACTTCATCAAGAACCTTCTGCTGGACAACCTGCTTCTGGTGGATATCTATAACCGTGCCAAAAAGCTTCATATCGAAACAACCGCCAGGCGCGTGGTCTTTGTCATCGAGACAAAGAACGAGAAGGACACCAACGCGCTGGAAACCGTCCGCAGCATGTTTTCCGGCCGTGTCCGCGACTTCATCACAGCGGTGGATGAGAAGAACATCATTCTGGTTCATGAGGTGAAGCAGGGCGAGGGCTACGAGGATCTGGAAAAGACGGCCCAGGTTATCGTGGATATGCTGAACACCGAGGCCATGAGCCAGGTTCATGTGGCATACGGCACCATAATCGGCGAGCTGAAGGAGGTTTCCCGTTCCTTCAAGGAAGCGAAGATGGCGCTGGACGTAGGAAAAATTTTCTACAGCGATCAGAATGTAGTGGCATATTCCCGCCTGGGTATCGGCCGCCTCATCTATCAGCTGCCCATTCCGCTCTGCCGCATGTTCATCAAGGAAATATTCGAGGGCAAATCCCCGGATGATTTTGACGATGAAACCCTCACTACCATCAATAAATTCTTCGAGAACAGCCTGAACGTTTCCGAAACCTCCAGGCAGCTCTACATTCACCGCAATACGCTGGTGTACCGTCTGGACAAGCTCCAGAAGACCACGGGGCTGGATCTTCGCGTCTTTGAGGATGCCATCACCTTCAAGATCGCTCTGATGGTTGTCAAATACATGCATTACATGGAGAATCAGGATTTCTGATTACGCTGAAAACGGCCCGCCTTGCGCGTGGCCATGGTTGTATCCGCGCCCCGCGGAGGATGCCATACTGTTTGAAAACGCAGCGCCATCAGGCAGGGTTCCTGCCTGATGGCATTCTTCTGTAAAGGGGAAAAGCTATGGAAAAAAAGAAACGAGATGGATTTTACGGAGGCCTGGCAGCCGGAGCGGGTGCCTGCCTTGTGGGTATTACCGCGGCTGTCCTGATTCTGCACAATCATTTCGGCCTGAACCTGGTGCCTTCGGGCATTATGGATTCCAGGGCGGAAGCGGCTCAGAGCAGTGAGTCAAACGACGGAATTGTGGTGGATCAGGAGCTGATTGACCGCCTCCAGCTGCTGGAAGCCTATGTGGACAGGGATTTCCTCTTTGATCATTCGGATGAACAGGTATCCAAGGAGGAGATCTACAAGGCATACCTTGCCTCGCTCGGAGATCCCTATACCTGCTATTATAACGATGAAGAATATGATCAGATCATGGAATCCACCTCCGGAATCTACAGCGGAATCGGTGTGATGGTCCAGCAGAATATCGAGACCTATGAGATATCCGCCATCCGCGTTTTTGACGGCAGCCCTGCGGCCGAGGCCGGCATGCTGGCGGGAGATATCCTGCTGGGCGTGGGCGATGTGGATGTCCGGGAGATGGAGCTGACGACCGTTGTTTCCTATATTAAAGGGGAACCCGGGACAAGCGTGGAGCTGCATATTTACCGCCCGATGACCGATGAATATCTGGATCTGGTCTCCGAACGGCGTACCATTGAGGTTCCCACCGTGGAGTCGGAAATGCTGGAGAATGATATCGGCTATGTGGAGATCCTGGAATTTGACGAGGTGACGTCCACCCAGTTCATTGATGCCGTTGAAAATCTGAAAAAGCAGGGGATGAAAGGGCTTCTTGTCGACGTGCGGGATAACCCGGGCGGCCTGCTGGAAGTGGTGGTGGAGATGCTGGATTACCTGCTTCCGGAGGGGAAGATCGTCTACACCCTGGATAAATACGGTGAGGGCGAGACTTTCAATTCCGATGCGGAGCATTTCTTTGATCTGCCCCTGGTGGTTCTGGCTAACGAAAACAGCGCTTCTGCGTCGGAAATCTTTACGGGAGCCATTAAGGATTACGGCATCGGAACGATTGTGGGCACCACCACCTTCGGCAAGGGAATTGTGCAGCATATTTACCAGATCCCGGGCGGCGGTGCCATGAAGATTACCGTTTCGAGATACTATACGCCTGCCGGCGTCTGCATTCATGATATCGGTATCACGCCGGATGTGGAGGTAGAGCTGGATGTGGAGTCCGCGGATCTGACGGACGGGCTTGACCGCGAGGAAGACAATCAGTTCCAGAAAGCAGTATCGGTTCTGCAGGAAATGCTCGGCGAATAATCATTTGCTTTCTGCTGCGAGGAACACAGGCGGCGGAAGAAAAGCCTGGAAACGTAAGCAGACGGGCTGTTCTCAGGCAGTCCCTGTATTGTGTTATCAGGGCTCTGTGGCTGAAAGGGAGAACACATTGCCTATCGGCGCACTGCGGCTGAAAGGGAGAACGCATTGCCTATCAGCACTGCGGCTGAAAGGGAGAACACATTGCCTATCAGCGCTCTGCGGCTGAAAGGGAGTACGCACTGCCTGCTTGCCTGCGGCAATCGGATATACTGCTTAGATGAGGATAAGATATGGAGAAAGACAGAGAAATTATCGATAAAGCGATTGAAGAGGGTGAAGCTCTTGCAGGGGAATCCGGGGAGGATTCCTTCGTGACGGAAGAAACCATACCCGAATCCGCGGAAAGGCCGGCAGCGGAATTAGCCGGAGAAGCGGAGACAGAGCTGGCCGGAACGGATCCGGAGCCCGGCACCGCCGAAGAAGACCGGGCAGCGGAATTAGCCGGAGAAGCGGAGACAGAGCTTGCTGGAACGGATCCGGAGCCCGGCACCGCCGAAGAAGACCGGGCAGCGGAATTTGGCGGAGAAGCGGAGGCAGAGCCTGCCGGAGCGGGTCCGGAGTACGGTACCGTTGAAGAAGGTCGGGCGGTGGAAGAGGCTTCGGAAGCGGAAGAACCTTTTTTTGCGGAGCCGGACGTGCTTTTTGAGCCGGATGCGGAAGAGCCTGAAGAAGAGGAAGTTCTGCCTGAGGAGCCGGGACCGGAGGAGCTTGCGAGGAGGGCCCGCAGGGAACGGGCGCTCAGGGCGGCCGAGGGCAGAAGCCTGGCCGAGGAAGGCCGCGGACAGACGACGCACAGGCGTGTGGGGGAAGAAGCCACAAGAGTGGGTTCTCCCAGAAAAACAGCCGGAGGGAATACCGGGGTAAAAACGCCGGTGTCCGGAGAGAGAAGGGTGAGAAAGACGATGCCCGAAGGTGAAAAGATGCAGCGTCATGCGGCGCCTGCGGCAGGCGATAGCGGCAGGCCGGTCCGGAACGGGACGGGAAACAGGCAGAGCGGCAATACCCCGGGTAAGCGTCGCCCGCAGTCCGAGACGGGCAGCAGGCAGCAGGTTCAGAAGAGACGCCTTGTCACGGATGAAAACGGCGGCAGGACAGCTGAGCAGCGCAGACGGCAGGAGGGCCGTACAAATCCGAGGCCGAAGGCGGCAGGTCAGGGGGATACCCGGCCCGTCAAGGCCTCCGGAAACCGTCCTTCCCGGAAAAAGGGAAGAGGACTTGTGATCGGCCTGTCGGCAGCCATACTTCTTCTGATCACGGCGCTTGGCCTGTGTATCTGGCTGCTCTTTTCTTCCCAGAACGGCGGAAGTTCGCCCCTTTCGGCCTTTACCAGAGAGAAGCAGACCGCTCCGGTCATCTTTACGGAGGCGGAGCCTTCCGTGAAAGCCACGGAAGCCGCTGCGGCACAAACCTCACCCGCAGCTGAGGAAAGCGGCGAGGAAGCCGGACAGCCGGCACAGGCTGCACCGTCCGCACCGGCCGCGGCACCTGCCGCGCCTGCAGGAGAGCCCACGGAGGCACAGACCTGGCAGGAGGATGCAAACGGAACCCTGATTCTTCCGGAGAGACAGCCCGGCTCCTTTGAGACGGAACCCGCCTGGGAGAGCACCCTTGCCCTTACCGGGGACGCGCTTCTGGATGAGGCAAACCGCCAGGCTGCCATGTATGACTATGACAAGGCAATCGTCATGCTGCAGGGTGCCGAGGGGTATGACGGAAACCAGAGCTACAAAGATGCGGTAGCGGGCTATGAAGCGCAGAAGGCGGAAGCCTCCGTGCCCTATGCCTCCATGAATACCATCACGCACATTTTCTTCCATTCGCTCATTGTGGATACCAGCCTGGCGCTGGACCGTGAGAAGGCAGTCAGCAAATGGGACGGCGGGAATAAAATGGAAGCCTACAATTCCGAGATGACCACCGTAACGGAATTCTGCAGGATCCTGGATGAGATGTACCGCCGGGGCTATGTACTGGTAGGCCTGCACGATATTGCCGGATTTGTGGACAACGCGGACGGCACACGCACCATGCAGTACAAGCAGATTTATCTGCCTGCGGGTAAGACGCCCTTTGTTCTCTCGGTAGACGACACCAGCTATTATATGTACATGGAAGGCCACGGCTTTGCATCCAAGCTTGTCGTGGATGCGAACGGCAAAGTGGTGAACGAGTACGTCCATCCGGACGGTACCGTATCCTACGGCGCGTATGATGTTCTCCCCATTCTGGAGGACTTTATCACGGCTCATCCGGATTTCTGCTATCGCGGTGCCCGCGGCACCATGGCTCTGACCGGGTATGAGGGAATTTTCGGCTACCG
>CAMOSC010000098.1 GCA_946624325.1 uncultured Clostridia bacterium
TGGATAGGAACTTTGTGATGTCGGATTTCTTTTGTGTGTAGTTTTCAGGGTATATAATGCAGCGCCGAAGCGTAAGCTTCGGCGCTATTGTTTTTGCGCAGGAACCCGGCAGGCGTGGAAGCCGCTCGCGAGCTTCCACATCTGCCGGGTGTAGGGTGATCTCCGGAACCGGCGTTACGCCGAAAAAGGCGAGCTTCCACATCTGCCGGGTGTAGGGACATGAGCAGCCGGAGGCTGCGAATGTCCGCCTGCGGAATCGGATGGGCGGGGGGTTCCCGCTCCCGCCCATCAGATTGCGAAGCAATGAGCCATACGGCAGAGCCGTTCCAATCGCAGCGCACGCTTTTCGCGCTGCGATCTGTCGGCATGGCTCAAGGAAAAAGAATACCAACACCAGCTCTGGAAAGCTGCAAAGTGGTTGATATATTCCTCACGAATACGGAAATGGCGTGATCCAAACAGCAGAAGAAGTTTGAAATTCTTTAAAAAACGGTATACAAAGGGAAATATTCGTGCTATACTGTCGAAAAGTTATGATAGAGGAGCGGGTTAAAAGAGTAACCCGCAGCTGAACAGGAAATGGCTGCGGGCGAAAGGGTAACCTGCCGAGGAGTGTTCTGACCTGCCTGGGGTTTCACACATCCGGTCCGTCGGATAAGATCCGCCGGACTGTCGCCAAAGTGCATCCGGCTCTGAACTGTTACGGTTCTCAATGGATTTCCTGCAGCCGCAGGGATCTGCTGCTTGGAGAGATGCGCCGGGGCGGAGAGCTGTCACGACAAAGCAGGGAATTCTCTGGGGAGTTATGACGGATCATAACTCCCTGTTTCTGATTTGGGGCTTAAGATTGAGCCACAAAGTACAAAACTGCGTTTTGAGAGGAGGAGAATTCCATGAAGCAGAACCGTCGTACACTGCGCATTGTGCTGTCCCTTTTCATGCTGACGGCACTCTGCGCGTTCCCCGTGCTGGCTGAGGAGGCCGCTGAAGCCTCGGGGGAGGCCAATCCCTTTTTCCAGTCTGTCTGGTCGCTGCTGCCCGCAATTATAGCGATTGCTCTTGCGCTCATCACAAAAGAAGTTTATTCATCCCTCTTTGTAGGCATCCTGGTGGGCGGACTGCTGTATTCGCGCTTCAACTTTGAAGGTACGCTGCAGCATGTCTTCAGCGACGGCATTGTCGGATCCCTTTCGGATTCCTACAATGTGGGCATCCTGGTTTTCCTGGTGGTGCTTGGAACGCTGGTCAGTATGATGAACAAGGCCGGCGGATCCGCTGCATTCGGCCGCTGGGCATCGGAGCATATAAGGACCAGGGCGGGCGCACAGCTTGCAACCATCGGTCTGGGCGTGCTGATCTTCATCGATGACTATTTCAACTGTCTGACCGTGGGAAGCGTTATGCGGCCTGTCTCCGACAAGCACAACATTTCCCGGGCCAAGCTGGCTTATTTGATCGACGCAACCGCTGCCCCGATCTGCATTATTGCCCCGGTTTCCTCCTGGGCCGCGGCTGTCTCCAGCTATGTGGAGGACGGTAACGGACTGCAGCTTTTCATTCAGGCAATTCCGTTTAACTTTTATGCGATCCTGACGATCGTGATGATGATCGTGCTGGCGCTTGCCAACCTTGATTACGGCTCGATGGCAAAGCACGAAAGAAATGCCAGAGAAAAGGGCGATATTTTCTCCGGCATGAAAAATGTGGCTGAAGCAGCGGATGAGGGAAGCAATCCCAATGGAAAAGTACTGGATCTGATTCTGCCCATCGCGGTGCTGATTGTCTCCTGTGTGATCGGAATGATCTATTCCGGCAGATTTTTCTCCGGCGCAGGCTTTATCGAGGCCTTCTCCAATTCTGACGCATCCGTCGGACTGATGTTCGGCTCTTCCGTGACGCTGATCATTACGGTTATTTACTACCTGATCCGCCGCGTTATCCCGTTCCGCGAGATGATGGGAAGCCTTCCGGAAGGCTTTAAGGCCATGGTTCCGGCTATCCTGATCCTGACCTTTGCCTGGTCCCTGAAGGCCATGACGGATTCCCTCGGGGCGAAGGAATTCGTGGAAGCGCTGGTGAAGGAATCGGCGGGCAGCTTTGAGCGCTTCCTTCCGGCGATCATCTTCCTGATCGGCTGCTTCCTGTCGTTTGCCACCGGAACCTCCTGGGGAACCTTCGGCATTCTGATCCCCATTACCCTCAGCGTATTCCCGCTGGATAGTCCCCTGGGCGTGGTCTGCGTATCCGCCTGCATGGCTGGCGCAGTATGCGGCGATCACTGCTCGCCCATCTCCGATACCACCATCATGGCGTCGGCAGGCGCACAGTGCGATCACGTTACGCACGTTTCCACCCAGCTGCCCTACGCGATCACGGTAGCCTGCGTGAGCTTTGTGGCGTACGGCATCGCGGGATATGTGCCGAATGCCCTGATTGTGCTGCCCATATCGATCGTTCTGATGATAATCGTACTGCTTCTTATGAAACTGATTCTTGGCAGCCGGTCGAAAGCTTGACGCCGGTTTTTCTTAACATAAATGGGGAAGGCAGGAGCCTTCCCCATTCGTTTCAGCTTTACTTTGCGATGCGGTGGTCCGGACCTCGGACATGCGCCTTACTGGCCCAGATTGCTGATCAGAATATACCCGGTCTGCCCATCATAGGTGCAGCAGGCAAATTTGTCATCCACATAATAGCAGTCGGTAACAGTTTCTCCGAGCGGGACCTTCGCCAGGCGGTCCGAGGAGGTATCGGGATCCTTTCTGAGGGAGGCGTAGGAGGAGCAGTTGATGATTACGCAGTCCCCGATCCAGTCTTCTTCGGGAATTAAGCCCTCCAGGCCGCCGGAAACCCATGCCAGGTTGGAGTTGAGCACATAGCCTTCCTGCCCGTCAAAGATGCACCAGGAGAATTTGTCATCAACGGAGAAAACATTCGTCACGATGGAGCCCAGCGGGATCTTCACCACGAGGTTGGATTTGGTGTCGGCTTTCTTTCTGAGGGAGGCGTAGGAGGAGCAGTTGACAATCTCCATATTTCCCTGATAATTCCGTACGGGAAGTTCCTTTCCTTCCGGTCCGCTGACAAGCGCGAGATTCTTGCTCAGGATATAGCCTGAAACGCCCTCATATTCACAGTAGGTGTATTTCTCGTTTTCATACCAGCAGTTGGTAACCACGGCACCGAGCGGTACCTTCTCCAGGCGCTCCGAGGAGGTATCGGGCTTCTTGCGCAGTGAGGTCCAGGATTTGCAGTTGACTACGGTCATCACGCCGTAAAGCTCGTCATAGTAGCCTTCCTGCTTCTCGGCAGCAGAGGCGAAGGCCGGGACAGAGGGCAGCATAAGCGCCGCGGCCATGATCAGGACAAGCAGCCTGCGCAGCAATTTGGATTGTTTTTTCATAAAAGCTCCTTTCCTTGAGGATCATTCGTCAGAATCTACTGTAATTGTAGCGGTTCAAAGTATTGTTGTCAATACAAATAGAGTGCATAACTGTCCGGAATCCGCGCTGAACAGTTACCAATTGCCGGAGTTCGGCGCTGAAGAGGTACAGGAAAATCGAATATACAGAGAGACCTCGGAAAACAGATACTACCTGCAGACAGGTGAGGGAGAACGAAAGCATGATTGCCGCGGAAAGATTTCTGTGGTATGATAATTTGAGAGTTTCTGTAGAGACAAAGTATTTCCGGATATGGACAGACAGGGGCAGGTACGTAACTGAACAGTTCGCCGGTTTCTCGATTATGCGGAAAAGAACGGATTTCGGGCACGGTACCGGAGGAGGTATAGGATGCAGAAGAACGATTTTAAAGGACTTTCTCTTTCACGTCTCGGGGTCGGCGCCATGCGCCTGCCTTTAAAGGAAGACAAAACCATTGATGAGGAAGAGCTGCAGCGCATGGTGGATACCGCCATGGCGCAGGGCGTCAATTATTTTGACACAGCCTATCCTTATCACGGAGGCCTGAGCGAAACGTTTCTGGGCAAAGCTCTGGCGGGATATCCCAGGGAGAGCTGGTACCTGGCTTCCAAATATCCGGGACACCAGATTGCGGAGCGCTATAATCCGGCGGAGATTTTTGAGGAGCAGCTGAAAAAGTGCGGCGTGGAATACTTTGATTTTTATCTGCTGCACAATGTCTATGAAAATTCCATCGGCGTCTACATGGATCCGCAGTGGGGCATTCTGGATTACTTCAAAGAGCAGGTGAAAAACGGAAGGATCCGCCACCTGGGCTTTTCTACGCATGCCCGGCCCGATACCCTGGAAAAGTTCCTGGACTATGCGGGAGATTCCATGGAGTTCTGCCAGATCCAGATGAACTTCCTGGACTGGACCCTGCAGGATGCGAAGGCTAAGTACGAGATGCTTTCCGCGAGGGGGATCCCGGTATGGGTGATGGAGCCTCTGCGCGGAGGCCGCCTGGCGGATCTTGGAGAGGGAACAGACATGAAGCTGAAGTGTCTCCGTCCGCAGGAGAGCATTGCATCCTGGTCCTTCCGCTGGCTGCAGCGCTTCCCGAATGTGAAGGTGGTCCTCTCCGGTATGTCCAGTCTTGCCCAGATGGAGGACAACATCCGCACCTTCTCGGAGGGAGAGGCCCAGACGGAAGCGGAGAGCGCCCTGCTTGCTTCCATCTCGGAGGAGCTTAAGGATGCCCTGCCCTGCACGCGCTGCCGTTACTGCTGCGACGGCTGTCCCATGGGCCTGGATATCCCCATGCTGATTCATGCCTATAACGATGTGAAATATTCCGGCATCAGCACAACGGTCGCTATGCAGTTCGACGCGCTGCCGGAGGATAAGCTTCCCTCAGCCTGCATAGGGTGCGGAGCTTGCGCGGCTGTATGCCCGCAGGGCATCGACATACCGGAGGCGCTGTCAAAGCTTTCGGAGGTACTCGCCAGAACGCCCAGCTGGGCGGAAATGTGCAGACAGAGGGCGGAAGCCGCAAGAAAGCTGCGTGAACAGCTGGCTTCCACTTGACATTTCTGTCTGAAAGAATATAATAAGATCGGAATCACGCGGAAAACACCGTATACCCTGAAGCGCTGCATTTGTTGCAGACATGCGTATGGTCGAAAAGGCAGCCGGACGGGGAGCGGGCTTGTAAGCCGTGGTTTTCAAAACTGTATGCAAAAAATCAGCAGGGGTGCTTACGCGCTTTGCGCGGCGGCTGAGATGGAGCTTTCCGAACCCTTCAACCTGAAACGGATAATGCCGGCGTAGGGAGATTGATTGCGCGTGAAATGTGCTGACCGGGGATTTTCGGATATCCCGGGAAGATTATGGACGCGGGTCATATACCCCGCTGCGTAGGCGGGGTGTTGACTGCAGAACCGATTCTTTAGAGAGACAGGGGGCTGCAGGCCGGTTTTTTGGCTGCAGTTGCCCTGTTTCTTTTTTACGCGAACGCCGCGGCAATCGCAGCCTGCTTTTGGAGCTGCGGTCTGTCGGCATGGTTCGCCGTCCGATCCCCGCAGTGCGGGAGAAAGAGAGGTTCTGTCATGCAAATCTCAACAACAAGAAGACTGGTGGAGACAGCTATGATGCTGGCCATCGCAACCGTGCTCAGCCTGATCAAGCTGGTTGACCTGCCCTATGGAGGCTCCGTTACCATCGCCTCCATGCTTCCAATGGTGATCGTTTCATACAGGCACGGTGTAAGATGGGGACTTGTTGCCGGCGTTACCTACGGTATCATTCAGCAGCTGCTCGGCCTGAATACCCTCAGCTGGGTCAGCACCTGGCAGTCTATCGTGGCCGTGATTCTGCTGGATTACGTCCTGGCCTTTATGGCAACCGGCTTTGGCGGTGTCTTCAGGGGGATGAAGAGCCAGGCACTTGCGCTCGTCCTCGGAAGCATCGTGGTGGGCTTCATACGCTATGCCTGCCATCTGATCTCCGGTGCAACGGTATGGGCGGGACTTTCCATTCCCACCAATGCCGCTTTGGGCTACTCGGCGGGATACAATGCCACCTATATGGTTCCCGAGACAATTGTGCTGGCTGTTGTTGCCTGGTATCTGGGCTCCATGCTCGATTTCAGGAAGCCGGACCTGGCGCGCCTGTCCACGCAGGGACGTGAGGAGGGCGTACCGGTCCTTGCCTGGCTGGGCGGTCTTGCTGTGGCGGCCGGCCTGATTTTCGACTGTGTTGCGATTTTCTCTAAGCTGCAGAACGCCGAGACCGGCGACTTTGATATCACGGGACTAACCAGCGTGAATTGGCCTGCGGTAGGGATTGTGTCCGTCATTGCAGCCGCAGCGGCAGCAGTATTGTTCCTGCTGGCAAACAGAAAAAAGCGTTCCTGAGAGCTGGTTATCCGGCTGTCTGTGGAGGGAATAACGTAGGGCGCTCCGGAGGAGTGCAGAAAGCCGGGAAACGGAAGTATGCCGTCCGGGAAGGACCAACGCAATGCGCTCCGGAGGAGTGCGGAAAGCCGGGAAGACACACACAGGCGGCAGGCTTTTCAGAGAGGAGAACGGGGTGGAGTATCAAATGAAAGTATCCGTCAGCCATGATGCATGGTCCGGGGAGGCAGATCCGGATACGCACGGTACCTGCATCATTGTCGGCGCGGGAACGATACAGCCGGAGGATCTCCCCGTAAAGAAAAAACCGGGTGATTTTCTGATGGCTGCTGATGCCGGTTATATGGCACTCTTATCTGCCGGCCAGGTGCCGGACCTTCTGATCGGCGATTTTGACTCGATGAAGCAACCGGAGTTTGCCGGAGAAACCATTCTCCTCCCTGTGGAAAAGGATGATACCGACACCATGTTCTGCGTGAAAGAGGGGCTTGCCCGCGGTTTTACCTCTTTCGTGCTGTATGGAGCGCTGGGCGGCAGCCGGATTTCCCATACGATTGCGAATCTGCAGCTGCTTTCCTATGTAAAACAGTCCGGGGGCAATGCGGTGCTGGCAGCAGGAGGCACCCGCATACAGGCTGCCGGGGCGGGAGAATGCCTGCATTTTGACAAAACCATGGCGGGAACGGTCTCGGTATTGGCCGTCTCTGAACAGGCGGATGTCTCCCTGAGAAATCTGTATTATGCGGGGGAACACATCCGGCTGCAGAGAAGCTTCCCGCTTGGCGTCAGCAATCATTTTACCGGAGAAAGAGCGGAGATTGAGGTACATGCCGGGGAAGTGCTGGTGATTACTGAGTGGGAATAAGGTACGAAAACCGGAAAAACCAGTAAAATCAAGACTTTCCGGCTTTACAAAGGTTCTTTTGATAACAATTTATAACAGTTGCATGATCTCCCTTTATTCTCCCTATCGATGGGTTTTGGGGTAAAAAAGTCATTCATGACGGTTTGCGACTGGAACGATCCATATTATGAAAGCCCTTCGCTGTGGGTATGCAGCGAAGGGCTTTTTGTCGTTATTGGGGGTGATAGATAAATTCGGGGTGCCTTATCTGACTTTCTTCAGCGTCTATTCTTTCTTTAAGGTGATTTTCTGATTCCTGCTGTTGGGTTTGTCAGGGTAAAGATAGAACGCTTCTCCTGCCTCTAACATCTCAATGACAACTTCCCTTAGTGTATTGGTGCGCCTTTTGTAGCCCAGGGCTGCAGCAATTTCATTGACAGACATACTGTTTCGTTCCCGCAGCAGATCTGCAATCAACACTCGGATCTCTTCTCGTGTTCTCCGCCCGGAGACTACATCATTGTTTACAGTATCCGGCGCTTTTGCTTTTGGTAAGAAGTATGGATGAATAGGAAGAATAGTTAAAAAATAGCTGCGTTCTTCATCTGTTTCGAAAGTCGGAAGTCCAGACCCATTGTTTTTCATAGAACTGAGGATAAGCGGTACACCAGTGTTTCTGCCCTCAACAATATCCAGTTCTTTTAGAAAATCTCCTATACGCCGGTTTCTGTATCTTCTCGATACCAGAATTCGGTTTTCCAGATGTTCATCTGTAATTGAACGATCTGGCCCCGGAAGACTTAATATTTCCATTTTTTCGGGAGTCACCGTGACGGTGATCGGTTCATGGATCTGGTATGATTTATGATATACCGCGTTGCTGAGAGCTTCCTCAACTGCCTGATATGGCCAGTTAAATGCGCGCACAGCCAGTTCACTGTCGGGAACCTTGGTAATGTACTCTTTGAGAATGTAGTTCCGGATGTAAGCAAGGGCATCTCTTAACTGCCGATCCAAAGGTCCTTTGAAAGTCTTTTCTGTCATACCAATGCCAGTCGGGTCAGGCTTGTCTACCACCTCGATTTGCGCAAAAGAAAAGTATTCTTCCGGGTGCTCATTGAAAAACATCAATCCTACATTAACCGGCTTTCTGTATTCCGAAGGACCCCGGACCAACTGCATATCTGTAGCTACTTCCTCCACTGAACGGTTTAAAGCATTATCATATAAATCGCTTCCCACCGTGTGCAGATAATCTGCCAACAGAGCTGGCTTCATGCTGGCGACGTCAGCATGATAATTGATCCTGTCATCAAAAGGAATATCACGAGCCATAGAAATAAGTTCACGCTCTTCACGGGCGTTTGCCTTCAGGGTTCGTGCACCTTTGCGGATATAATATGATTTGAAGCTCTTTTCTCCGGCCTTTTGCGTATATATTTTCTCGGAGCATTTATAAGGGCGGTCCTCACCTCCGGGTATCCATAAAACCAGTACATCTTTACCATCGACAATATAAGGCTCAATAATGGGAATATAACGAGGCTCAATGAAATTACATTTATTCAAGAGATCCAGCTGTATCTCATCTATAGAGTCAGGATCAAGACCTTCAAGAGGCAGTTTGGGACGCCCGTTTTCTTCTGCTACGCCAATCAGAATATATCCGCCGCCCATGTTGTCAAAATCATTTGCAAAAGCGGTAATCGTATGAATGATAGGCTCCGGATTCCAGTCTGCCTTATATTCTATACGTGTCCTCTCCACTTTCCTTTGGTGGATCAGATCGGTCACGTTAATCGGTAAACCCATAGATAAACCTCCATTAATGTTTGGAAACTTGCTCTTTAACCTGCTCCTTAACTTGCTCTCATATTATAGCAGAGAGCAAGTTGGGGAGCAAGTTGCTTTTTCTGAAAGCATTCAAAATGATGGCCCTCGCTGATGTGATCCCACTATATCAGGATCGCATCCATGTGGCTGCTTCCTACGACCAAAGCCCAGAAGATGTTCCTGATGAACGGAAAGGGCGGCGAAGGCAAGTCCGGGATCGGTTTGGTATAACCGCCGCAAGTTCGATTTGGATGACCGTTTATATCGGATGTACGACAAGATTGGTGACCAGGAGCAGAGCCTCATAGAGGCAAGGGCGAAGAAGCAGTCCATCGAAACCGAAAAGGTTACCGGGGATTACATTTACAAGATCCTGATCTGCTTCGACAAGTTCTATAAGCTGATGAATGAGGAAAAGCAGCGGAAGCTGATGGAGACCCTCATCGAAGAGGTCCAGATCTGCGAAGAGCGGTAACCCAGCGGACAGTGGCTGAAGCTGATCCCCTTCCGTCTGCCGATCATTGACAGCGATATGAGTCTGCCGATTGGAAATAGTTTGGACAGTGATTCACACATCGAATTGATCAGACTGTTTATAAAGAAACTCGATTGCCTGGAAGCATTGTAATGCAGGTTAAAACCTGAGTATAATAACGATGCTGTTATCCACTGAAATAACACCGTTGTTATCAACGCTGATAATGAAATGACTCCGACTGTACCTGTCTGCAGAGAAAATACTTGCAAAGCGGCTTCAAATCCCGTATACTTCAAAAGGCGGAATGTAAGCCGCGCACGGAAACTGTCTGGCTGCCGTGCGCCGAAAGGTCAGGACAGGCAGTACGCTGCCGGGAGGGAGACAAGAATATGCACATCGTATGTCTGGATATGGAAGGCGTGCTGGTACCGGAAATCTGGATTGCTTTTGCAGAGGCAAGCGGTATTCCGGAGCTGAAACGGACCACCCGGGATGAGCCGGATTACAATAAGCTGATGAACTGGCGGCTTGGAATTCTGCGGGAGCATCATCTGGGGCTGAAAGAGATTCAGGAAACCATCGCGACCATTGATCCGCTGCCTGGCGCCAGGGAATTTCTGGATGAGCTGCGGCAGCTGACGCAGGTGATTATTCTTTCCGATACCTTTACCCAGTTTGCCACGCCCCTGATTAAGAAGCTCGGCTGGCCCACGCTCTTCTGCAACTCCCTGGAGGTAGCAAAGGACGGTACCATCACGGGCTTTAAGATGCGCATCGAAAACTCCAAGCTCAGCACGGTTAAGGCACTTCAGTCCATCGGCTTTGACACCATCGCGGCAGGGGACAGCTATAATGACCTTGCCATGATTCAGGCAAGCAAGGCGGGATTCCTGTTCCGCACTACGGAAAAAATCAAGGCGGATCATCCGGAACTGCCTGCTTTTGAGGAATTTGACGATTTTCTGGCAGCCATAAAGAAGGTGCTGGCAGATGCATAAAACTGTTTCTTTGCGGCTGCTCTTTTGCGGGAAGCGGAAAGCGTTTCATCTGCTGGTTTCCGTTTTTGCCGTATGCACGCTGTTCGTTTCCGGATTTTACCGTGAAATCCCGCAGGAATATTCCCAAATTGTCTGTGATGAAAGTACGGACCGGATATACGGTGATCCTGAAATCCCGGAACCCGTACGAAATACACAAACGGTACGGAATCTGAACGGAACCGAATGGCAGCTGCTGATTGATGCAAGAGAGCTTAAACTGCCGAAGACCGGAAGACTTTCGAGGGCTTTTACGGCATTTTTCCTGATACTGATCAGGCTCCTTGCCTGTTTTGCCTCGCAGCGGTATTCCCTGGTGCTGCTCCCGAACCGAATATGCAGCAGGATTATGATACTGAGGTATATGGAACGGCAGGACGGACATACCGATCTCCTTTTTATTTGAACCGAATAAAGCGCCGCTTTCACGGGGACTCTGTTTTCCGGATGCGGTTCCCTGAAGGCGGTTCCCAATAAAAAAGGAGAACGCCATGATTGGAACTATTTTGATTATCCTCTGTCCTGTACTGATGGTGGCACTCGCCATCTGGGTGGATAACCCGTTTAAAAAAGCAGAGAAACGGGATACGGCAGGGGAAAGCGACACAGGTGTGGCTCGAAAGAACGGGGAGCTTCCCGAATAAAGTACTTGTTTTTGCGCCTACCCGGGGGAAACACTGATTGAATCAGCGTTTCCCCGAAATATAATCTCTCAAGACGCTTCAGAACATGGGGCGTCTTTTTGCGCGAAGCAATGAGCCATGCGGCAGAAAATGACAGCACTGGCACGGGGAAGCTGCTCTTTAAGCTTACCCGGGACAGT
>CAMOSC010000099.1 GCA_946624325.1 uncultured Clostridia bacterium
CTCGGTGGAGCTCCAGCTGCCGAGATAGTAACCGCTCTGGATCTGGGTTGCGCCGGAATCGGTGTTGGTGGAGGCATCGGCCGGGATATATCCCTTCTGCGCCCAGTCATACATCCGCTGTGCATATGCTTCGTATTCGGGGGTTTCGTAGGCGTCGACAACCGTGAAGTCACCGCCCAGGCCGCCGTCCATCAGAACGCCGTAGGAGAGGGAGCCGCCCAGCACATCGACCGGCTGGAAATAGGTAAAGAAATCGGAGGTCGCGGTGGTGCCGGAAACGCAGTAGTAACCGTCGCCGTATTTCTCCTTATAGGCGGCAAACAGCTCTTCCAGCTCTTCCGCCGTATATTCATGATCCGGTTCATAGGAGAAGCCAAGCTCTTCCACGATATCGGCTCTTGCCCAGAAGCCGTAGGAGCGCGCCAGCTTTTCCTCGGAGGGGATTGCGTACAGATGGTTGTTGTAATATCCGCCGGCAATTGCCACGCCTTCAGCCTCGGCAATATCCGCGCCGTACTGCTCGTAGAGGTCATCCAGCTCCAGGAAGGAGCCCTGGTTGACCCAGCTGCCGAGACCCGTGAAGAGCACCATGGCCAAGTCGATCTTGTCGCCGGAGGTGATCATCAGGTTTTCCTCGGAAACCAGGTTGAACGCGAAAATGGGACTTAAGGTCAGCTTCACGCCGAGCTCCGGTGTAACCACCGCGTTGACCGCATCCTCAACGGCGGCCAGCCCGGAAGGATCCGCACCGAGGGTGGGAAGGATCATAACGATCTCATAGGGTTCCTCGTCCGCAAAGGCCGCGGGCGCGAAGGCTGCCTGGGTGCCGACTGCAAGGGATGCTGCAAGAAGGGAAGCCATCAGTTTCTTTTTCATTGTGAACCTCCTGATTGGGATCCGGCGCAGCCTGCGCCGGTTGACTGCAGAGACGCAGAAAGGATATCTTCCGTGCCTCCTGAAAGTACGTGCGGCGGTTTACGTTCTTCCTGCCGCTGTGAGAGCCAATGGCTCTCTGTTTTCTGATGACATCATTATAGGTTTTTCTTTGGCTTTTTTCTTGTGAAATCCTGCCCCGAATTAGCACATTTGCGCCTGAAAATAACAAAATCCTGCCATATGGCAGGATTTTGTTATTTTCTGAAGCTTCAGAGCAGCTCCTGACGGTATTCCCGGGGTGTTTTGCCGGTATACTTCTTGAAGGCCTTCGTGAAGTAGGAGTAATTGCTGTAGCCGGAGCGCATGGCCACGGTGCTGACAGGAAGGGATTCGTTTTTGAGCAGCTTCATGGCAAGGCGGATCCGCTCCTCGGTGATATAGTCTATGAGCGTCATATCATGCTTTTTCTTGAACAGCCTGCTGATATGGGTGGCGCTCATGCCCGCTGCCGCCGCAATGGAATCGACGGTGAGCGGATCGGCGAGGTGCAGGCGGATATAGGTCTCCGCTTTTTCCACAGCATGGGCGGAATGGCTTCTGATGTATTCTTCATCGCACTCCTCGCAGGCGGAAGCACTCTGCCGCGAAGAAGAGCTCCGCGGGGGCTGTTCCTGGCCGCTGTCCCGCAGGTGCTGCCGCACCTTGCGGATCGCCTTCAGCAGCACTTCCGTAACCTCATAGGTATCCGCCGGCTTCAGGATATATCCCACGCACTCCAGCTGTATGGCCTGCCTTGCAAAGGCAAAATCATCGTGGCAGGTGAGCAGAATGCATTGGGTAGCCGGGTAGTGCTCCTTTGCCCAGGCAGCCAGTTCGAGGCCGCTCTTTAAGGGCATTTCGATATCGCAGAGCAGCACGTCAACCGTTTTCGTGCGGAAGAGGTTTATGGCCTGGGCATAGCCGGAGGCAGTGAAAACCTCGTCAAACTGCAGCTCCTCCCAGGGAAGGTCATCCACAAGGCCCTGAATTGCCAGGGTCTCGTCATCTACAATCAGAAGGTTCATGATTCAGTCTCCTCAAAGGGCAGATCCAGATAGACCTGAGTTCCCTCCTGCGGGCGGCTGGTCATCCGGAATTCGGCATCATCCCCGTACAGCAGCTTCATGCGGCGGCGGCAGTTCCAGATGCCGATGTGTTTTCCGGCAGCATCGCAGAAGATTTCACCGTCCATGATTTTCGCTACCGTTTCGGCCTCCATGCCGTTTCCGGTATCACAGACGGAGATGCGCAGGCGGCTTTCGGATTTTGCGGCGACCACATAGATCTCGGTCTGCCGCTCGGGATTCAGGGCGTATTTGATCGAATTCTCCACGAAATTCTGGATTAAGAGCGGGGGAATCAGGGCGGATCCGAGCTCATCGTCCATATCGCACAGATAGAGGAAGCGGCCCGGAAAGCGGACCTTCTGCAGGGCAAGATAGTTCTCCACGCATTGCATCTCCTGGCGAAGGGGCACCTTGCCGCCGGTATGACGCAGGGAGAAGCGCAGATAGTCTGCCAGATATTTGGTGAAAGAACGGATCTGCTCTGTGGCTCCGGGACCGCCGGATTTTGCCATGCTGAAGATAATGTTCAGACTGTTCAGAATAAAATGCGGATTCACCTGGAGCCTGAGATTTGTGGCCTCCGTATCCATGCGCTCCAGTTCCTTCTCGTAAACCTGGATGCGCATATCCGTGAGACTGTCCGCCATGCGGTTGAAATGGCGGTTGAGGCGCTCGGCGTCGCGGTTTTCCCCCTTCGGGTCAACCCGGTAGCCGGAGTTGCCGTTTTCCAGCTCATCCATGGCATGTACAAGCTTTTGCACCGGCCTTACCAGGATTTTCGAGAAAGCCAGGCCTAAGAGCATGGCGGCAAGCAGGAGCAGGAATACCATCAGCAGCAGGAAGAAAAACGGGGAGGGGAGCTGCATGGATACCTCGCGTTTATCCAGCAGAAGGACAACGGTAAAGCCTCTTTTGGAAAGCGGCTGCTCAATCCGTATGGATTCCCTGCTTTCCGGAGCGGACAGGGATGCGGCAGAAGCGGAAAGCGCTGTCTTTTTCCCGACGGCGGGATCCGCGGCGGAGTCAGACCCTGTCGCAGCGCCTGCCGCGCGGGTCTCCTCTAAAAATACCTGCTCCCGTGCATAAGCGATATCGTCACGGATCTCTTTTTCGACGGATGTAAGATTCAGGAATGCGCCAAAGTAGACGCCGTCTGTCCTGGTGATATACAGGAGCCACTGCGCGGTTCCGATTTCACGGATGGACCAGCCGTTCGAAAGACTTCCCGGACCGCAGTTTTCCAGAAGCCAATTCTTCAGTGCCGGCCTGTCGCCGGAATAGGCCGTGCGGACGGCGACATCCGCATAATTCCGGTCCGGAAGGCAGAAATAATAGGCGTCCGCACCGGCAGTTCCGTAGACAACCTGCCGGTTGAGCTCCTGCCAGTAGAGATCGGCAGCCAACCGGTATGTTTCAGCTGTTCCGGCAGATCTCAGGCGCAGCTGATGATTATTGTAATGATCCGCGGCAAAATAGGCTTCCGCGGCGGCCATCCTGCTGTCCAGGTTCTGCACATGTATGGAGAGTGTCTGCCGTGCATTGGCTGTTCCCTGCTCCATGTAGGAGCCCTGTATCCGCTGGATGTACACGCAGCTGATAAGCCCCATCGGGATGAGCAGCACCAGGATAACAAGCAGAATCTGGGTGAACATGGACATTTTCCGAAAGAGTTTCATGTCTGCGATTTCCACCTCCTGTTCATTGGCAGGAGCCGTTGCGATAGTAACGTGAAGAGTTCCTGATCAGCGTTTCACCCGGAATTCATAATGCCCGGGCAGCAGTTCCCGCGTAAATACACCGCCCTCGGTATCCGCGTCCGGCAGTATAAGCCTGGCGGTGGCATTGCAGGGAATGGTGCAGGAATAGAGCACCGTATCACCCGAAAGCTCCCAGGAAGACTCAATCCGCCCGCAGGGGGATTCCAGCGAGCCGTTCGCAAAGGTCAGGCTCCCGCCCCAGACAGGCTGAAGGTGGATTCTCCGGTAACCGGCTTCATCAATGCCTGCGCCGGTATTGATGCCGAGCACGGTTTTATGCAGCCATTCGCCCACGGCCCCGTAGGGATAGTGATTGAAGGAATTCATGGAAACATCCCCGAAGGTTCCGGTCTCCGCAATATAGGAATTCCAGCGCTCCCAGATGGTGGTGGCCCCGTTGATGACGCTGTAGAGCCAGCCGGGATTGCCCTTCTGCTCCAGCAGGGCGAAGGCCAGATCGTTTCGTCCGGCCTTTGTCAGTGCCGGAAGCAGATGGCTGATGCCTAAGAAGCCCACGGAAAGATGGTTCTGACGCTCCAGGATGGACTGCACGAAGCACTCCGCCGTACGGGACATGGTTTCCTCCGGCATCAGATCAAAGTCAATGGCCAGCGCATAGGCCGTCTGGCTGGGATGGTGCGGATTATCCGGCTCATTGGAATAGCGGGTGCGGTTGATGATGACGCCCGTATCGTCCGTCGTGCCTTTGCTCATCTCGCCCCAGTAGGCCAGGGAGCCGTCCGGCTGCACCCAGGCCTCGCGGAAGGCCTGCCGGATCTTCTCAAAGCGATCCTGATAAAAGGCGGCATCCTCCGTCTTCCCGAGGATCGCCGCAATCCTCGCCATGAGGGAGGCCACATAGGCCGCGTATGCCGTGGCTGTCAGGATAAAGGGCGTTGAGGGATCGAAGGTCAGATGATCCCCGCGGCTCTGCTGAACCTGGATAAAGGGTATGGAGGCCAGGTCCGACTGCTCCGGAACCGGGCGGTGATCCACGGTCCGCAGGCCGTAGTTCTGGCGGGAATCCAGGCTCTGGTAGGCTACCCAGCGCCGCATGCATTCGTAATTGCGTTCCAGGATGCCGGGATCGCCGTAGGCCAGGTACATTTCCCAGGGGATGATGACGGCGGCGTCCGCCCAGCCCGCGCAGCCCGCGGGACGGTTGTCTCCGCCCAGGGGAGCCGTATCGGGTACGGCTCCGTCACGGTTGTACATCAGCTGCCCGTCCCGGATGTCGCCCAGGTATTTGTCCATGAAGGCCCGGATATCCATATTGAAGGCTGCCGTGGCGGCAAACACCTGCGCGTCTCCGGTCCAGCCGCAGCGTTCATTGCGCTGCGGGCAGTCGGTGGGCACCAACAGGAAATTCCCCCGCTGTCCCCACTCGATATTGCTGTGCAGCTTGTTGATGAGAGGGTCGGAGCAGGAGAAATGCCCGGTCATTTCGGGCGTGTTGGTGAGGACCAGGCCCTCCAGGCCCTGCACGCAGGAGATATCCGAAAGCAGGAAGCCGTTTCCGGTGATCTCCACATAGCGGAAGCCGTGAGCGGTCAGGGAGGGGCAGAATTCCTCGCCAAGAAGGCTTCCGGAGAGCGTGTAGATATCCGTATTTGCCGCGGAGCGGAGATTCCGGATATAGATTTCCCCGTTGGGGTAGCTCATCTCCCCGTAGCGCAGCTTCAATGACAGGCCCTTTTCCCCGCGGACTCGCAGACGGATGGTCCCCACGATATTCTGGCCCAGGTCATAGACAAAGTGGCCGGGAGGAGATTCGACCATGGAGACGGGAGAGAGCGTCCGCTCGATCACTGCGGAGGGACCGCACTGGGCCGTCAGGGCAAAGGCAGGCTGCTGCTCCTTAAAGCTGCCGTTTGTGGGAACGGGCGGTTCCGGCCAGGGATGCACGCCGCAGGGACGCCATTGAACAGGCTTCAGGCGCGCGTCCACACTCTCCCCGTCCAGATAGTCCGCTTCCAGAATGGGACCCCGGTCCGAAAACAGCCAGGAACCGTCGGTGACGAGGGTCCGGGAGCTGCCGTCTGCAAAGCGGATCTTCAGCATTCCGATAAAATCGGGCTGTTCACCGTAGATCATTGGGCCTGAGTAGCCCACGAAGCCGCTGTAATAGCCCTTTGCCGCCACGGCGTCCAGCGTGTTTTCGCCCTGCTTCAGGAGGGATGTCACGTCAAAGGTCTGGTAGAAGATCCGCAGCCGGTAATCGGTGAAGCCCGGCTTCAGGAAGGTCTGGTCCGTGGCTCCGTCATTGATCCGGGTTTCGTAAAAACCTCGTGCTGAGGCGTACAGCCTGGCATCAAGAACCTCCCTGTCGATGGTGAAGGTTTTGCGCAGATTGACAGAGGGGACGGGATTGACCAGCTCAAAGCGGTTCACCACCAGGAGGGAGCCGTTTTTGACGACCCCGAGACCCGAGAGAACGCCGCTTTCATCGGTAAAATCATCCTTCTGGAGAACGGAGCGGGTGTTGAGATCGGAGATCAGGATATGCCTGTAGGCCGCCCTGGAATCCAGCTGCCTGAAGCCCACGTTCATCAGGGCAGACTTTCGGGGCATGAAAAGATCCGCCTGGGGCATGGTATCCTTCCGGTGCCAGATGATGTGGCAGCCGTTGATGGAGACGGAGAGCTCACGGCCGCGCACCTCGATGACGAGGCGGTTGAATTTCTGCTCCCTGTCCTCCGGGACCGCCTCCAGGCTGATGGGATATCCGCCGGGTCTGCCGAGCGTGGTCACGGTGGGCATATTGCCGTCCGCCATGCTTCCCTCCCAGGCATTGTCGCAGAATTCGCGGACCGTGAGGAGGCGGCTGCCGAGATCCACTTCAAAGAGAATGAAATTGTCCTTGTTGCGCGCGGCCAGCACGATTCCGGCTTTGTTGCCGGGCTCCACAAAAAAGTCCGTCTGGAAACGGTAGGCGGTCAGGGCCGCCGTATTGGTGGTCAGGCGCGGCGAACCGATCCACTGCGCACCTTCCCAGGCCTCGGCGGAAGGGTTCATAAGCCCGGTTTCAAACCAGGACAGGCGGCTGTGGAAACGGCTTCCCGTCTGATCCTCCCCGGAGACCATCCAGTAATAGCGGGTACAGGGAAGCAGGGCAGGCCCCTCATAGCGCACGGCGGCGCAGCGTCCGGACTCCATAACGCCGCTGTCCCATACCAGTTTTTGTTCCACGGAATCGGAATATACGCCGATCCGGCAATTTTTCTGCAATACACCGCCGGCAGCGGCTTTCAGTTTCCAGCTGAAAACCGGATTGGCTTCGTCAATGCCAAGGGGGTTTTCCATGCCGTTTGTTCGAAGGCAGTAAGCCTGTAATTCTGTCATATTAAAACCTCGGAATGCTTAATAGGGTATTACTGCTCTGTACCCGTGGGGCTTATTGCAGCCGCTGAAACGGCAGCTTTGCCATTTCCGGGCCTGCCATGAACGGATTTCGTGCATTCATGGGTACATGTGGTAAAATACATCATAGCATAAGGCCGGAAAAAAGAAAAATGCTTTTTCATAATTTACTTGCGTTCTCCGAATGGTTTCGCTATAATAACTGTATATTGTATACAATGTGCAGAGAAAAACATTGCCGGCGGGCCGGAAATCAGGAAAGGAACGGTAATTTGATGGAGCAGATCAGCACGGTCAGCCTGCGGGCTATGGCGAAAATCAATCTCGGACTGGATGTCCTGCGCAGACGGGAGGACGGTTACCATGAGGTAAAGATGGTTATGCAGACCATAAGGCTGTTTGACCGCCTGACGTTGACGGTGTCGGAAAAGCCCGGTATCAGGCTCGTCTCAAACCGCCACTTCCTGCCGACAGACGATACCAATCTGGCTGTGCGCGCCGCCCGCCTGCTGATGGAGGAGAAGGGCGAAGAGAAAGGCCTTTTCATAGAGCTTGAAAAGCGCATTCCGGTTTCGGCAGGTATGGCGGGGGGCAGCTCGGATGCTGCCGCCGCGCTCGTGGGCGTAAACCGCCTTTTCGGGTACGATTTCTCGCGGGAGGAGCTGCAGGAGCGGGGCGTTAAAATCGGGGCCGACGTGCCCTACTGCCTCATGCGAGGCACGGTGCTTGCGGAGGGAATCGGGGAAAAGCTTACGGCTCTTCCTTCATGCCCGGAATGCGCGGTCCTCATCGCAAAGCCTCCGGTCAGCGTTTCCACGAAGTTTGTCTATGAAAACCTGCATGCGGACACGATAGCGGAGTCGGAGCATCCGGATATCGACGGGCTGACAGCCGCTATCCGCAGGGGAAGCCTTGCGGACATGATCCCCAGTATGGGGAATGTGCTGGAGCGCGTCAGCATTCCCGCATACCCGGTCATCGGAAAGATCAAAGAGCAGGTAAACGAGACCGGTGCGCTGATAGCCCTGATGAGCGGCAGCGGGCCCACCGTGTTCGGCCTGTATGAAAGCATGGAGCAGTGCAGGGAAGCGCGGGACTTTCTATTAAAGAAAGGGGATGCGGCGGTTGCGTACGCCGCGGACCTGTTTCATCCCATGTGACCCGGATCAGGAGAATCCGGAAGTAAAACCGGGACGCGGATACCATGATGGCCACGCACAAGGCGGGCCGTTTATAAAGTAACCCGCATGCCCCGCTGCCTGGGGTTCCGCTTCCGGAAGAAAAGCCGGGGCGCGGATACCAATATGGCCACGCACGAGGCGGGCCGTTTTCAGAGTAACGGAATGGAGGCCGGAATGCAGCTGAATATGAATGAATTTCTTCCCCTTCGGGACGTGGTGTTCAATGCCCTCCGGGAGAGCATCCTGCACGGGGAAATGAAGCCGGGGGAGCGCCTGATCGAGATAACCCTCTCGCAGCAGCTCGGCGTAAGCCGCACACCGGTACGGGAGGCGATCCGCAAGCTGGAGCAGGAGGGCCTTGTAAAGATCCTTCCCAGGCGCGGCGCCGTGGTTGCGAACATTTCCGAGAAGAATGTCCATGACGTCCTGGAGGTCCGCCGTGCCCTGGAGCGGCTGGCGGCGAATCTGGCCGTAGAGCGGATTACGCCGCAGGAGAAAATCCGCCTGAGGAGTGCCGAGCGGGAGTTCGCCTCCTGTATCGGCAGCAAAAACCTGGCCCAGATAGCGGGAAAGGATGAAGCCTTTCATGACATCATCTATGAGGCTGCCAAAAATCAGAAGCTTCAGTTCCTGATCAACAACCTGCGGGAGCAGATGTACCGCTATCGCCTGGAATATCTGAAGGACGAGGCTACCAGGCGGACACTGGTGCAGGAACATACGCGTATTGCGGACGCCATCATCCGGGGAGAGGCGGAACTGGCCATGAGCGAGGCTTCCGTACATATCGACAACCAGGAGAGTGCCATCCTCCGGAAACTGGCGGGTATGTAGATTTGAGGCAGCGGTACAGTGCAGCATCGCAGTGGTACAGCAGTACAGTAAAGCAGTGGCTGTGGTATAGTGATCAGCGGCAGCGGTACAGCGGAACGGCACGTACAGCGGGGCAACTGTATGACTCAGCGAAGATAACCCTGGCCGAAATGTAACAATTTCCGCGCCTTTTGTAACTTTTGACGCTTGACAAAGCCGCAGAATCTGACTATACTGTCAAGCGTACGGTCCGGAGAGGCTTTTATTTGCGTGCTGCGGGCTTGTTAAACTGTAAAAACGAAGACGGAGAGAGTAAGCGTTTTCCAAAAGTCCCAGCGAGCCGGCGGGGGTGTGAGGCCGGTACAAGTAGGGGTTCGCCGAAAATCACTCCCGAGTTGCAGGCTGAACGGGTTTTAATTTGTAAGCCGAGCCGGAATTCCCGCCGTTACCGGGAGGCATATTGGAACGCCTGGCAGAGGGCTTCTTTGTATGCGGCAATAGGTGGTACGATCAAGGCTTCGTCCTATTGGGGACGGGGCTTTTTTGTTATTATGGCAACTGTTCAGAGCCAGGCGCAGCTCTGTGCGGAATCATGGATTCCGCACAGAGTTGCATCCGGCGAGCACGCCGCAGCTCCGGAAATGGCTGCTTTCGCCATTTCCGGAGCCCGGCTCAGAACAGTAACAGTATGATAAGATAACCGTTCAGAGTCGGCGTTATCTGTCATTCCGGAGTGCGGCTCAGAACAGTCAGTAACGTTATGGTATCGTCTCCTGCCGCTTAAACAGCCAATTCCCCGCTCCGGGGAAACGTAAGAAAGGAGTGCACAGCATGCTGTACAGCAAGGTCTCTACCGATTTAAAATTCGTGGAGAGAGAGAAAGAGATCGACAGATACTGGAAAGAGCATGATATCTTCCGCAGAAGCATCAGCGAGAAGGCTGACTGCCCGGAGTACATGTTCTATGACGGGCCGCCCACGGCAAACGGCAAGCCGCACATCGGCCATGTGGAGACCCGCACCATTAAAGATATGATTCCCCGTTACCGCACCATGAAGGGATACCGCGTGCCGAGAAAGGCCGGCTGGGACACCCACGGCCTGCCCGTTGAGCTGGAGGTTGAGAAACAGCTGGGCATCAACGGCAAGGAGCAGATCGAGGCCTACGGAATCGAGCCCTTCATCAAAAAGTGCAAGGAGAGCGTCTGGAAGTACAAGGGCATGTGGGAGGAATTCTCCGACCGCGTGGGCTTCTGGGCGGATATGGACGACCCTTATGTGACGTATCACGATGACTATATCGAGTCCGAGTGGTGGGCATTAAAGCAGATCTGGGACAAGGGCCTGCTCTATAAGGGCTTCAAGGTGGTTCCCTACTGCCCGCGCTGCGGAACCCCGCTTTCCTCCCATGAGGTGGCGCAGGGCTACAAGCTGGTTAAGGAGCGCTCCGCCATCGCCCGCTTTAAGGTAAAGGGCGAGGACGCCTACTTCCTGGCCTGGACCACCACGCCCTGGACCCTTCCCTCCAACATCGCCCTCTGCGTGAACCCCTCCGATACCTACGCGAAGGTGAAGGCAGCGGACGGCTATACCTACTACATGGCCGAGGCTCTTCTGGATACGGTGCTGGGGCCGCTCGCCGAGGAAGGAAAGCCGGCGTACGAAGTGCTGGAGACCATGACCGGAAAGGATCTGGAATACCGCGAGTACGAGCCGCTCTTTGACTGCTCCGTTCCGATCGTGGAGAAGCAGCACAAGAAGGCCTATATGGTTTACGCGGATGATTACGTAACCATGTCCGACGGTACCGGTATTGTTCATATCGCACCGGCCTTCGGTGAGGATGACGCCCGTGTGGGCCGCCGCTACGACGCTCCTTTCGTGCAGCTGGTGGATGACAAGGGCAGTATGAAGCCCGGCGCACCGGCGGAAGGGATGTTTGTGAAGGATGCGGATCCCGTCATCATCCAGAATTTAAAGGACCGCGGACTGCTGTTCTCCGCGCCGAAGTTTGAGCATGATTACCCGCACTGCTGGCGCTGCAATACGCCGCTCATCTATTACGCGAGAGAGTCCTGGTTTATCCGCATGACCGCGGTGAAGGAGGATCTGATCCGCAACAACAACACCGTGAACTGGGTTCCGGAGAGCATCGGCAAGGGACGCTTCGGCGACTGGCTGGAGAATATCCAGGACTGGGGCATTTCCAGAAACCGTTACTGGGGCACCCCGCT
>CAMOSC010000100.1 GCA_946624325.1 uncultured Clostridia bacterium
TCGCCCGAGATCGGTATCACTTCGCCCAGGAAGGCGGGCTTCGCCCCGGAGTACACATAGATAAAGTCTTTAACGCGTGCCGCGGCTTCACGGAGTACGTACAGGGGATATCCGGCGTAATTGTCCAGATCCGCGCAGACGGCGTCCGCGTCCAGCCCGAGTTTTTCGGCGATGAACAGGGCGCGGTAAAGATGATACCGCTGCGAGACGATCAGAACACGCTTCGCCTGGAAGATATCCCGGGCCCGGTAGAGACTGTCAAAGGTTGAAAAACCGGCATGATCCATAAAGACATCACTGTCCGGAATTCCCGCCGAAACGGCAAGGTCCTTCATAACCTGGACTTCATTATAATGCTCCGTTCCGTGATCACCGCTCATCAGAAGTTTCTGAGAAGTCTGCCCCTTGCGGAGGATGACGGCGGTTTCCACCCGGTCCCGAAGCATCGGACTGGCCTCCCCGTTTTCTTTTACGCCGCATCCGAGAACCAGAATGCAGTCATAGGGATTTGTCCTGGCAAGAGCGGACGCATTAACCGCAGTTATGATGTGCCTGCCTGTCTTGTACAGGATGATACCGTTTATAACACCTGCTGCGGCGACAGCGATTATAATCAAAACGACTATCAGGATCAGCAGGATTTTCAGAAATCGTTTCATTTCATCCTCCCTTATATGAGCCGGTTCCGTCAGAAAGCGCTGACTAAAAGCAGCGTAATCATTTTTCCGGTATGTCTGTAACTGTTCAGATCCGGCCTCCGAAAAAAGCTGAAAGTTGTGATTTCCGGAGCCGCGGCGTGCCCGCCGGATGACAATCCCAGGAGAAAACATGAATTTCAGCCAGCTGAATCCATGCTTTCGCACAGATTTGCACCTGGCTCTGAACGATACCAGTTTATCACAGTTTAACAGTTCAGGCAATCAGTTTCTGTGCGGATCCCCTTTGACGACGGTGAGCGTATGAATTCCGTAATAGGCGCATACCCGCACTGCGGCGGCGTTTACGATTTCCCCTCCGGTTACCACGGAGACCGCGGGTGGGCAGGTTACCGCGGAGAGGGCTGCAATTCTGCCCTCAGCCGCCTCTGAGGGAATCGTTTCGAACGGCAGCATGGCTGCTTCGCGTACGGATAATGCGCGCTCCGGTTTCCATACCGGAAGGGATACACGCTTAAGCGGCTGTTTTCGATCCAACTGCGTAAAAGCTTCTCTGAGCCGTTTAAAATCTTCCGGGGTATTTTCGGGAGAAGCCATGAGCACAAGATAATCCGGATCGGCATACTCCGGAAAAATACCTCTCTCCTCCATAAAATGCATCGCCCAAGTTCCGGTCCAGCCCCATTCACGGACTGATACGGTCAGCTTCAGGGGCTCAGACCGCAGGACGTTGTAGCCGATGGCAGAGAGAAATGCTTTTAGTTCGTTTAAAATTCCGACCGTTTCCTCCAGTCTCTGCGGGTATTCCCCGGAAAGATAACGATTAACCCTGTCCAGGGACTGCAGGATCAGATAGGATGGACTGGTAGACGCAAACAGCTGCATGGCTGCAGCGGCATAATCATCTGTCCCGGACAGAATTCGCGGTGATATGTGCAGGTAGGCGCCGCCGGTCAGTGCCGGGAGCGTTTTATGCGCAGAATCACAGCAGATATCCGCATCCAGGTCCATGGGATGCAGCGATTCCTTCAGAAATTTCAGATATGCGCCGTGGGCATTGTCAACAAGGAGCAGCGTATGCGCCGCATGGGCGGCGGCGGCAATACTTTTAAGCTCCGTGAGGTTGCCGAGGTAATCCGGTGCCGTGATATAAACGGCACAGGGCGGCGTTTTCATGGAACGCAGGGCGTCTTCAACCGCTTTTGCCGTTATCGTACAGGCACAGAGCCGGTCATCCGGATCCCCGGGCCACAGCCATTCCACGTCAAGGTCCAGCAGGGCAGCTGCCGAGAGAAAGCTTTTATGCGCATTGCGTCCCGCAAGAACGGTCGGCCTTTGGGAAGGGGCGGTTTGCGTTCTCTCCTTCCAGAGCAGGAGGGCCATATAAAGCATACTCCGGATACAAAGGGAGGATCCTTCCGCGGAATAGAGGGTTCTGCCGCTCCCAAATAAGGCGGAGGCATTTAGCTCGCTCTCGAGCAGGATCCCATCAGCATGGAACAATTCGTCCGCTCCGGTGATTTCCGTAATATCACAGGCTTCCGGACCGGTAAAGCTTTTGCCTTTATGGCCGGGCATATGGAAACGGGCCGGATGCAGACCTCTGTATTGCTCTATAAAATCACAGACCGGTGTGCCGGGCATTTGCTCTCCTCCTCCCTGAACGGAGTTTTGTACTTTGACCTAATGGCCACGGATGACTATTTTGCAGCCACGCCTGCAAAGGGCGCAGCCGTGGGCAAAATATGTCTCCTTCGTCCGGATACGTGTTTTATGGCTCTTGTAATAAAACGACTTCCTTGTAGAAGGAAGTCGTTTTTCGCGCTGCGATCTGTCGGCATGGCTCAAAGCAGATAGATCGGATGGGCGGATGGTTTTCCCGCCCATCCGATCGCCTGACCCAAGGTGTTATTTCGTACCGAATATTCTGTCGCCGGCATCTCCGAGTCCCGGGCAGATATAAGCATTTTCGTTCAGTTCGCGGTCCACGTGCCCCACATAGAGCTGGATATCCGGATGCGCCTGCATCAGACGTTTAATGCCGTCCGGCGCCGCAATAATGCAGACAAACTTGATATTTTTTCCGCCATGCTGCTTGATGAAATCAACGGCCGAAACGGCTGATCCGCCGGTTGCGAGCATGGGATCCAGTACGACGATCGTGCGCAGCTCGATCGGGGTAGGAAGCTTGCAGTAATACTCATGTGGTTCGTGCGTAACTTCGTCTCTGTAAAGCCCGATATGGCCGATCTTCGCGGACGGAACAAGGGCGGTGATTCCCGTGACCATACCGAGGCCGGCCCTGAGGATGGGGACGACGGCGAGCTTTTTGCCTGAAATCATCGGCGTCATACAGGTTTCGATGGGAGTTTCCACTTCCACGTCCTCCATCGGGAGATCGCCAAGGGCATCATAACCCATCAGCATGGCGATTTCTTCCGTCAGCCTTCTGAATTCGTTTGTACCGGTGCTTTTATTTCTCAGAATGGATATTTTATGCTGAACCAACGGGTGCGAATTTACAAATACATTTTCAAAGCCCTGATAACTCATTGCATTTTCCTCCCCAATAATTGATAGATTTGCGCCTCCAATGATGATTCCGGTAAAAAAATAATTGATTTATGGCCGAACCACGGCAGAAAAAGCTGATTTTTTCAGTCATTTTCCAAGCTATACTATACCAGTTATTGCGTTTTCAGTCAAGGTAAAAAACGCTCCAAGCGTTCGTTGCCGCTGTTCGTTCTGCCCCATGATTATAAAAGAAACTTGCATTTTCTTTCAGGTTATGTTATAGTAAATCTGTTCATCCGTTCAGATGAGATCAGGATGAAACATAAGATGCCGGCATGTCGGAATGGCAGACGAGGCAGACTCAAAATCTGTTGTGGGCAACCACGTGTGGGTTCAAGTCCCACTGCCGGCATATGAAAAGGGGAAGGCTTTGGCCTTCCCCTTTTGTCTTTTCCTTCCTCAGCACCTTTCCAAAATCAGTTCCATACCCCACTGTGCGTCTGATTCCGGAGAGCTGCTGCAAAAGAAAAATCCTGCGGAAAATGATCAGGTTATGCGGATATTCCTATGCGTTTTCATCAACCCGGATGCTGCCGAGAACCCTGGAGATGGAATCATGAAAAACCAGATCCGCCGTCTGATCCTGGGGTGTGGCGTCACGGTTGATGATGATCAGATATTTCCCGTGGAAATAATTTACCAGGCTGGCAGCGGGATAAACCGCGAGGGAAGTCCCGCCTACGATCAGGCAGTCGGCAGTTGTGATCAGGTTCATACTGTTCTCCCATGCCTGCATGGGAAGCCCCTCGCCGTAGAGGGTGACATCCGGACGGATCATGCCGCCACAGTGCGGGCAAAGCGGAATCGGATCTGCACTTCTGAATATGAAATCCGCGGGCTGCGGCTTCCGGCAGCGGCTGCAATAGTTTCTCAGTGTGGAACCGTGAATCTCATACACCTTTTTGCTGCCGGCCTTCTGGTGCAGACCGTCAATATTCTGCGTAATAATACCGGCCAGCTTTCCTTTTTCTTCCAGTTCGGCGAGCTTCCTGTGCGCGGCATTCGGCTCGATGCCTTCCACATTGAGCTTCTGACGGTAAAACTCGAAGAAAACTCTTGGGTGTGAATAAAGACAGTCATCGCTGAGGAGATATTCCGGCGTATACTGGTCAAAACGCACGTCATGCTGATTATACAGACCGTCTTTGCTTCTGAAATCCGGAATGCCGCTTTCCGTGGAAACGCCGGCTCCGCCGAAGAAAGCGACCTTATGCGAAGTGTTGACAATTTCGCTGAGCGCTTCCATCTTCTCTTCTGCATTCATCTTTCCGAAAAACCTTTTTTTCTCCGATTCGGAACCGAAAACGGGAATCATCATCTGTCACAACTCTCCTTTCTGTATGTCTGCGGAGCCAATATCCGGAAAATCATCCAGGCCGGACGCGAGAGAGGCCGGAATAAAGGCACTTATCAGGATGCCGTCGTCCCGGTACTCCTCCCGTGTGATCTGTCCCTGGCTGCGAATCTGCCCGAGAATGGAAGCTGCTCTGTACGGGATGAGCTTCTGCACCGCTGTTTTTCCCTTTCGGGCGGAAACCGAGAGAATCGCTTTCAGCGCGTCCAGGCCCTGACCCGTGCAGGCGGAAATCCCCAGCGTCTGATCTGCATTCGGATCCCTGAAGAACAGGTCGTCAGCATAAACCAGATCCTGTTTGTTCATCAGCGTTATAACCGGCTTCCCGCCGATGCCGAGCTCCCGGAGTGTTTTGTAGACCGTATCCATCTGGGAATCTCTGTACGGATTGGACGCATCGACCACATGGAGGATCAGGTCACTGTATTTAGCCTCTTCCAGGGTACTTCGGAATGCGTCTATGAGCTGGTGCGGCAGCTTGTTGATAAAGCCTACCGTGTCAGTCAGCATAATGGAAAGTCCGAGCCCCAGCTCGAGCATACGGCTGGTTGGATCCAGCGTCGCAAAAAGCCGGTTTTCGGCAAAAACCCCTGCACCGGTCAGACTGTTAAGCAGTGTGGATTTCCCGGCATTCGTATAGCCGACAATAGCGGCCACAAAGACATGGTTCCGGATTCGCTGCTTCCTTGTGAGCTCCCGGTGCCGTTTTACTTCCTCCAGCTCTGTCTTCAGCTGTCCGATTCGCTGATGAACCAGTCTCCGGTCAATTTCCAGTTTCTTCTCGCCGGGCCCCCTCGTACCGATACCGCCGCCGAGTCTCGAAAGAGAACGCCGCATGCCGGCAAGCCGGATTGCACGGTATCTGAGCTGCGCAAGCTCTACCTGGATTTTTCCTTCGCTGCTCTTTGCGCGTGCCGCAAAAATATCAAGTATGATCATTGTGCGGTCCAGCACGGCCGTGTTCAGCTGCGCCTCGAGATTTTCCATCTGTGCCGGTGAAAGCTCATCGTCACAGACTATCCCATCCGCCCCCGTTTCATACAGAAGGTCCCTGAGCTCGGAGAGCTTACCGCTGCCGATATAAGTGGCAGGATGCGGATGATCGAGGCTCTGCGTTACGGTTCCCGCACAGAGGCCTCCGGCAGTGTCCACCAGCTGTGCGAGTTCCTTCAGGGAGCGTTCCATCGATTCTGGATCCGCGTTATGGACACCCACGAGCAAAAAGCGGTCTTTTTTGGGTTTTGTTTCTATCATTCGATCCCTTTCCTTTTCACGAATATGCGCATATTTCCTCACGCGGGAGGCATCTGAATATCTCCCCCGGCGGAAGATGCGATCATTCTACAGGAAAAAGCCGGTACTGTCATTCAACCAGCAGTAAAAAAGCAGACTGGCTGTGGATTTCAGGAAACTATGGTTATCTGCTGCTCAGATAGGAAAGTTCCGTCAGGGCATCCTGGTCGCCCGGCCGGAATTTCAGATATTCCCGGAAGGCCTTTTCGGCTTTCGCGTAGTCCCGTATCCTTTCATAGCAGACCGCCCTGTTCCACATCAGGTCAGCCCGTGTGCCGTCTTCGGCATATTCAAGACCCTGGTCGATTAGCAAAAGCGCCTCTCCCATCCTCCCGGACCTGATTTTGCATGCGGCCAGCTGGTTGTAAAGCCTGCCGCTTTCAGGATCGGACAGCAGCAGCTTCTGGTAAACCAGCGCGGCTTCCTCAAACTCCCCATTCTGCTCATAACAGCAGCCGAGCCAGTAGCCCGCCGGTTCATATCCCCGGTTATAGGCCATCTCAAACGCCGAAAAAGCCTGTTTTACCTGTCCGTCGTACAGATACAGCAACCCCTTGCCGAGAATATCCGCTTCCGATTCAGCTTCCATGGCAAGCGCCCGGGACAAAACAAGATTGTATTCCTCCGTACAGTCCGCTGCCTTTAGATTTTCAAGAATGTTTAACCATACCGAGTAATCCCGGAATTCATTCCGGATGGCTTCCTGATAGTGGCGCATGGCCTTTGAGGGTTCATCCGGATCTGTCTTGAGCAGAAGATTTGCCAGGGCCAGATGCATTGCATCCGTCTCATAGCCGTCCTGAATCAGCTGTTCACAGTCCTCGGCCGCTTCCGTGTAATGCCCGCCCAGTTCCCTTGCTCTGGCGCGGTAAGCTCTCAGGTCGGCCCGTAGTTCACCATCGCCGCCGGCCAGCTCCATGGCTTCGGTAAAACAGGCTGCCGCCTCGTCGTATTGCTTCTGAAAAAGAAGGACAAGGCCGCGTCCGCGTATTGCGAGGATGTTTTCGGGATCAAGTTCCAGCGCATTGTCAAACTGTGCAAGCGCTTCATCGCAGCGCCCCTGCTCATATAAAACCATCCCCAGATTGACCCGGTAGGCGGCAACGCTTCCATCCTGTGTGGCCGCCTGCCTGAAGAGCGAAGCGGCCTGCTCCCATTCACGGTTTTCATATGCGGCCAGGCCCTGCTCATTGCTTTTCTTTCCCGGATTTCCGCAGCCGGACAGCGAACAGGCGAGAACGGCAGCCAGGCCTGCAGCCCTGAAAAACCTCATATATTTATATATATTGAATATCATCTTAACCATCTGTCCCCGGCAGACACCGCTGTTTTCGGAAATGAGATGCGCATTGTCATTTCCCGGACCCGGTTCCGGCATGCCGGACAGCTTCCGTATAAACCGGCATGCCGCAAAGAAAAAGTGATTACAGCTGTTCCGCGAAACGCATAAAGGCAGCCATTCCCTCGGGTGTCCGCTTAAAGACGCCGGCATCCTCAAGAACGCGCTCAAATACTTTTCCGACTTCATACTGCAGAATATCATCCAGATTATCCTGCGTGATATCCGAATGGCGCTGCAGCAGCTCCTGTGTCCAGTCCGCATGCTTTGAGAGGACGGCATCCTGCCGGATATCCCTGCCGGTGAGGATGGCATCCTTCAGCCCGGAGAGCTCGTCCTTCAGACGTGAGGGAAGCACAGCAAGCCCCATCACTTCGATCAGGCCGATGTTCTCTTTCTTGATGTGGTGCAGCTCCTGGTGGGGATGGTAAACGCCAAGCGGATGCTCCGGCGTGGTAATATTGTTCCGAAGCACCAGATCCAGCTCGTACTCTCCGTTTCTGCATCTGGCAATGGGGGTAATCGTATTGTGGGGCTCCCCGTCGGTTTCGGCAAAAATGAAACTCTCCCGGTCGGTGTAGTTCCGCCAGGAATCCAGTATGCGGCATGCAAGCTGAACGAGACGCTCCCGCTCTTTATGACGGATGCGGATGACGGACATCGGCCATTTGACAATTCCGGCATACACATCTTCATACCCGGAAATGTGAAGCTCGGTCTCTACCTGAGCCCGTTCCATGGCAAATGTATAATGACCGCCCTGGAAATGATCATGCGTCAGGATAGATCCGCCCACAATCGGCAGATCCGCATTGGAGCCCAGAAAATAATGCGGGAACTGAGTTACGAAATCCAGCAGGCGCACAAAGGTCCCGCGGTCTATCTTCATCGGGACATGCGACTGGCAGAAAACGATGCAGTGCTCATTATAATAGACATACGGGGAATACTGGAGCCCCCATGCAGAGCCGCCAAGCTCCAGCGGAATAATTCTGTGCGTATTTCTGGCCGGATGATTGACGCGGCCGGCATATCCTTCGTTTTCTCTGCAGAGCAGGCATTTCGGATAACCGCTCTGCTTCATGAGCTTCGCAGCGGCAATAGCCTTCGGATCTTTTTCGGGTTTGGACAGATTGATCGTTATATCCAGATCGCCATACTGGGTCGGAGTCACCCACTTCAGATCCCGGCTTACCCGATAGCGGCGGATATAATCGGTATCCTGGCTGAATTTATAATACCAGGAAGTTGCCGCTTCGGGCGACTTTTCATATTCGGCATGGAAACGGGCCGTTACCTGCGCAGGCCTGGGAACCAGGCAGTTCATCAGACGGGTGTCGAACAGGTCCCGGTATACGATACTGTCTTCGATAACGCCTCTCTGCGCAGCGTCGTCCAAAAGTACTTTCAGAAGCGCCTCGAGTCCGGCTTCCGGAATCTGTCCGGGTTCTTCGTATTCGTCAAGCTTCATTACATCAAGCAGCTGGTTTATTGTATAAATACGTTCGGATTCCGGAATCAGGCCGGTGGTGATTCCGTATTGGGTCAGACCGCATATTGCTTCATAAACATTCATGACAGATAATCCCCTCTTGTAAAATGGCAGTTTTCAGATACAATACCATCATACCATGAAAAAAAAAGCGTGTAAACGGTCTTTGTGTTTCATGAAGAAAAAAAATCAACTTTGGATTGATTTTTTATTCATCTTCAACTATAATGAATTTATCAAAATTTAAACAAGGAGGTCCCCCAATGTTAAAAAAGTTACTTAATGAATTCAAAGAATTCGCACTGCGCGGCAACGTTGTGGACATGGCAGTCGGTGTTATCATCGGTGCTGCATTCGGTAATGTGGTCAATGCTGTCATCGATATTGTCATTCAGCCGATCCTGACCGCAGTTGTACCCGTGGTAGACGGCAACAGTTCAAACCCCTTCCTGGCCAGCCTGATCTCACTTGTCGGCGTTATCATCAATTTCCTGGTTACCGCACTGGTTCTTTTTGCCATCATCAAGGCTATGAACGCTGCCAAGAACCTGAAGAAGAAGGCTCCGGAAGCACCTGCCACCAAGATCTGCCCGTTCTGCCAGTCCGAGATCAACATCAAGGCAACCCGCTGCCCGCACTGCACGTCCGAACTGAAGAAATAATTCTCCGCGGATATCTGAACCGCATTCCGGCCACGGAAGCGCTTCGGTTTCCTGTATAGATTCTTCAGACTGTTCGAACAATTACACATGGCTGCACTGAACAGCTGCATGTATCGGATGAACGGAAATATCATCCGCCCACCCGGTTCCTCATGCACCAAAAAAGAGACAGGATTGCATTTCCTGTCTCTTTTTTGTGTGGGAACCCGGCAGGCTTTTCGCGCTGCGATCTGTCGGCATGGCCCAAGGTGGAAGGGATGGGCGGACGTTTCCGCCCTTCCGATCCGGAAACTGTATCTTATACGGGTTTTACGTCAAAAGAATCCGCAACGCACTGCCTTGCCTGCGCAAGACCTGCAAACACACCGTCCTTGAGCATCTGCACCATCAGATTTCCGAGGGCTGTTCCCTCTACGGGACCTGCATAGACTTCTTTTCCGGTGGCCTCTTTTGTCTTGCGGTTTAAGAGCATATCCTGGCAGCCTCCGCCAACGATATGGAGCCTGCTGAAGGTTCTTCCGGTGATATCCTCAAGCTCCCGGACGGTATCCGCATAGCTTTTTGCCAGTGAACTGTAGATAACGGCCATCACTTCCCCCATGGACTGGGGAACCTTCTGCCCGGTTCTGGAGCAGTAATCCTTTACGGCTTCCGTCATGCTCTTCGGCGCCAGGAAGCTCTGATCGTTGACATCTACCACGGAGGGGAATCCTTCCGCCTCGGAAGCCATGGCAATCAGTTCCGGGAAGCTGTAGGTTTTCTCACCGGAATTCATCTCACGCCGTACACTCTGAAGCATCCAGAGTCCCATGATATTTTTCAGGTAGCGGAACCGATGATCATAGCCTCCTTCATTTGTGAAGTTGTACTTCATGCTCTTTAAACTGCAGTCCGGCTCTTTTCTCTCGATTCCCATCAGGGACCAGGTACCGGAGCTCAGATAAATGAAGTCATCGTCATTGGCCGGGACGGCAAGAACGGCGGAGCCGGTATCATGCGTGGCCGGCAGGACAACCTCCAGCTGGCAGCCGACGCGTTCTGCTATCTCCGGCTTCAGCATCCCGACACTGGTGCCGGGCATATTCAGCTCTCCGAAAATCCTGCGCGGGATTCCGACGCGGTCCATCAGCTCATAATCCCAGTCATTGGTAGAGGCGTTCACCAGCTGACCGGTGGTCGCAATGGTATATTCGTTCTTTTTCACGCCGGTGAGCAGGAAGTTGAAGTACTCGGGCGTCATCAGAAAACTCTCCGCCGCTTCCAGATATTCCGGATGCTCTTTGCGGATCGCCATGAACTGATAGATTGAGTTGAAAATGGCTTTCTGAATTCCCGTCCGGGCATAGAGTTCTTCCTCGGGAAT
Source organism: uncultured Clostridia bacterium (assembly GCA_946624325.1). Lineage (GTDB taxonomy): Bacteria > Bacillota > Clostridia > Lachnospirales > Lachnospiraceae > Anthropogastromicrobium. Next base: position 10,734 of record CAMOSC010000100.1, read on the forward strand.
CATCTCGTACAAAACGGCGTCCATACCGTTTGTCCGCTCATCCCTGTAGGCCACATAATCTCCGAGAACACGGTCATTTGCATCGAGCAGCACAAAATCAACGCCCCAGGTATCAATTCCCATGGACACGGGCGCTTTGCCGGCATCGGCGCATGCCTTGATCCCGTTGACGATCTCTTCAAAAAGACGGTCAAATTCCCAGCAAAGATGCCCGTTTTTTTCAACGTTTCCGTTTACAAAACGATACATTTCTTCCAGAACGATTTTTCCGTTTTCCATATGGGCCAGAATATGCCGCCCGCTGGAAGCTCCGATATCTACTGCGAGATAATACTTCATGGCATCTCCCTCCTGTCTTCATGCATTTTCCGTGAATGCGGCTGCTTCTGATTTCTGCTTCTTCGGATGGCGGCCGCCGCTGCGTCTTCCGGATTTCTTTGCGGTTTCCCGTGCATCAGGGTTTTCGGCATCCGTATTTTTTGCTTCGGAGGCGTCGGCCTTCGGCGCCGCCTTGGATTCGGATTTTACCTGCGCCTTCTTCTGACTGCCCGCCGTACTTTTCCTGCTCCCGGAGTTCTTT
>CAMOSC010000101.1 GCA_946624325.1 uncultured Clostridia bacterium
CAGGCAGTTCCTCGGGCAGATGGAAAAACCGGACGTGGAGAGCATCGAGGGTCTGCCGCCGGCCATTTCCATAGACCAGAAATCCACCAACCACAACCCAAGATCCACCGTGGGGACCGTCACCGAAATCTACGATTACCTGCGCCTGCTCTATGCCAGGACCGGCATTCCGCACTGCCCGCAGTGCGGCCGCGAAATCAGAAGGCAGACAGTGGATGAGATGGTGGATGCCGTTATGGCCCTGCCGGAAAAAACGAAGATCCTGCTGCTCGCTCCGGTAGTGCGCGGGAAAAAGGGGCGGCATGAAAAAGTGATCGAGCAGGCCAAAAAGAGTGGCTATGTCCGTATCCGGGTTGACGGAAACCTGTACAGCCTGGACGAGGACATCACGCTGGATAAGAATATCAAGCACAATATCGAGGTTGTGGTAGACCGTCTGGTCATTAAGGAAGGTATTGAAAAGCGTCTGGCCGATTCTCTGGAAAACGTCATGAACCTGGCGGACGGACTGGCGGTGGTGGAGATCGTTGACGGAAATACCATGACCTTCAGCCAGAACTATGCCTGCCCGGACTGCGGCGTCAGCATTGAAGAGATTGAACCCAGGAGCTTTTCCTTCAACAATCCCTTCGGCGCCTGCCCGGACTGCGCGGGACTGGGCTATAAGATGGAGTTTTCCGAAGACCTCATCATTCCGGACAAGAGCCTGAGTATCGATGAGGGAGCCATCACGGTGCCCGGCTGGCAGTCGAGCACGGATGAGAAAAGCTTTACCAGGGCGATCCTGAATGCCCTGGCAGAGGAGTACCATTTTTCCCTGAGCGCTCCCTTTGAGAGCTACAGCAAAGAGGTGCACGACGTCCTGATTTACGGGACGGACCGGAGCGTTAAGGTGCATTACCGGGGCCAGCGCGGCGTGGGCGTGTACGACATTGTCTTCGAGGGTCTCATCAGGAACGTGGAGCGGCGCTACCGCGAAACCGCTTCGGAATCCTCCAAGGCGGAGTACGAAACCTACATGACGATCACGCCCTGTCCGGGCTGCCATGGCCAGCGCCTGAAGAAGAGCTCTCTGGCAGTCACGGTTTCCGGCAGGAACATTTATGAAATAACGGAGCTGCCCATCCGGAGCTTCTACCGTTTCCTGACCGAGGAAATGGTGCTGGAGCCCATGCAGCGCAAAATCGGGGAGCAGATTATCCGGGAGATCCGCGCGCGCATCCGTTTCCTGATGGATGTCGGCCTGGAATACCTCACCTTAAGCCGGGCGACCGGAAGCCTTTCCGGCGGCGAAGCCCAGCGCATCCGTCTGGCAACGCAGATCGGGTCGGGGCTTGTGGGCGTGGCATACATTCTGGATGAACCCAGTATCGGCCTGCATCAGCGGGACAACGACAAGCTGCTGGCATCGCTTAAAAAGCTCCGGGATCTGGGCAACTCGGTGATTGTTGTGGAACACGATGAGGATACCATGCGAGCCGCGGACTTCCTGGTGGATATCGGGCCGGCCGCAGGAGGACACGGCGGCGAGGTGGTCGCCTCCGGTTCCGTGGAGGACATCATGCGCTGCCCCCGTTCCATCACCGGAAAGTACCTGAGCGGCGAACTGAAAGTCCCGGTTCCCGCGGTGCGGAGAAAGCCGGCCGGCTGGCTTACGATAGAAGGAGCGGCCGAAAACAACCTGAAGAATATCGACGTGAAGATTCCCACCGGCGTATTCACCTGCATCACCGGCGTGTCCGGGTCCGGGAAAAGCAGCCTGGTCAACATGATTCTGTACCGGACGCTGGCAAAGAGGCTGAACCGGGCGCGCACCTTCCCGGGAAAGCACAGGCAGATTCTCGGCGTGGAGCAGCTGGATAAAATCATCAACATCGACCAGAGCCCCATCGGGCGGACGCCGCGTTCCAACCCGGCGACCTATACGGGCATGTTCGACCTGATCCGGGACCTCTTTGCCTCGACCCAGGATGCGAAGATGCGCGGATATTCCAAGGGCCGCTTCAGCTTTAACGTGAAGGGCGGCCGCTGCGAAGCCTGCGCGGGCGACGGCATTCTGAAGATCGAAATGCATTTCCTTCCGGATGTATACGTGCCCTGCGAGGTCTGCAAGGGAAAGCGCTATAACAGGGAGACCCTGGAGGTCCAGTACAAGGGCAAAAACATCTACGACGTACTGGACATGACGGTGGAGGAGGCGTTGGATTTCTTTAAGAACGTGCCTTCGATTTACCGGAAGGTGGAGACTCTGAACGATGTCGGTCTCTCCTATATCAAGCTGGGGCAGCCCTCCACCACGCTTTCGGGCGGCGAGGCCCAGCGGATCAAGTTGGCCACCGAGCTCTCCCGCAGGAGCACGGGCAAAACCATCTATGTGCTGGATGAACCCACCACGGGCCTTCATTTCGCGGACGTCCACAAGCTGACGGAAATTCTGCAGAAGCTGGCGGAGGGCGGGAATACGGTTGTGGTGATCGAGCACAACCTGGACGTGATCAAAACCGCTGACTACATCATTGATCTGGGTCCCGAGGGCGGCGACGGAGGCGGCACCATTGTGGCGCAGGGCACGCCCGAGGAGGTGGCCCGGAATGAGAAATCCTATACGGGACAGTATATACGGAAATACCTGAAATGAGACTCATGTAAAGCCCTGACAGTACCCTTATCAGGATCAGACCGGAAGGAAGCGAAAAATGCGTGCGACGGTAAAAATCAGAAAAGGCGAAGGCCGCAGCCTGAAGGCGGGCGGCGCCTGGATCTACGACAACGAAATTGAAGCCATAGAAGGCGCCTATGAGAACGGCAGCCTGGTAAATGCGGTGGATTTTGACGGATACCCGCTGGGTACCGGCTTTATCAATGACCGCTCCGCCATAACCGTGCGGATGCTGAGCCGCCGTGCGGACACCGTAATCGATGAAGACTTCCTGAAAGCGCGCGTGCGCGCTGCCATCGACTACAGGCGCCGGACGGTGGATATGGCCAGCTGCCGCCTGATTTTCGGGGAAGCGGATTTCCTCCCCGGCCTGGTGGTGGACAAATACGCCGACGTGCTGGTGGTACAGTCCCTGGCCCTGGGCATTGACCGGCTGAAGCCGCAGATTCTCAAAGCCTGCAGGGAATATCTGGAGGAGCTTGGCATGCCCATCCGCGGCATCTATGAGAGAAGCGACGCGAAGGTGCGGAAGCAGGAGGGTATGGAGCCCTTCTGCGGCTTCATCGGAGAGGCCTTCGACACGAAGGTGGAGATCTGCGAAAACGGCGTCCGTTATCTTGTGGATGTGGCGGAAGGACAGAAGACCGGTTTCTTCCTGGACCAGAAATATAACCGGAAGGCCATCTGGCCGCTCTGTGAAGGCGCGCGGGTGCTGGACTGCTTCACGCATACCGGCTCCTTTGCGCTGAATGCCGCCGCCGCGGGCGCCTCGGAAGTGCTGGGCGTTGACGCCTCGGAGCTTGCGGTAAGCCAGGCCAGGGAGAATGCCGTACTCAACGGCTTTCAGGACCGGGTATCATTCCGGTGCGCGGACGTATTTGAGCTGCTTCCGCAGCTTGAAGAGCAGGGAGAGAAATACGATGTGGTTGTCCTGGACCCGCCGGCATTCACCAAATCCCGGAACTCCGTGAAGAATGCCATAAAGGGCTACAGGGAGATCAACCTCCGCGGCATGAAGCTGGTGCGGGACGGCGGTTTTCTGTGTACCTGCTCCTGCTCCCATTTCATGACGCCGGAGCTGTTTTCCAAAACCATCGGACAGGCAGCCATGAACGTCCACAAGCGCCTCCGTCAGGTGGAATTCCGCACCCAGGCACCGGACCATCCCATCCTCTGGACATCCGGGGAGATGGAGAGCTATTACCTCAAGTTTTACATCTTTCAAGTGATTCATATGATTTGAATTGTCCGTGCCCGGGGCGATGCACCTTTGGCGCGGGAAATGCCGGGACTGGCTGTTTGTAATCAGTTCCTTACCGTCAGGGAGGCCGCATAATGACAAAAGAGGACTTTATAAAAATGGTCGAGACACAGGGCATGCGGCTTCTGGGCGGAATTGCCATACTGGTCTTCGGGCTTCTGATTGCGCGCAGGCTCACAAAGCTGATCGGGGACAGCCGGAAGCTTGTGCAGATGGATCCGACGCTGAGGAGCTTTCTCTTTAACCTGCTGAAAGTCGTGCTGTATGCCGTGGTGTGCCTGACGGCCATCGGCGTTATGGGCATCCCGCTCACCTCCTTTGTAACGCTGTTTGCGTCGGCCGGCGTGGCGGTCAGCCTCGCCATGCAGGGGGCGCTCAGCAATTTCGTGGGCGGCGTGACCATCCTGCTGTTAAAGCCCCTGCGCGTGGGGGATTACGTGAAGATCGGCGATACGGAAGGGGCCATACGGGAGATCGGCGTTTTTTATACGGAGATCGCAACCTATGACAACAGGCATATTTCCCTTCCGAACAGCAATCTGACCAATACGGCGATCATCAATTACAGCAGGGAGCCGAACAGACTTGCGGAGAACGAATTCTGCGTGAGTTATAACGCGGATATCGACCGGGTGCGTGAGGTGCTGACCGGAGTGGCACTCGGGAGCGGCATGGCGCTTTCGGAACCTGCCCCACCGGTGGCGGTGGTTTCCGGGCTGGGCGACTCGGCGGTAAAGGTTAAGCTTCGCACGTGGTGTAAAAACGCGGATTACTGGCCGCTTGTTTTCTATCAGAATGAAGCGGGGAAAAAGGCACTGGACGCCGCCGGAATCCCGATTCCGTTCCCGCAGGTGGACGTGCATCTGCGGTCGGACGGGGAAGCTTAAGTTTCCCCTGACCGGCGGCGCGGGCAAGCCGCGGAACAGCTGTGTAAATCCGCGTGTATCCTCCGGAGTCTTATGGTGAACGTCCTTTATTTTCGACATTCGCTGTAAAATTTCCGCAGGTCTTTTCCAGTGGAAACTTATAGCAAACGACAAAGTTCTCTTTACTTTGTCGTTTGCCGCGCCGGATTTGCGCCGCCTGAAGGCGGCATATTTCCCTGGCAAATCCGTGCGCATCCGCCGGAGGCTTTATAGTGAACGTCAAGTTTTTTCTGACGTTCACTATAAATACCGGGTCCGAGGTCCGGGATGGCTTTGCATTTGCAGTCGCTTATCACGGTAACGGAAACTGCTAAGGCTGTTCGGCACGAGGTCTGAGATAGCGTTGTATTTGCAGTCCGTATGATAATGCGGGTGATGGAGGGCTCATGGCTTATATACGAAACAATACGGAAGAGCTGACAGGCTATCAGGAGCACGCCCCCTTAACTCCGTCCATCGACCTGGCATGCGATTTTGTCATGGTATACGGTACGGACAGGACCATGCCGGAGCGTGTGCGGAAATTCCGGGAAGCCGGGTATGTGGTACACCTCATGACCGGCATTGCCTGGGGAGAGTATCAGGATTATCTAAACGGGGAGACGGACGGCAGGGAACACTGGGATGAGGGCCAGCGGGACCGGGACGGAAACCCCATCAATCACGGTCCGTCGGTTCCCTATATGGTGCCGACGGTGGCCTTTTCGGATTACCTCACGGAGCGTCTGAAGGCAGCCGTGGACGCGGGCGTGGAGGCCATCCATCTGGAGGAACCGGAATTCTGGGACTGGGGCGGTTATTCGGAGGCGTTTCGGCGGGAATATGAGATCCGTTACCGGGAGCCTTTTGTTCCGCAGCATGAGAGCGTGGATGCCCATTACCGTACCGCGCAGTTAAAGGCGGAGCTCTATGCCAGGGCACTTTCACGCTGCAGCCAGGCGGTGAAGGAATACGCGAAGGTACAATACGGAAAAGACCTCCGCTTTTATGTTCCCACACACAGCCTGATCAATTATACCCAGTGGAAGATCATGAGCCCGGAGGCAGCCCTGATCGGTCTGGACACGGTGGACGGGTACATTGCGCAGATCTGGACCGGAACCAGCCGGGAGGCCAATGTTTACGAGGGTTTCTACCGGGAACGCACCTTTGAGACCGCGTTTCTGGAGTACGGCGTGATGCAGGAGCTGACCAGGGGAACGGGCAGGCGGATGTGGTTCCTGAATGACCCGATCGAGGATGCGCGGGGCTATACCTGGGAAAACTACCGCTATAACTACCGTAAGACGGCGGTTGCCTCCCTCCTGAACCCGGAGGTATGGCATTATGAGATCTGTCCCTGGCCGCAGCGGGTGTTCGACGGTGTTTATCCGCGCCTTGAGCCGCGGGCTGCGGGGCAGGAGGAGCCAAGCATGGAACACCCTGAACCGAGGCCGATCCCGGACAGCTACCGCACCTTCCTGTGCAGCATGTTCCAGCTTTTCGGCGATATGGACCAGCCGGTCTATGCATTTGAAGGCATGCCCGAAACTGCAGGCGTCTTTATGTCGGATACGGGTCTCTTTGAGCGCACCTTCCCGGACCCGGTACCGACGGCACCGGGCTACTGGGCGGCTATGGGCGCGGTGAAGACGAAAAACTCCGATGTCCCTGCGGGTGCGGAGGCAGAGCGGCGGATTGCGGCTTCCCGGAAATTCATGGAGGATACCGAGGGCGATGCGGCAAAGGAGAACAGCTTCATCACGAGTACCGCCTTTCCGCAGTTTTTCGGCCTTGCAATGCCGCTGCTGAAATACGGCCTGCCGCTGCGTCCCGTCCAGCTGGACAACATCCGTCGTTTTCCCGGATATCTGAAGGATATCCGCTGCGCCGTCCTGAGCTACGAGTTTATGAAGCCGGTTTCGCCGGACATCAATCTTTCCATCGCGGAGTGGGTCCGCTCCGGCGGCATGCTGATCTATGCGGGGGATGAGAGCGACCCCTTCCATGAAATCCGCTCCTGGTGGAGGGAGGCCGGCTACCGGACGCCCGCGGAGCATCTTTTTGAGATACTGGGGCTTGGCCGGACGCCGGCAGACGGGCGATATGACTTCGGAAACGGAACTGTAACGGTATACCGCGTCCTGCCTGCCCGGATCTGCCTGAAAAAGGAATATGCGGATGCCTGGAGGAGCCTGGTGCGCGATACCCTGGAGGCAGGAGGTCTTCACTGGGTTTACCGGAACGATATCACCTTGAAGAGGGGGCCGTATCTCATCTGTGCGGTGATGGATGAAAGCGTAAACGATGAGCCGAAGGTGCTCCGGGGCTGCTTTGCCGATCTGATGGCGGATGGATATCCGATCATCACGGAGAAGACTGTCAGACCGGATGAAGGGGCAATCCTCTTTGACCTGGATACCCTGAAACCGGGTGAATTCCGGGTGATCGCTGCGGCAGCCCGGATTACGGAGCCCGTGGCGGGGGAACGGGAGCTTTCTTTCCGGGCCAGAACGGCTGACCGGGTATTGACGACCATCCGCATGCGGCTGCCATACCCGGTCGGAAAGGCCCTGGCCGCGGATGAGGACGGAACCCCGGTTGATGTATCCTGCGAATACGATGCGGCCACTCAGACAGCCCTCTTCGTCTACAGAAGCCGCGGCAGGACGGTGCATATCAGGGCTGAGCGAACCGAGTGATTTACAGCAGCAGTGTTTTTCAGGTACAACATGCGCAACTGTTCAGAGCCTGGCGCAAATCTGTGGAAAAACATGGATTCCGCTGGCGGAAATCCATAATTTTCCGCAGATTTGCATCTGGCGAATACACCACAGCTCCGGAAAGGGCGCTTTTTGCCATTTCCGGAGTCTGGCAATGAAAAGTAACCATAATTGTAAGAAAGGGAAAGAGGGAGGCAGGCAATGAGCAGCGTACTGCATTCTGAATGGCGGGGAAGGATTTCCCACTGGATCCGCACACTTAAGGACGATTTTTACAGGCCTCTGGGCCAGATACCGCTTGAAGCCTTCAGGACCATGGAGCAGATTTCCCCGGAGGAAGCGCTCTCAAAGCCTTTTGAGCCCGTATCGCCGGGCTTTTCCTGGGGTGATACTTACGAATACTGTTGGATGAAGAGCCGCATTACACTGCCCAAAGCGGCAGAGGGCAGATGGATTGTCCTGAAGCTGGAGCCCCAGGGCGAGACAACCCTGTTTGTAAACGGCAGGGCCTTCGGCACCTACAGGGCTGACTGGGTTCAGGAGCCGCATCATTACTTTTCGGACAATATCCTGACAACCTGCGGCAGGGCGGGGGATACCTTTGACCTTCTCATGGAGGTGTACGCGGGTCACTTCTATCCGGATGCCGGGGCATGCGCTACCGGTCCGGTCCTGCCGGGCTCATTTACGGATCCCTCCATGGAAGGCGCCCGCCGCACGCTTGGCGTCTGCACCTACGGTGTCTGGAATGAGGATGCCTACCAGCTGTATATGGATGTGATGACCATCAAAACCCTGCTGGAGGTAAGCGATGAGAAGAGCCTGCGGGCCTCAAAGCTGGCGGAGGCGCTTCGGAAGTTCACACTCATCGTGGATTTTGAGGCCGATGAGGACGCCAGGATCCGCAGCTACCGCGAGGCCAGGGAAGCCATCAGACCTGTCCTGGAGGCGAAGAACGGAAGCACGGCCGCGAAGTTCTGCGCCATCGGCAACGCGCATCTGGATCTTGCCTGGCTGTGGCCCATGCATGAAACTTACCGGAAAACGGCCAGGACCTTTGCGGCTCAGCTGCGCCTGATCGAGCTTTATCCGGAGTACAGATTCCTGCAGAGTCAGCCGGCTTCCTATGAGATGTGCCGGAAATATTATCCGGAGCTCTTTGAGCGGATTGTGGAGGCGGCGAAGAAGGGACAGTGGATTGCGGAAGGTGCCATGTGGGTGGAGCCGGATACAAACATGTCCGGCGGCGAAGCCCTGATCCGGCAGATCCTCTACGGAAAGAAGTATTACAAAGAAGTGTTCGGCGTGGACAGCGAGATTCTCTGGCTTCCCGATACCTTCGGCTATACCGGTGCCCTTCCCCAGATCCTGAAGGGAACGGGGGTCCGGTATCTGGTCACCCAGAAGATTTTCTGGTCCTACAATGAAGGGGAGGATTTCCCCTACCACTATTTCAACTGGCGCGGCATTGACGGAACCGAGGTCATCTCTTTCCTGCCTACCAGCTATACCTACCGCACCGACCCGGCAAGCCTGAACAGGATCTGGGAGGAGAGGAGACAGCTGTCCGATCTTGACGCCTTCCTGGTTCCTTACGGATACGGCGACGGCGGCGGCGGCCCTTCCCGGGATTTCGTGGAATATCTGGAGCGCCAGAAGGATCTGGAGGGAAGCCCCAGGACGGTGATGGAAAGTCCGAATACCTTCTTCCACGAGCTGGAGGCGGAGGGGAAACCCGTGAATACCTGGTCCGGAGAGCTCTATTTTACCGCCCACCGCGGTACCTATACCAGCCAGGCTGCCATCAAGAAAAACAACCGCAAATCCGAGCTTGCCCTCCGGGAGCTGGAGCTATGGGGAAGCCTTGCCGCGCGCCTTGCGGGGTATGCGTTCCCGGCTGAGAGGAATGAAGCCCTGTGGAAGGAAGTGCTCCTGCACCAGTTCCACGATATTCTGCCCGGGTCCGGCATCGGCGTCATTTACGAGGAGGCCAGGCGGAGGGTCGGCGCCGTAATCGAGGAGGGCAGGGCCCTGACACAGGATGCCCTGAAGGCCTTTACGGAAGAAGGGGAAGGCGTTACGGTCTTCAATTCCTTAAGCTTCCCGCGCAGGGAGATCGTGGTGCTGCCGGATCGCTTTGCGGATGGCGCCACGACGGCAGACGGTGCGGAGGTTCCGGTGGATATCTGCCCCGGCGGCCATGTACGCGCGCTGCTCGACCTTCCGGGCGTTGGCGCGGTTTCGGTATTCCCTGCAAAGAAGCGTGATGAGAAGAAGCCGGTGAGCCTTACGGAAACCGCAGAGGGCTTTGTGATGGAGAACAGCAGGGTGCGCGCCGTGGTGAGCCGCGAAGGTGAGGTCACCAGCTTCATCCTGAAAGAGAGCGGCAGGGAATTCGCCGCCGCCCCGATGAACCGTTTCCTGACCTACAAGGATGTGCCGCGGATGTTTGATGCCTGGGATATCGATTCCAACTACATCCTGCAGGAAATCACCGGTGAGGTGAAGCTGACGGCGAGAGCTTCCGGGGACGGCCTGGCGGCCTCCGTGGAGGTTGAGGGAACCATCCTCGGGTCTGCGCTTCACCAGAGCATCCGCCTGGCCGCAGACAGCACCCGTCTGGAATTTGTCACCGAGGTGGACTGGAAGGAACTGCACAGACTGCTGAAGGTCTCCTTCCCGGTGGATGTCTACGCCACAGAGGGCATTAACGAGATGCAGTTCGGTTATGTGACACGGCCGACGCACCGCTCCCGCCAGTACGATAAAGACCGCTTTGAGGTGTGCAACCACCGTTACAGCGCCCTGGCGGATGCCTCCCACGGGGCGGCGGTGCTCAATGACTGCAAATACGGCATCAGCATGAACGGGAACGCCCTGGAGCTGACGCTGCTGCGCGCGGCAGCAAGCCCCGAAATGCGGGCCGACAACATGGTGCATACCTTTACCTATGCGTTTACCGCATGGGAGGGAAGCTTTGCCGGGAGCGGCGTGGTACGGCAGGGCCTTGCCCTGAATGTGCCGCCGGTTGTCGCGGAGGGCGTGATGAAAGACTTCAGTGCCTTTACGGTTGATGGCGGGAATGTCATTATCGATACGGTTAAACCCGCTGAGGACGGGAGCGGCGATCTGATCCTGCGCGTCTATGAGCCGGTTCAGGCTGCGGGAACCGCGGAGATTTCGGTGCATGTGCCTGCGAAGAAGGCGTATCTCTGCGATATGCTGGAAAATGTGCAGGAGGAAATTGAGCTCGCGGACGGGAAACTGCGGCTTCCTTTCCGGGCCTTCGAAATCAAAACGATCCGTCTTTCCTGAGAAAATTGAAAATGCCATGCCGACAGATCGCAGCGCGAAAAACATGCGCTGCGATTGTCGCGGCGTTCGCCGTATGGCAGAAAATGCCACCACTGTCCCGGGTAAGCTAAAAAGCAGCTTCCCCGTGCCGGTGATGACATTTTCCAAATTGAGCCATGCCGACAGATCGCAGCGCGAAAAACGTGCGCTGCGATTGTCGCGGC
>CAMOSC010000102.1 GCA_946624325.1 uncultured Clostridia bacterium
CAAATCCGGCGCGGCAAACGACAAAGTAAAGAGAACTTTGTCGTTTGCTATAATTTGTATACTCTGCCGCTTACTCCGCTTTTCCAAGCTGTCCGCGCAGATAAGCAAGGATCCGCTCCGTGCAGGCCTCTATGGTATCATTTTCAAAGCGGACTTCTTTCGTTATGCCCGCCTGCGCCAGCTTTTCCGCGGCGAAATCGGCCGAGTCCGCCAGGAACCTCCGGCACATCTCCTCATATTTCGGGATTTTTTGTGTGCGTTCCCTGGCGATGGCCCGCTCCAGACGGAGACCATCCTCAACCTCCACATAAACCGGTATCACATCGTCTTTCCCGAAATAATCCCGCACACTGCAGTAGGATTCCAGCGTTCCGATCATCAGGAAGGTCCGATCCCCGGCAAACTGTCCGTCATCCACCGTCATATAGGTCCATGGACCGTACACCGTGTGATAGGTGCGCTCCTCAATCACTTTCCCGCTTTTCCTGAGTTCTTCCGCCTTCTGCTCCGAAATAAAATGATACTGTTTTCCCTCTTCCTCCCCGTCCCTCTTTGGACGGGTCGTATACAGGGTCACGGTCTGCATCCGGAGTTGTGCGCATTTCATCAGGCTTCTGTAAAGACTGTCCTTTCCGGATGCGCTTTTTCCAAATAGATAAACAATTTTCATAAATGCTCTCTCCGCAAATCCCGGGGGTTTAGCGGTTTTGGAACTGCAGTACAATTCTTTTCCCCATGCCGTTTTGTCCCTTTCCCGCTTCCGGGAACAGGTGTTTCTGCTCCGATCCTATCACAAAATTCCGGATGAAAAAGCCGGTAATCCAATGAAAACACGTTATCCACAGAATTATCCCCATCCCAAACCGAATAAAATCGTAGGTTATCCCCGTTGTTTTGTATTATTGTGGATAACTCCCCTCAGAATTCAAGAAAAACCGGGTTGTCCACAAGTTATCCACAATCTATGGGGATTCTTTCAGACATCTTTTTCTTTCCGTACAATTGCGCGCACAATTTTTCTGTCCGCTAACTGCTGACAAAGAAATTCATACATCACTGTCCGCGCTTTCCTCGAGCAGATAGAGCTCATGCAGGGCCCGGGTCGCCGCAATATACCTTGCCTGACGCAGCAGACCCGCAAGCTCCGCGTCCCCGGAATCCTCCACAGCGCCCGTCTCCGGGAACCACGAGAATACCTGGTCGAATTCAAGCCCCTTTGCCATATAGAAGGTGGTAACGGTGATGCCCCGGCTGAAGCGCTCGCTGTTGCGGTTAACAAACGTCAGGCCATGTCCGGTATCGTATCCCTGCTCTGCCAGAGCCGTCTTCAGCAGGCCATAGATTTTCTCCGCTTCCGCCTCTGTCAGGCAGATCACCGCGCAGGTCTCAAAGGACCTGTCCTCATCCGCTCCCTCCTGAGCCTGTTCCGTGTTCAGGCCTTCCGTGCGGGCATAGCGCAAAACAGCCCGGACCGCATCCGCGGGAGTGGCCGCCGCACAGTGAACGGGTTTCCTGCCGTGCCTGCCGAAATTCTCGATTCCCGTCTCGCCGATCAGGCCCTGGGCGTATTCCGCGATCTCCACGGTATTCCGGTAGCTCTTGTTGAGCGAAAGCAGCAGGATGTTCTTTCCGAAGATCTCGGGCAGGAACCTGGTTACGTCGCGTGCGCCGGAGCCCATGGTCTGGCAGCGGTCCCCGACGATGGTCATGCGGCAGGAAAAGAGCTTTGCGATAATCTGGTACTGAATATAGCTGTAGTCCTGCATCTCATCGATGATCAGATGACGCATTTTTCTCCTGGATCCGCATCCCTCCAGCTGATACTTCAAAAACAGCATCGGATACAGGTCCTCATAGGGAACCCTGCGCTTCTCGGGCTTCACGTTCGGAAGAGGCTTCAGGCCCAGCTTTTTCTGGAAACGCCTGTACAGGCGGTAGATATCGCGCGTTTCATACATGGCGGCAAATTTGTCCCGGATGGCCTGTTTATCCGGATCGGAAAAATCGCGGCCGGCCAGCGTTTCCGCCTCGTCCACCACATATTCCATCACCGCATCCATGCGGGTAAGCAGCGGCAGCTCGGGAAATTTCCAGTAGAACAGCTCACGCAGCTCCGCGGCGGTTTTGTGAAGCTTCTTATAATGGATATCCGTAATCCGCATCAGGTCATCTTCCAGCTCCAGCACAAAGCCGTATATTTCCCCTGCATATTCTTTCGAAGATTTATCCCAGATCCGTTCCGGATCCTGAGGCGCTTCCTCCCCGGCCGGGATGCCGTCCCCGCCGGCGATAACCGCAGTCTTCCCGGCAGCCGCCTCCCGGGCTGTCTGTGCGGTCCGTCCCTTTCTGTACCGCTTCCCGACCGCGGAGAGCCTGCGCTCCAGGGCGTCCAGGCAGTCCTCGCAGTCCGGCGCAATCCCCCGCAGCTCCTTCCAGGCAAAGAAGTCAAAGCTCATCTCCCGGATGTTTTCCTCGCCCAGCTCCGGCAGTATGGTGGAAATGTAGTTCGAAAAGACCCGGTTTGGCGAGAGGATCAGCACATCGTTGGCCTTGAGCCTGTTTCTGTCATGATAAAGCAGATAGGCTATCCTGTGAAGCGCAATAGAGGTTTTTCCGCTGCCCGCAGCCCCCTGCAGCACCAGGATCGGATCCTTTGTGTTGCGGATAATGGCATTCTGCTCCTTCTGGATGGTCCGCACGATGTTTTTGAGCTGGACGCTCCCATGCTTGGAAAGCTCCTCCTGCAGGATGTCGTCATCCACCTTGAAATCGCTTTCCACCGCGTATACGAGCTCACCCCGGCGGATCTTGTACTGCCATTTGGAAGTGATTTCCCCGGTGATATCCCCCCTGGGCGCCTCATAGGAGGCCGGACCCTTCTCATAATCATAAAACAGGCCGGAAACAGGCGCCCGCCAGTCGAAGACATACGGCTTCATGCCATCCCGTTCGGCGAAATTGGCAATGCCGATGTAATGGCTCTCGGGCTGATCCTCCCCCTCATAGAGGAAATCCACCCGCCCGAAATACGGCGAATCCTGCATTTTCCGGAGCTTCCTTCGAAGATCCAGCAGACGGTTGTTGCTGTTCACCTGCTGGAGCAGAGCCTGGCTGTTATCATAGTTTTCATAGCCGTACTCATCCATCTCGGTGTAGTTTTCCCAGAAGTAGTCGTGCATTTCCTCTACTTCCCGGGCGCCCTCCGCCAGCTCCTCATTCAGCTCTTCAATCCGTCCGGCCAGTTTCTCCTCCACAAGCCGCAGATATTTTGCTTCCTCCTGCATGAAAACATCCTCCGGTTCGATCACATTGCATTAGTTTGTGCCATGAATATAACATTATGGTCACTGTTCAGAGCCAGACTCCGGAAATGGCGAAAAACAGCCATTTCTGGAGTTGTGGCGTGCTCGCCAGATGCAAATCTGCGGTGAATCATGGATTTCCGCCAGCGGAATCCATGATTCACCGCAGATTTGCATCTGGCTCTGAACAGTAACAAATTATACATGATCCCGGCGTAAATAGCAATACTATTTGTTCCGCTCCCTTTCGGCAAACCTGCCGCTTTTTCCCCGGGAATACAGCATTTCCGCTTGCATTTTATCCCTGCGTGAAGTATACTGAAGCCATAGTAAAACGTTAAACAACAATACCGCGAAGGGAGGTTCAACATGCTTCGTAAAGTAACAACGGAAAACGGGATACTCCGGGGGATCTGCGGATCTGACCCGCGCATTACCGCTTTCAAGGGCGTCCCCTTTGCCGCACCGCCCGTGGGGGAAAACCGCTGGAGGGCCCCTCAGCCCGTACAGAGCTGGGAAGGCGAGCGTTCCGCCTATGAATTCGGCCCCATCTCCATGCAGGATACTCCCGGGATCGGGGAAGGCATTTACAACCGGGAATGGCACGTAGACCCCGAAATTCCCATGAGTGAGGACTGCCTCTATCTCAATGTCTGGACCGGTGCAAAAAGCACCGGGGAGCGTCAGCCGGTGCTGCTGTGGTATTTCGGCGGCGGTTTTCAGTGGGGATATACGGCTGAGATGGAATTTGAAGGGGAACGCCTCGCCCGCAGGGGCATTGTGGTCGTGACTGCGGCTTACCGCCTGGGCGCCTTCGGTTTCCTCTCTCACCCCGAAATCACCAGGGAATCTCCCGATGCTCCCGGGAATTTCGGTTTTCTGGACCAGCAGGCTGCCCTGCGCTGGGTAAAGCGGAACATAGCGGCCTTCGGAGGCGATCCGGAGCACATCACGATCGCCGGCCAGTCCGCAGGCGGCGGCAGCGTCATGGCGCAGCTCACCTGTGAGGAAAACTACGGAGATATACAGGGTGCTGCCATCTTCAGCGGCATTATCCGCAGGCCCGAGGAAGAAAACCCGCTCCGCTCCGTGGATCTTGCCGCGGCCGAAGAAAAGGGCAGGGATTTCTTTGCATTTCTGGGTGTAAACTCTCTTGCCGAAGCCAGAAAGCTCGATGCCGTTACCCTCAGGAATCAGTACGGCCTTTACGCGCAGGATCATCCGCGCATGTTCCCCATTATTGACGGGAAGTTTGCCAGAGGCAATTCCATTGACCGCTTCATCGCGGGCGACCGCGCCCGGGTTCCGGTCTTTGCCGGAAGCACCAACGACGAATTCCGCGTGGACGGCATCAACAGCGTGGAACGCGCCGTCAAAACCACCTTCCTGGATGCCCAGGCTGCCCGGCCTGAGAGCGAGCCCATGTACTATTACCGCTTCCAGCCGGATATTCCCGGATGGGACCACCCGGGAGATTTCCACTCGGTGGATCTCTGGTTCTTCTTTGAGACCATCGGGAAATGCTGGCGCCCGTTCGAGGGACGTCATTTTGATCTGGCAAGAAAGATGTGCGATTACTTTGCCAACTTCATCAAGACCGGTGACCCGAACGGTCCCGGCTGGGATGGGGAACCGCTTCCGGCC
The DNA here is from genome assembly GCA_946624325.1 of uncultured Clostridia bacterium. Classification (GTDB taxonomy): domain Bacteria; phylum Bacillota; class Clostridia; order Lachnospirales; family Lachnospiraceae; genus Anthropogastromicrobium. The sequence continues at coordinate 4,947 of CAMOSC010000102.1, forward strand.
TGGCGTCCCTACACGGACAAGGACCGCTGTGAGATGATTTTTGACTCCTGCGGCCCGGCTGCCCGGATTGAACGCCCCGGTTACGGCAGGCGCCTGGCCTTCAATCCCTATCTTCCTTCCTGGGAGTATATCCCCGACGGAGAACCCTATGTGTTCGGAGACCGGGTCTATGTCTACGGATCCCACGATCTCTATGACGGCGAAACCTTCTGCCTGGGCGACTACGTCTGCTGGTCCGCCCCCGTGGATGACCTGGCAGACTGGCGCTATGAAGGCGTCATCTACCCGAAAACCTCGGATCCCCTCAACACCGACGGCAGCATGTGCCTGTACGCGCCCGATGTCACACAGGGACCGGACGGGCGCTTCTATCTGTACTACGTCCTGGACCATGTATCCGTAGTCTCCGTAGCGGTATGCGATACCCCGGCTGGACGTTTCCGCTTTTACGGCTATGTTCATTACGCGGACGGCACGAGGCTTGGTGAAAAGAAAGGCGATGAGCCCCAGTTCGATCCGGGTGTCCTGACAGAGGGTGAAGAGACCTTCCTCTACACCGGCTTCTGCGACAGGGGCGACAAATCCCGCTCGGGCGCCATGCTTACCGTGCTCGGACCCGATATGCTTACCATAAGAGAAAAGCCCGTGATCGTGGCTCCCGGCTGCGAATACAGCGAAGGAACCGGCTTTGAGGGCCATGCCTATTTTGAGGCCGCATCCATCCGGAAGGTCGGAGAAAAATACGCCTTCATCTACTCCTCCGAGGTGATGCACGAGCTCTGTTATGCGCTGGCCGACAGCCCCAGAGGGAAATTCACCTATGCGGGCGTTCTCGTCAGCAACTGCGACCTGCACATCGACTCCTATAAGCCCGCCGGGCAGGCTGCGGCCTACGGGGCCAACAATCACGGAAGCATCGTGCAGATCGGGGAGAACTGGTACATCTTCTACCACCGCCACACCAACGGCACCTGGTACTCGCGTCAGGGCTGCGCGGAGCTGTTAAAGCAGAACGGCGACGGCACCTTCGTACAGGCGGAGATCACGAGCTGCGGCTTAAACGGCGGACCGCTGCCGGATGCAGGGGAATATCCGGCGTACATTGCCTGCAACCTCTTCACCGAAAAGCACGCCGTCTATGTGGAGCCCGGCGCTCCGAGGGTTGTCCAGGAAGGCGGGGAAGATCAGTATCCCGAAGCACATATCCGCGGTATTACGGACCAGACAACCATTGGCTTTAAGTATTTCGACTGCAGCGGCGTGACAGGGCTTCGCATCCGCACCCGCGCCTATGCAAACGGCGTCTTTGAAATCAAAAACAGCCCTGACGGCGCTGTGCTCGGGAGCATTGCCGTAAATAACAGCAATACCTGGACCGCGCGGGAGTGCCGCTTTGCAGAAGACGCCTTCCCGGACGGCACGCAGGCGCTCTACCTTACCTTCAGGGGTTCCGGCAGCTGCAGCCTGAAATCCTTTGAATTCCTGCATGGGTAAATTTCCGTCCGGCACGTTTTGATCTGACCCGTGCCGGCCGAGTCCTGCGGCATGGCTTCGATTGCTATGGCGCTGCCGCAGACAGAAAGCTAAGGAAACGCCGATTAATTCGGCGTTTCCGCTGCAGACAGCTCCTCATTATCAATCATTCCCAAAACCGTCATGTCAAGCTGCCCGCTCCACTCGAACCCTTCCGGATAGCTGACAGTCTGGCCGTCCCAGTGCAGCTCGATCCTGTCAATAACAATGCTTCTCCCGAAAATATCCCCGATTTCATATTCCAGATAATAGGTTCCCGCAGGAAGCGGCAAAACACTGATTTCCGGAACCCGCTTCATTGTCAGCGTTTCACTCTCAAGATAACTCTCTCTTTCCCAGCTCAGCTTTTTATCAATCGGATAGAGCAGCCGGTACTCCTGCCCCGCCACCTGTGACAGAGAATACACATTGCGATTCGGCATATTGGAATGCGAGTCATAGCCGGACCAGATTCCGTACACTTCGTAGGTCGCGCAGTCTTCAAATTCCAAATCTTCCTGCGCCAGTTTCATGAAATCCAGTTCCTGACCCAGCCTCAGATTCAGGTTTCGTCTGCCGATCCGTATGGGTATATTATAAACGTATGTGGTGTTGCTTTCTGAAATCAGTTCCGCATCACAGAACTGCCCGTCGATTGCAACCCCGGTCATCAGCTTTCCCGCGGAGAAAACGAATCTGCCATCCTCCGAAGTCCCGAAGCTCCCGGGCCTCTTTCCCATAAGCACACACTCGCCGCTCTCTTCGTCATACCGGTACAGGTTATACGAGATACGGCTGTTGTACAGTTCAGAAAAAAATGCCGGAATCCCGTCATATAACGTTTTTTCCAACCGGATAATGTAATAGTCGAGCTGAGCCATTTCCGGAAGCTTCTTTACCTTACGGTAAAGCGAGGAATTTGCGTCCCAACCGCAGATCGCATCCAGAAAAGCCAGATAATGCGGACTCGGACAATTGTCGAAATAGGTTTCCAGTTCATCCTCCAAAAACCTGGCCGCAAAGCAGAAAGACAGCCCGTGGGCGGACCCCCGCCCCGGTCCCTTCAGATTGTAATCTACCGCATCATTCAGGGCTTTGATGATTTCGGAGCGGTATTCCCTGTCCAAATAAAAAACACTCTTCGGATTGCAGATCACACTGCCCAGGTCAACCATCCCGTCCGTTCCGTTCCCGTATTTTTCCGCTTCAATATCTAAGGTCATGATGCCTGCAAGGATACTCGGAGATTCCAGGTATGCGTTATTCAGTCCCTGAAAAAGATTGTCAAAGTATTCGGCCAGCCGCCCGATGCGATCCAGCCGGATGACTGACCAGGTAAGCGTATCTTCTGCCTGTTCGTCATTCAGATCGCTGTATTTTTTCAGGGTCAGATCGCAGATGGCGCGTCCGATCTCCCTGCCGCTGCAGTATGGATTAATGGCAAGCTCCTGAAGCCATGGACCCATCGCGGTTCCTTTTCCGGGTACCAGCTCCTCCGAGGCGACCATCCAGTCCGCATAAGGGGAAATGGCGCAGGCCGTTTCCAGGTTTGCCATCATGCACGCGTCAAACAGGATCATTTCAAAATGAACTCCGCCGGACTCCAGGGCAGTTCCCAGACTATTCAGGCGCATGATATCATTCCGGTTCATAAAAAGCTCGTCATAGAAAAGGCCTGTTTTGGCTCCTCCTCCGTGTCCCCACACTACCAGGGCATATTTCTCAGCCGGTGCAGCCTCTGCCGACCAGCGGATAAAATCTCCCAGTGTATCGGGTTCCGCCATACTCTCCAGGGGCTTCTCCTCTATCAGTCTGATGCTTTTTTCCGGATCTTCTTCACTCAGCAGAATCTGCCAGCGCTGCAGCACATCCGACTTTATTTCCACCGGTAATTTCTCTTCCCAGTGCCAGTCCGAAGCACCTCCGGTCTGTGCCACCACATTCACAGACGACTCATCCGACAGATGTTCCGCCCCGGCATAAGTAAGACCGTTTGCTGTCAGGATCTGTGTAAGCGTGAGATTCAGGGAAAAAGTATCTGTTATTTCGGCCAGAATATCACTGGCATAACCATACCGGGATTCCAGATCAGAGCCGCAGATATAAACCATCACGGTCCATTCCGCCTTCTCCTTCTGCTCTTGTGCGGATGCCTGTATCGGCCTGCCTGCGGCCAGGCACAGGAACAGACCAGCAAACAGTATTTTCATAAATTTTCTGCTCAACTCGTTTTCCTCCCCGATTTTCTTTCTCGCTTCCGGTCCGGTTACCCCGTCCGGGAACGGCACAAAATTCCCGGCCATGCCGTTTTAACAGTACAAGCCCCGACCGGACAATCCCCGGCCGGGGCTGGCTTCATCCATATCTTTATCAGGAACGTTTTCCATATGGATTTTTCACAAACACATGATTCTCCAGGCGCTCTTTCTGTCTGTCAATCTCCGCCTTCAGCTTCTTCATGTCCTCGTTTGCCTGCCCCTCATCGTAAAGCATGGCGATCAGCTCATTCTGCTTTCCGATCAGCTCCGCACGGATCATGTACACCGGCTCCAGGCTGGCTGCAACCTTTTCCTTCTGCGCCTCGAAGCGCTCTTCAGCTTCGCGGCGGATCCGCTCGGATTCAGCCTTGATGGCAGCAATCCGCTCCTGCACGCGTTCGGTTCTGTAAACCACCTCAGGATAGGCATCGGCAAAACGTTTATAGAAATAGGATTTGTTTGTCAGCAGCTGACGCACTTCCCTGTTGATTTCCTCGGTATTATCCGCCTCACTGCTGTCAATACCGACCTTGACCAGCTTCAGGACAAAATAGGAGATAACAAAGTCCGCGGCGAAAATCATAAGAAGCACTGCGCCAAGCACTTCCCTGACGTTAAACGCAATCGCTCCGAGAATTTTATAAATCACGGGATTCAGGATATGGATGATCGCCACACCGCCCAGACCGAACAGAAGCAGGTTGCCGATCCATACTCTTCCCTGCAGGTTCATGGGCTTCTGGCTGTAATCCCACCACCGGGCATGGAATATTTTTTCCAGGACCAGGCTCGTCAGATATTCCACGACGCCGCAGATGATAAAGGACAGCGTAAAGGTCATGATCAGGCCGGACTCAACGCTGGTAAGGTTTCCGATCACCACCGTAATCAGTGCCGCGCCGCAGCCGTATATCGGGCAGACCGGGCCCGTCAGGAATCCGCGGTTGATAAAGCGGTGGTACTGGATATATTTCAAAACAACCTCAATACACCAGCCTGCAAAGGCATACATAAAAAACAGCAGAATAATGTTGACCCAGTATTCCATAATGATTTCTGTTTCTGTCCTTTCTTTTTTAGAAATCGCTGTCAGAAGTGCCGTCTGGTCTGATGAAAATCATGGGAACCCGCATAACCCGGTGCGGCAGGCAGCCGACAACTTTACCATTTTCCTTACAGATTTTCGCCTGACCCTGAACAATTACAAATTATATCCGTTTTACCGAAAACAGTCAATCATTATGAGGAAATGGCAAAACGACCTTCCGTTCCGGCATCGGGGCCCTTCCTGTATATTAAGCAGCTCCGTTCACGCGCGGTCGGACACTCTCCGTTGAAAAAGGAATAACCCTCATCCCATTTATGGATTTTCAAATCATTTTACATTTTCTCTTGCAGCTTCTCAAATTTAACACTATAGTAGAATGGCTGTTTTCAATCATATGATTGAAAACAGCCATAGGACATAATGTCCGGGAGTATGGAGTCCGGATAGTTTACATCAGCAATTTCTTCGAGATTGCCGGTGGCAAAGCTGTACTTCGATTCCAGGTCAGAGCCGCATAGGTAGAACACTACCGTCCATTCGTCGGCTTCCGGCGCCTCTCCCTTTGCCCTCTGAGTAAAAACACAGGGCAGCAGTACAAGCAGCAATACAAGTATCCGCTTCATCAGTAAACTCTTTCGCATGTATTTGCTCCTCATATAAAGATAACCGTTCAGAGCCAGATGCAAATCTCAGTCAGTTCACCGGCTTTTGGACCTCAAAGTTCATACTCCCTGCTCTAATATTTCTTTCGCCCGCATCAGTACCGGCAGTTCCCTGTTGGCAATCAGTCGTCCCAATCTTGTTTCTCTCCGCAGCTCATACTCGGCAGCTGCTTCCTCGAAAGTCATTTTCAATGTTGACAGGTGAAAATCCTCTATCTCATCTTTGGTCAGATTCTTATCTCCGAAAGATCTGATCCTGCACAGGAAATAATTATTTATCCTGAATTATTCACAGCGGTTGATTCCATGAAGAATCCATACCGCCTAACCGTTTGTTATTAACATCTCAAACGCAAAAAACGGGAAAGTTATACACAAAAAGGCGCAGTATCCCTGTGATTCTGATCGTAGATACGTTTGAGATTGTCAAAGTTCACTGGCTGTTATTTATTCCAGCTGTGGCTGTAGTTTCCTTATATTTGACAGGGTTTCGTAGAACTCCTGCTTATACGGACAGCTGCTGCAAAGT
>CAMOSC010000103.1 GCA_946624325.1 uncultured Clostridia bacterium
CTTTTCTTCTATGCTTTTCTTCTATGCTTTTCTTCCGTATGTTTCTTATGTGCTTTTCTTCTGTGTCTTTCTTCCATTTGTTTCTTCTGCGCGGAATCCTTCGGCAGATTACTGTGCATAGTCCTTCAGCATGTAATTATGTATTGCGCTCCGGCGCATAGCTGTGCATCGCCCTTCAGCGCGTATTTATGCATTGCGCTCCGGCGCATAGCTGTGCATCGCCCTTCAGCATGTATTTAGGCATTGCACTCCGGCGCATAGTTGTGCATCGCCCTTCAGCGCGTATTTAGGCATTGCCCATCAGCGCGTATTCATGCATTGCCCATCAGCGCGAAATTCCGAAATACGCGTCGATGCCGTTTGCCAGGCCCTGCGCCATCCTTGCCTGGAAGGCGGGATCCTGCATCATAAGGTCCTCCGTGGGATTGGACATGAAGCCCATCTCCGCGATGGTCACGGGAATGGTGCACCAGTTGATGCCGGACATGGAATCATCCTGCAGCACGCCCCGGTTGACAAGGCCCGTAACCGCGCAGTAATGGTTGACCATGGTCTGGGCCAGGCTGATGCTGGCACTCTTCACGCCTGCGCTCAGGTAAGGATTGCCCATGGATGGCGCATAGAAAATGGCACCGCTGATTGAGCGGTTGTTGCTGCCGTTGGCGTGGATGCGCACAAAGATTTCCGCCCCGCTACCATTTGCCAGCTGAGCGCGCTCCGCATTGCTCATGGGGCAGTCACTGGTTTCACGGATCATCACCACCTGATAGCCCCTGGCGATCAGCTCCGCCTTCAGCTTCAGGGAAACCGCGAGATTTAACACATGCTCCGGCACACCGGATGCCACGCCGGAGGTTCCCGTGGAGAGCTTCGCTTTCATGACAGAGCTGCCGGGGCCGTTGGGCTCCTGAGCGCTGATACCGTAGGCCTGATGACCAGGATCAATGCAGACGATATGGCCGTTTCCCACCGGCCCGCGGTCTATGGTCACGCTCGTTCCGGCTATCGCCGTGCGGTCCTTCGTATCCGTGACGTATACATGCGTGATATATACGCCGCCCTCATACCGGTGCTCCGAAACCGGGATATAGCAGGAAGCCGTATTTCCCTCGACCTGCGCGCGATGCCAGACCAGTTCATCCTGACCGTTCGCCTCGGTCCAGCTGGGCATCAGCACCTCCTTCACGCCTGCCTCTGCAAGAAACTCCGCCGTCACGCGGTATCCTTCCGCGGACTGCTCGCTGATGCTTACGGCACTTATGGCAGGCGGCGCTGTCTCCGGTTCCGGCTCCGGAACGGCAACCTTTTTCTCCGCAACGGCAACCCTTCCCTCGGAATCATAGAGATAGACCCTTACGGCATAGGTGCCGGCTTCTCCGTTATGGTCGGATACCTTCAACGTACAGTTCGCCGTATTGCCGGAGACAGCCGCCTCCTGCCACACCAGGTCGTCCTGTCCGTTCGCCTCGGTCCAGGCTGCGGTCATCACCCGGTACACACCCGCGGACGCGGTAAAGGAGGCTGTAATCCCAAACCTCTCCGTATCCGGTTCGCTTACCGAAATATCGGTTATCACAGGGGCATCCGCCCTCGCGATGGAGGCGGGAAGCAGAAGCACGGCACAGAAAATGAGTGCCAGCAGGCCTGTCAGAATGGTTCGCGTAAGATTCCCGATCTTTGTTTTCATAGGGTAATAGTCTCCTGAATCCTTGTTTTTTTGTTGCTGTTCAGCCTTCGGCCCGGCCGTTTCCGGAACCGGCTTCGGCATGTTTTCTCTTTCTCCGCTCCCGCACAACCGAAATGTAGCCGGCAGCCACAATCAGCAGGCTTAAGATCACACAGCTGTAGAAGGAGATACTCCGGCTCACCAGCTCCATGTTGGTTACGGCGGACGCTTCCACAATACCGTTCAGGCCGTCCAGCAGCAGATAATCCGCCACACCCATGGCACCCGGGATCGGGGCGCAGTTGGAGCCGATGGCCACAAAGGCCTGCGTGCTCCAGAGTTCAAAAAAGCGGGACAGGCTGCCGCCGGTAGCCATATATACACAGGGTGTAACCGTAATCTGCGAGACGCGCTGGAGCAGGTTGAACAGGAACGCCAGGAACAGCATTTTCCACTTGCTGGCAATCATGCCCGCGCATTCATCGTACTCATCCATGATATGCTGAAGCTTTGCCTCAAGCTTTTCCGGATGGCGGATCAACCGCATGCGGTGGATCAGCCGCAGCAGCCACTCGCAGATCCGGTGCAGCAGCCTCTCCTTAAACAGCAGGAGCAGAAACCCCGCGGCCGAAATGCCCATGATCAGGAAGCCCAGGGCAATCAGCACCTTTGAGGGCGTTCCGAAATGCATCAGAACCTGAGGCTTTCCGGTAACGCAGACCACCCCCACGAACATGATGGCAAAGGTATACATGACCAGATTGACCAGCAGGATCACCGCGGATACGGCACCGGAAATCCCGTCCCGGATCATGAAAAAGGCGCTTGCGGGCTGTCCGCCGGAGGCGGAAGGCGTGATGGCGGAGAAATAGACGTCTGCCGCCGCATACAGGATCCCCCTGCAGCGCCTCCTTCCGGTATCCAGTCCAAATACGAGCACACGGATAGCCAGCCCCTCAAAGATGATAAAGCCGCTCATGGAAATTACAGCGGCAGCCATCCAGAAGGGATTGGCCGTTTTAATAAATTCGACAAGCATCTCCACGGAAAAATCCTTGCTCTGGCTCACGACCGCAAAGATCGTGAGCACCGCAATCACAACCGCAAAGACTGCCCAGAACAGTTTCTTCTTATCCATTGATCAGGTCCTCTCATGACCCCTCAGATTATACCCGCCTTTCTTTCGCCTGCCGGAGTCCCCGGCTGCGGGGCATGCGGGTTTATACCCCCAGGAAGCAGTGGAAGCCGCCGTCCACCGGCAGCACCACACCGGTCACAAAACCGGAGCCCTTCGGGCTCACCAGGAACAGTAAGGCGCCGATCAGCTCCTCAGGCTCCCCGTAGCGGCCCATGGGCGTGGAATCCACAATCTTTTTGCTTCTGGGCGTCGGGGTTCCGTCCTCATTGAAGTGCAGGGCATGGTTCTGGGGCGTCTGGAAGAAGCCCGGAGCCAGAGCATTTACGCGGATGCCACTCTTTGCAAAATAGGTGGCTGCCCACTCGGTAAAGTTGGAAACGGCCGCCTTTGCGCCGGAATATCCCGGAATCCTTGTGAGCGGGCCGAAGGCGCCCATGCTGGAGATGTTGACGATATTGGCATTCTCCCGTCCGATCATCACTTCTCCGAACACCTGGGTCGGGAGCATGGTACCATAGAGGTTGAGATCCAGCTCACGCCGGATGTTCTCCATATCGGTATTGAAAAACGTTCGGGCATCTCCCTGGATATCCGCCAGCTGATCCTCCGGTACCTCGGCGCTCTTGACGGCGCCGCCCGCGGCATTCACCAGGATATTGATGCCGCCCCACTTTTCCAGAATGGCATCCCGGCAGGCCTTTACGCTCTCCGTTTCCATGACGTTGCAGGAGAAAGCGCAGGCTTCTCCGCCATCCGCGGTGATATCGTCCACCACCTTCTGTCCATGCTCCGCGCTGCGGCCAAGCACCGCAACCTTCGCGCCGCAGGCCGCCAGCGCTCTCGAGAACATGCCGCCGATCACGCCGCTTCCGCCGGTTACCACCGCAACCTGTCCGCTTAAATCAATCTGAAATGGAAGTTCCATCTGCTTTCCTCCCGTATATTTTTTCTTAATATATAAGTATAGGTGTTCGGCCACCGCTTGTCAATCAAAACGATGCATCAGCGGGGAGTCAGAAGGGGCAGGTTCCCGTGTAAAAAACAAAGGGGACAGGCTCCCCTGACCGCCTGCTTTCCGCAGATAAGTCAGGGAAACCTGTCCCCGTAATGCCCGGCTTTCCGCAATTCAATCAGGGGAGTCCCCCGTGGCCCGGCTTTCCGCAATTCAATCAGGGGAATCTGTCCCCCGCGATCCACAGCTCACATCCGGTAAATTTCCGTGCCCTCCCGCACGCCGTTTTCATTGAAGGAATCGATGGTATACCAGTAGCTCACGCCGGCGTTCAGCGTGGTGATGTATGCCTGCGGCCCGTAAGCCTGATAAGCCGAATACAGCTTGTCCGGAGCAATGCCGAAGCGCACCTGGTAACCCGTGGCTTTGGGAACAGCCTTCCAGCTCATCCGGCAGGTCATGGGATCCTCCATGATGCAGTCCGCTTCCCCTGCGGCTTCAGGAAGCGGTGAAACACGGAGACAGCCTTCCTGACGCACGCCTTTCCGGAAAATGCGTCAGAAAGCCTGTCCCCGTGTTTCAAAACGTCTGGAAAACGAGTCAGCGGGTTTTTTCACGAGTCCCCGGACTGTTGCCGGCAGGGCCGTGAACAGCAGCTCAGGGGATGGGCACGCCGCAGCTTGGGAAACTGCATCTTTCCGCTGTTTCCGGAGTCCGGCACTAACCAGATACAAGAATTTCAAGCACTTCCGCCGCAGGCAGCCGCGAAAGCCCTTCCGGGTCGGAAAGTACACTGTCCGCTTCTTCCAGAGACCAGCGGAACCGCCCTGCCGTCTCAACCTCTGCCGGCAGGTAGCTTTCCGGGTTCCTGAGCGCCGCCGGATAACGCCTGTACCACTCAGGGCAGTGCGCCGACATATACGCATCCGCCAGGCGGTACGCCTCACAATCCTCGCCGTACCCCAGCGCAGTCAGCTGTACGCCGCCTCCCGGCTGCCCGGTGCGGCTTAGAGACTGCACCGAGTGGGCGATCACAATGCTTCCGTCCGCACAGCAGCCCAGTATGATGAACACATGGGTGTTGTTGCTCACGATATCGCCGGGCTGCAGATCATAGCTTCCGTCCGGTCTCCGGAAATCCTTCACCCAGCTGCCATAACCCCTCTCCGACATATCGAGGGCAAAGCTGCGGGCTTTTCCCACATAACCGGGATTTCCGTCCTCCGTCTCAAGCAGGTTGTAAACCGCCCAGCCCACATAGCCCGAGCAATCCAGCCCCGCGTAATAATACTCGTTGAATTCCCCGAAGGGATAGAAACTATGTGCCGGATCCCGGAGCGCCGGATCTTCATTCCGGTCCTTATAGGTAAAATTTTCATCCTGCGCGTCAAAAAAACGCACCCAGTCCGGGGAAACGCCAAGGCTTCTTGTCTGCGGGCCCGCACCTTCATCCTGCCAGTCCCAACCGCCGCCGTAAATATAGAGCGCCGTGCCCATGGGCTCCAGGGCCGTCCGCAGGAAATTTCCGAGCGTGAGAAGCCCCGGCGTGCCGCTTACCGGCGGAGTGCAGGTTTCCTGACCGGATAAACCGTCTGGCGCAGCTGCAGAATTCTCCGGCGCAGCAGAAACGTTTGCCGAAGGAATAGAATTCTCCTGGCCAGGCAAACCGTCTGGCGCAGCTGCAGAATTCTCCAGTTCAGGAGAAACGTTTGCCGAGGGGCTGTCATTTTCCTGCCCCGGCGAAGCTTCCCCGGAAGTCTCGGGAAAAGCCGACTCCGGACCCGGCACAGGGGCTCCTGCCCCATCCACCCCGGACTCCGGGACAAGTTCCTGCGCCTGTACAACCACGCCGTTCTCTACCCGGATCAGGAATTCATAGCCCTCTTTCAGGGTATTCTGTATCGGATAGGCGTACCGACCGTTCTCATCCGCCGAGCCGTTATCCACCGGAAAAACCAGCTCCGTACCGTTTTCATCCAGAAAACGGTAGCGGAAATACGGGAGATTCGCTTTGCAGACTTCAGCCGAACCATAGTTTTCTATTCCCAGATAGGTGCAGCGCAGTTCCTCTCCCTGCAATTCTCCGGCGAAAGCCCTGTGAGCCGGTCCCTCAGCCGCAAAAAGGGACGGAAGCAGGCAAAACGCCGCACAGAGAACTGCCCGTGCCATCTTATGAAATGTCATGGATCCGTTTCCTCCTTCCCGCAGTGCACACTGCCGTTTTCTCTTTTTCCTGCAGGAAACGCCGCAGCTCCGGAAATGGCTGCTTTTCGCCATTTCTGGAGTCTGGCTCTGAACAGTTACTGAATAGGATGATTTTCTTCCCTGTCACACTTTCGGGAAATATGGTGATTTTGCTATCTGCCGTGATTCCGGTGAAAACGGCGATCAGGAACGGCCCAGATACAGGCTCTCCTTTGTCTCCGGGTCCCTTGCGAACTGTGCGAAGAAATCGAAGGCCTGCCTTGCAAGCTCCGGCGTGGACCAGTGAGGCATGTTCATCTCGCACATGAGCTTTGTGCGCACGATCCCGTCCTCACTCCTGAAGCCGGCTATGTAGCTTTTGATGCCGTCGCGGACAATGGTCTCGCCGCAGCCCTCGGCCACGGGCACGCCCATCTCCCGCTCAATCTCGCTGATATCCGTGCGGCCCTTCAGCGCCATAACCTCCTCCAGGGAGATCTCCTTTGCCTGATTGACCTGCAGCCAGCAATTCAGCCCATCCACGAGCTCCTTTGCGCTTCCAGCGCCCGAGAAATAGCCTTTAAAATTATAGAAGGGGAAGCGGAAGCCGTCCAGCTGTCCGTAAATATTGATAACCGGCATATAGGTGTTCATGGCAATGGCCCTGGGAACGCCGTCAAAGGGAAGCTGCGGTTCCGGGCCGATGGCCTTGTCGCACCGGCCGTCGGATATCGGCGCGCCGCAGGGCGCCACGGCCGCAAACAGCTCCGGCCGCTTGTTGCCGATGGTATTGGTCATGAATCCGCCATAGGAGAAGCCCATGCAGTAGACGCGGCTCTCGTCGATGGGATAAAGCTTCTTCGCCTCCTCCAGGATTTCCACGATGATATCATCCAGCTCTATGGACGGGACGATCACGATCCACTCCCGCCTTGCGGCCTCCTGCACCCATCCCCAGCCGTCGATGATGCTGATGGGGTTGAAGCCGCCGTGCAGGGCGATCACAACCGGGTATTTCCTGCCTTTGTTCTCCTCTGCGAAAGCGGAAACCGGCACAAAGGAATTCCACTTTTTGTGCAGGTTCTGCTTCCCCTGCCCCATCGGATCCTCCCAGCGATAGCCTGTTTTGGCCTCATATTCGCTCCAGCTCATGGGGACATCCTCACCGTGGAACTCCTTCACCATGCCGCGCTTTGCCCAGTAGGCAATCACCTCCGGGGCATGATCGTCGAAATTCATGGTAACGGGCTCCATCATCTCGCCGACTACCCTGATAAAACCGCCCTTTTTCAGGGCCTCCAGATCCACCTTGTCATTGAAGGTGGTGTAGAGATCCAGGATCCTGTCGATACGGCCGCTGTCCGTCATCTTAAACTGACGCTCCAGAATAAAATCCTCCTCTGTTACCGGTATTCTCTCTGCCATTTTTCTTCCTCCATAATTCCTGTGAATGTCCGGACTTTTCCCTATGGTGCTTTTGCCATTTCCGGAGTCCGGCTCCGGACAGCAGCCATAATGTTTTCAATTTACGTAACTGTTCAGCGCCAGACTCCGGAAATGGTGAAAGACAGCCATTTCCGGAGTTGTGGCGTGCTCGCCAGATGACAATCTCAAGAGAAATCATGAATTTCAGCCAGCTGAATCCATGAAGCTCTCTTGAGATTGTCGCCTGGCTCTGAACAGTTGCCAATTTACAGCCTTACTGTAAAAGAGAATGCCGGAAGGCCCTCCCCGTTAAAGAGTGCCGCCTCCCCGTAATTCACCTCCATATAACGGATGCAGATCTCCTTTGCCTCCCTGAAGGATGGACTCCGAAGGAGCAGGGCATTGCCCTGCGCCTCTGCCTCCGCTTCCGCTGCTGTGCCGTCCGCTGTAATCTCCATCGCGGCTTTGAGATCTCCCCGGATCACCATGCCGCCATCAGCGTGGTTAAAGTAAAGGCGAATGCCGTCCGCAGCCTCCCCGGCCATCCGCTCAGCCTTCAAAAGTTCCGGGCTGTCCGCCGCAAGCTCCTGTTCTCCGTACACATATTTCCGGGCAAGCAGGGCCAGCCTTTCCCCGACCGGCCGTTTCTTCCGCACATGGATATTGGTGCGGTGCCCCGCGTCCGTGATGCAGACATTATGCACCCCCGGCAAGGCCGCAGCTGCCGCGCGCTGTTTGTGCCTTATCAGGGGATAGTCCTTTGCGGCCGCGAAGCCCACGCCCTCAAACGGCGCAAGCTCCACCTGCAGGAAGGGCAGCTCGCGGTTCCAGAGCCTGCGCCAGCTTCTGATCACCGCCTTCATGCTCTCATCGTAGATGCCCTGCCATCCGCGGAAATCATCGTCCTCCCCCTGGTACCAGATCACGCCGCGGGCAGCGTACGGGGCGATTTTCCGGACCATCTGCTCAAAAACGCCGCTTGGGCGGATACACGAACGCGGCCCTTCCATATAGGGTCCGTATCCCTCCGGCACGGGCATCGGCGGCATGACTGCCATAATCTCATCGAAGGGAACGCCCATCATGAACATGCGCTCCCGCTCCTTCTCCACAGGCGGCAGCTCCGGAGACCAGCGTTCCGATGCGGCTATATAGGTCCGGTAATCGGTCTTTTCGTTGATCTTTTCCTGCCATGCAAGTACGGGGGCCAGGGCGGGATTGTCCTTCAGCTCCTCCATATCGGCCCAGGCGGGGGCCGGCGTCCCGCCCCAGTTACAACCAACAAAACCCACCGGGACGCCCAGCACCTTCCGCAGGATCTTCCCCATGTAGGCTGACGGCGCGCTGAACATGCCGCGGTTTTCCGTACTCTCCCAGGTTCTCCAGAACCCGTCGTCCGGGAAGGGGCAGCTCTCAAGCGCTCCCTGGAAGGCCGCGCAGGGATACCGGAAATAGCGCAGGAGCGGGTCCGGCTCCTCTTCATACAGCTGCTCCGCCTCCTCATCGTATTTCAGGAGGAATTCCATATTGGACTGCCCTGCAGCAATCCATACCTCCCCCACGGCGGCATTCCCGAAGACAATCCGCTCGCCGGTCTTCTCCGAGGAAATTGTCATCCGGATTTTCTCACAGGCTTCCATGGCCGGCAGGACGGCGCACCATTCTCCTTTTTCGGCCCTCGCGCGAACCTTTGTACTTCCCAGTTCAACCGTCACCAGATCCTCCCTGACGCTCCTGCCCCACACGGGGATTTCCATCCCCCGCTGAAGGACCATGTTTTCTCCGAATATCATCGCAGGCTGCAGCTTCATGTTTTTTTGTTCTCCCGTTCCGTATTTTATAGGTTACTGTTCAGAGCCGGGCACAACTCCAGGCATGGCGCTTTTGCCATTTCCGGAGGCTGGTCCTGAACAGTTTCAATATCCTTAAGAAATCCTCCTGACTGTACCCGAAGGGGTATGCCCGGGGCGGTATGCGATCCGACGGAGGCTTCTTAGTATCAGACAGATCGGATGGGCGGGAAAACCATCCGCTCATCCGATTCCGCAGGCGGACATTCGCAGCCCCCGGCTGCTTTTGTCTATCACCCGGCAGATGTGGAAGCTCGCGAGCGGCTTCCACGCCTTCCGGGTTCCTGCGCAAAATACCGCTAATTCCGGCGTTTTCCGCGCGTTTCTCAACAGACAGCAAAATACCGCTAATTCCGCCGCTTTCCGCGCGTTTCTCAAATTTCCGGCTTCTGCCAGCGGCAGATATCGAAGCAGTCGTCCAGGAAAGCCCCCGCATGAACGCTCCACAGGTCAAAATTGGGATCGCTTTTCCCGTCAATAATGCTCCAGCCGGCATAGCCGTGCGGGTGTGCGGCGAAAGTGTGCAGCTCATAGGGTACCTTATGCCGCTGCAGATACGGCAGCAGCTCATCGTATAAATTCTCGCAGCAGACGAAATCATGCCGGCCGATCGCCACAAAGGTCGGCGGATAGTCGACGCCCTCCTCCGCGTATTCGGTGCCCTTGTGCCTGGCCCCGTACACGCAGATATAGGCATTCGGATTCCCGGCAAAGGCATCCGCTTCATCCGGCCTGTACTCTTTGAAATAGTCCTCCGTCTTCTGCCCCTTTGAATAGAACATAATGCAGAAGTCCCCCGTCACGCCCCCGTTGGAGAAGCCCGCATAGGCAAGGTGTGACGGATCCAGATGATATTCCTCCGCCCTGGAGCGGATCAGACGGAAGGCCCTTGCCGCGTCCGTGGCGGTCTCCAGCCTGCTCCATGGGCATCCGTTCGGCCTGCACTGCAGGATAAAGGCATGATACCCCATCCTGTTGAATTCCAGTCCGACCTGGTAGCACTCATTGATGGTTCCCGGACCGTGGCTGCCGCCCGCAACCAGCACTACGCCGCCCTTCGGTGCGATTCCCGCCGGGAGGAGCATCTCCAGGTAGTAGGGGGCAAAGCCCGGATCATGATCATAGATATAACCCGGGTTCTCCGTATACTCCGTCTCCGTCGGGATATTCCCGTCAGGGTACAGGTAAACCCGCTCCGGGGCTCCGGGCAGCGGCTTAACCGCCGCGATGGCAGCCTCAAATTCGCGCATTTTTTCCTGCCTCAGCGCATCATCCGGCGCTTTCATCATCTCAAACTGCAGCATTGAGAGCTCCACAAGCTCCCTCGTATTATACCTTGTGGGATCCTCATAAAGCGGGATAGCCCGGTTGATCAGATGCCCGTACTCCGCCCTGTGCGTTTCCCTCTCCCTGAAAATCTGACGGACGCGCTCACTTTCCATAATTGTCCCTCTCTTTCCTGTTTACAACCCTCTGTCTGAGGACTATAATATTTTCGTGACTGTTCAGAGCCAATGTCATTTACCGAAGGACTCTTCCGACCTGAAGGCACCATGAAAACGGGCGTCAGATCAGAATGGCAGACTGCTGAAGTTCCTGACACTGGTTCAGAGCCGGCTGCTTTTTTCCGGCTTCTGTCCTTATACTACAACATTGCCGTCCCGGTTTCATTTAAAAATGTCTGCTATGCTTTCAAAAAACGTAACAGTTCAGAATCCGTGTCCGTTAATAAG
>CAMOSC010000104.1 GCA_946624325.1 uncultured Clostridia bacterium
CTTCTAAGCACTCCTCACAGGCGCCTTCAGACATTCCCCTGCAGCTGTGCTTACGTTATAGCAGTCGTAAATCACGTCACCGACCCGGGCTTTCCTGACAGCCTGCGGGTGGCAGCAGTAATTATCGTAAGCGGTAACGTAAGCGGGGCAGCAGGAAAATGTCTGAAGGCGCCTGTGGAGGAGCAATTAGAATTTCTTAATGTGCAGAAAACCGCGTTATGGGGAGAAAATCCCATGTTTGACCGCAGGGAGTTTGGGATTTTCTCCCCATGTCTTTAGCGGCTTTTCTGCGCATTTAGAAATTCTTTGCGACGGAACCGAAGCCTGAAGGCATTTTCCTGCTGCCTCGCGGGCAGGGCGTGATAATGATGAACACGATGGATGTGAACGGCAGCACACAACAGCACAGAGCAGCACACAGCAAAGCCGGATGCAGATCTGCATTGAACAGATCTGCATCCGGCTCTTTTACAGGAACCCGGCATACCGCCCGGGGTTTTTGAAAGTCATCCGATTTTGTCCCCGTATCTGCCCGTCAGCTCTTCTCATTGTCTTCCGGGTCTGTATCGCTGTCTTTTCTCTGCCTGTTTGCATGATAGAAAATCAGTCCGCCGTATCCGATAACGAGCAGCCCGATCACAGCCATAATCACGCACAGCGCCACACTCTGGGACATGGGCATGGAAGACGCCCCCGACCGGGTATTTGCAATCATCCGGCTGCCCATGTAGATAAAGTATGCGCCGATAATCACGAGAAGAACCGCATGGGTTGTATTGGCGCGGGCAGGAGCCTCATTCAGAAGCTTATGAAAGAACTTTTTCATTACACTTACCTTTCCGAAAAAGACCGTGATGAAAGAAAACCGAATCGGAGACACAAACCGCCGTACCGGCTCCGTAAGAAGAAATCCCTGATCATGATGAGAGAAAAAACGAATCAGAGACACGAATCATTGTACAGCCTCCGTAAGGAAGAAATCCCCGCGGGAAGCGGCAGCCTGAATCAGGCCTTGCCGGTCTTATGGTTCGAGACAACATCGAAGATAACGGCCGTCAGCAGCACGGCGCCCTTGACGACATACTGCCAGTTGTTGTCGAGTCCGATGATGGACATACCCTGGTTGATGACGCCTAAGAGAATTGCACCGACCATGACGCCGGGAACCGTACCGGAACCGCCGTAGGCGGAAGCACCGCCGATAAAGCAGGAACCGATGGCGTCCATCTCAAAGGAGGTACCGGTATCACCGTTGACGGAGCCCACACGGGCCGCCACCAGCATGGCGGAAACGGCCGCCAGTGTCGACATGGAGGCGTAGGCCATAAAGTAAACCTTCTGGGTATTGATACCGGAAAGCTTGGTAGCCTTTTCATTGCCGCCGACAGCGTAGAAATAACGTCCGAACGCGGTGCGGGAGGTAATGAAAGCATAAATCAGAACCACGGCCAGAACCCAGAGCATCATAACCGGGATACCCTTGTAGTTCGCAAGCTTCCAGGAGTAGAGGACAATCAGGACAGCTATGATGATAATCCGTCCGAACTCGGTGATAAAGGAATCCTGCCTGTAGCCCTTGCGGGACTTCTTAACGCGGTTCACAATGGTGAGAACGACCAGTGCGATGGCTACCAGGACGCCCGCGATTGCGGCGGAGATGAAAAGCTTCTGCTCCGGATCCTGCCCGATTAACGGCAGCAGCCAGTTCCTGAGGCCATTCAGCATATTGTAGAAGAAGCCGCCGCCCTCCTCCTTCACGGTGTCAAGACCGGGAATCTGGATATAGGAGGCAAAAATATTCAGGAACGTATTGTTCTTGATGGAAACGGTTTTGGAATCCAGGACAACGCGCGCCAGTCCGCGGAAGAGGAACATGCCGGAAAGCGTGCAGATAAAAGGCGGAATATGCACATAACCGATCCAGAAGCCCTGCCAGATACCGATCAGCACGCCGGAAGCGATGCAGATCAGAATGACTATGACGGCCGGAATGCCGGTCTGGGAGAGCAGCTGCGCTCCGATGGCGCCGGCGAGACAGACCGTGGAGCCGATGGAAAGGTCCACGTTTCCGCCGGTCAGGATGCACAGCAGCATGCCGCAGGAGAGCACCAGTACATAGGCGTTCTGGAGCAGCAGATTGGAAAGGTTCTGGGGATAAAGAAGCCTACCGTCCGTCAGAACGGAAAAGATGATGAAAACCACGACCAGCGCTATGACCATGGTATATTTTTTGATAAAAGCAGTTACTTTCATAGAAACCTTCCCTTCTTATGCTTTGTCGGATTTCAGGATTGCAGCCATAATCTTTTCCTGCGTCGCCTCGGACGCCGGCATTTCCGCAACCATCCTGCCCTCGTTCATGACATAGATACGGTCGCACATGCCAAGCAGCTCCGGCATTTCGGACGAAATCATAATTACGGATTTGCCCTGGGCAACCAGGTCGTTCATAATGCAGTAGATTTCATATTTGGCGCCAACGTCAATACCGCGGGTGGGTTCGTCCAGAATCAGGACCTCCGAGTCCGCAAACATCCACTTGGCCAGTAAGACCTTCTGCTGGTTTCCGCCGGAGAGGTTTCCGACATTCTGGTGAATGGAGGGCGTTTTGGTCCGGAGCTTCTCCTTGTATTCCTCAGCCACCTGGTTTTCTTTGTTGGTATCGATGATGCCGCGGTCGCACACCTTGTCCAGACGCGCCATGGTGGTATTCATGGCGATGCTCTTGTCTAAGACCAGGCCGTTTCCTTTTCTGTCTTCCGTGACATAGGCAAGGCCTGCCATGATCGCCTCGTGCTCGTTGTGGAGCCGTACCTCTTTCCCGTCGATGAAGAGATGGCCGGTGATGCCGGTACCGTAGGCCTTTCCGAATATGGACATGGCGAGCTCCGTGCGGCCGGCGCCCTGCAGGCCGGAGAAGCCCACAATTTCACCCTTATGTACATTGAAGGAGATATTGTCGACCACTTTTTTGTCGGTGTAGATGGGGTGGAAAACGTTCCAGTCCCGGACCTCCATGCCGATTTCATCGGATACAAGGTGTTCGCGCTCCGGGTAACGGTCATCCATGGAGCGCCCGACCATGCCCTGGATAATGCGGTCCTCATCTACCTCGCGGCTGGAGTTATCGATGGTTTCAATGGTGGCACCGTCGCGGATAACCGTGATCTTATCTGCCACATAGGCGATTTCATTGAGCTTGTGGGAGATGATGATGGAGGTCAGGCCGGACTTCTTGAATTCAAGCAGAAGGTCCAGCAGCATCTTCGCGTCCTCCTCGTTCAGGGAGGAGGTGGGCTCATCGAGGATGAGCAGTTTTACGTTCTTGGCAAGCGCCTTGGCAATTTCGACCAGCTGCTGCTTGCCGGTTCCGATATCCTTGATCAGGGTCTGGGCGCTGTCTTTGAGACCGACCTGCTGCATGTGCTCCTCGGCCTCATGATAGGTGCGGTCCCAGTCGATCCCGAACCTGCCGAGACGTTCGTTGCCCAGAAACATGTTTTCACCGATGGAAAGCTCCGGGATGAGTGCAAGTTCCTGGTGAATAATGACGATCCCGACCTTTTCACTGTCCTTTAGTGTTTTAAACTGACAGGTTTCCCCGTTGTAGATAATATCTCCGGTGTAGGTGCCATAGGGGTAGGTGCCGCTCAGGACATTCATCAGGGTGGATTTGCCTGCACCGTTTTCCCCAACCAGTGCGTGGATTTCTCCCCGTTCCACCTCCAGGTTGACGTTGTCAAGCGCCTTGACGCCCGGAAACTCCTTTGTGATGTTTTTCATCACCAGAATATGGTCAGCCAATCCCTGTCTCCTTTCTGAAGGAAATACAGCTGCAGGAACCGGATAGAGTATCCGGGCTCCGTACAGGTACTGAAAAACGAAGAAGAGGGAGCGGAGTTTCCTCCACTCCCCCGAGTGCTCAAGTGTTTACAGCAGGAAAATGCATTCGGCAGCTTTGAAAGTGCCTGCGCTTATCCTGTCGGAAGCACCGCAGTGAACTGCTCCTGAGAGCTTATTTTGCGGTGGATACCAGGTACTTCTCATCCTCATCCCACTCGTAGAGACCGGTTTCTACCAGATCTTCAAGGTTGTCGACGGTGACTGTCCACGGTACAAGCAGATAGGAAGGAATGATGCCGGTGCCGTTGTCATAGGACTCGGTATCGAAAGCCGCTTCTGCATCGAGCTCTTCAAGAAGTCCCTCATCCGGGGTTTCGCCTTCAAGAATGGCCTCTGCAAGCACGAGGGTAACGCCGGCTTCGTCGGATACGTTCTTGTAAACGGTCATGGTCTGGATGCCGTCGACAATGTTCTGCAGGTTGGCGATATCGCCGTCCTGTCCGGTAACGATGGGCGTGTTGTCGCCCGCATAGTCGGACTGGATTGCCTGTGCAACGCCGAGGGCCGTGGAGTCATTGGAGCAGAGGGCGATATCCAAAACGGTTCCGTCGGAGTAGTAGGAAGCCAGGGTGTTCTGGAAGTTCTCGAGAGCGGTATCCGTGGACCATGCCGGGGTGGCAACCTGCTCAAAGCTGGTCTTGCCGGACGGGATATTCAGGATGCCTGCCTCGATGAAGGGCTCCAGCGTATCGTATGCGCCGTTGAAGAAATAGCCTGCATTGTTGTCTGCGGGATCTCCGGCGGTGAACTCGATGTTGTAGCTGTCCTCGGTGTTATCAATGTCAAGTCCCAGAGAATCGATTACGAACTGGCCCTGAAGAACGCCTACTGTATAGTTATCGAAGGATACATAGTAGGAGATGGCGTCGGTTTCCATGATCAGACGGTCATAGGCGATAACCGGAATCTCGGCATCCTTTGCATCGGCAAGGGTCTGGGTGAGGGACTCGCCGTCGATGGCGGCAATGATAAGCAGATCAACGCCGTCGGCGATCATGTTGGAGATATCGTTATTCTGCTGTTCAATGTCGTTGTCGGAATACTTCAGCTGAACGCTGTAGCCGGCTTCCTCAAACTGCTCCTTCAGGTATTCGCCGTCACGGTTCCATCTTTCAAGGGATTTCGTGGGCATTGCGATACCGATGGTCTGGTCGCTGTGGTCAGCGGCGGTCTCGGCTTCCTCGGCAAATGCAAAGGAGGTCATTACTCCGGCAAGAAGGCTGGCTGACAGCAGGATGGATAATGCTTTTTTCATTTCTCTACCTCTCTTTGGAAAATGCATAATTGTGTGGAGAAAGGACGATTCCTTTACTCCCGGGTTACCCAAATTATACAATTGCGCGAGAAGATTGTCAATAGGTCTTATTGTATAATGGACAAAAAGAAATCAGCTGAAAAGAAAATGAGCCATAGTGCGTGGTTAAACTTGACAAATGGCATTCTGTGGGCTACCATAATTGTAACTGTTCAGAGCCAGACTCCGGAAATGGCGAAAAACAGTCATTTCCGGAGGAATTACCCATATTTTTACCTTAAGAAAACCTGCCTCTGGCGGGATCACGGAAGATTTCAGGCCGGGAGGCGGAGCATGGAAGGCATTGATGAACTGAAAAGCTGCTACGCGGAGTACGAGCGGGAAGCGGGAAAGGCCAGAGCCGCCGCAAAACCCTGGGACGGTATTCTGGGGTTCGGAAACAAGCCTTCGGCACATCCCTGTCACGATGAATTCTTTGAAAAGGTACAGCAAACGGTTCAGATGATCGCGGATTCCGTTCCGGCCCCGGAGACTGCGGCGGAAGCCGTGGAATTTATCCTGACCGCGAAAGCCGGGTACGGCGGAGCGGATATCGTGTGGATGGTACAGGCCTCGGAGGGTGCGGTGCTTAAACTGATTCCTTTTCTGGAACAAAAAGATGCGTCACGCCTGCTTGAAATGTATAACCGCATATCCCCGAAGAGAACCCGCTTTCCGCTTCAGAAAAAAATAGCGGAGGCCCTGAAAGCTGCCGCGGGACAGGAAAAACTGAGGAAACCCTGATTAAGGCAGCGTTTCCCCGAATGGAATGAAGTTCTTCAGGAGAAAAGGAAAGAAGCAATACGATGAAACAACCACAGAACCGTTTCTCCGAGGAATATCTCGCAGAGGAAGTACGGAAGCTGAAGGGCGTCAGACTTCCGGTGCGGGCAGGCTTTCTCAGGCGCCTGCTGGTCAGGAAAGAAGGTATCAATATGAGAAAACATCATTTCGGGACCGCCGCAAGGATATTGCTGGCGGGGGCTGCATTTCTGACAGCTTTTGCGCTTCCCGCGGCCCGGGGTTTCTGCGCGCCGGCGGGAGAGAATGGTTCCGCCGTCTGCTATGAAGTTTTTGTCTATTCCTTTTATGACGGCGACGGGGACGGGATCGGAGACCTGAAAGGCCTTACGGAGAAGCTCGATTACATCAATGACGGGAATCCGCAGGGCGGAGAGGATCTCGGATGCGATATGATCTGGCTGATGCCCATCTTTCCCTCGCCCACCTATCACAAATACGATGCGACGGACTATTTCGGCATCGACCCGGAATACGGCAGCCTGGAGGATTTTGATACGCTTGTCAGGGAATGCCACGACCGCGGCGTCCGCCTGATTCTGGATCTTGCCGTAAACCATACCTCCTCCGGGCATCCGTGGTTTCTGGCTGCCGCGGACTATCTGAGGGGACTTCCCGCGGGGGCGGAGCCATCCGCCGAGGACTGCCCGTATGTGGATTATTACTGCTTTTCCGACGAACAGAAAAGCGGTTATGAGCCGCTGCCCGAAAGCCGCTTCTTTTACGAGGCGCGTTTCTGGTCGGGTATGCCGGACCTGAATCTGGATTCCGAAGCCGTGCGCGGCGAACTCGCAGAGGTTACCGGCTTCTGGCAGCAGCGCGGGGTTGACGGTTTCAGGCTTGACGCGGTTACATCCTATTATTCAGAGGATCAGGAAGCCGGCATCGCCTTTACGAAATGGCTGACCGAAACGGTAAAGGAACAGAATCCCGATGCGTACCTGGTGGCTGAAGCCTGGACATCCCAGGAAAGCTACGCCGAATATTATTCGAGCGGCATTGATTCCATGTTCGATTTTGCCTTTGCGGGGGCGGAAGGGGTAATCGCCCCGATTGCACGGGGGAAAAAAGATGCCTCCATCTACGGCAAGCGCCTTGCGGCAGAGGAAAAGCTTTACGCCTCGGTGCGGGAGGACTACATCAACGCCCCGTTCTATACCAACCACGACATGGCCCGCAGCGCCGGTTACTATCCGCGGGATGACGGGAGCCGCGTCAAGCTGGCGCAGGCCCTGAATCTCCTGATGCCCGGACAGGCCTTTCTGTATTACGGGGAGGAGCTGGGAATGCGCGGCTCGGGGAAGGATGAGAACAAGCGGGCTCCCATGTACTGGAGCGCGGATGCGCCTGCCGCGGGAATGTGTGCGGGACCTCCGGAAATGGAGCCCCAGAAAATGCTCTTTCCGTCCGAAGAGGAGCAGGCAGAGGATTCCCTTTCCATTCTGAACTATGTACGGAAGGTCATCGCTCTCCGCTCGGACTATCCTGCGATTGCAGACGGAAAGACGGAACAGGTCAAAGATCTTTCCGGAAAACGGCTCTGCACGCTGATCCGCAGTGCCGAGGGGGAAGAGCCGGTGCTTCTCGTGATCAGCACCGATGAGGAGCAGCAGATCGTTGAGCTCGGTGAGACGGGGGAACAATTCCCCATCCTTGCCGCGGGACTTTCCGTTTCGGATGCGCAGCCTTCCCTGACGGACGGCACGCTCATCCTGCCGCCTTTCGGCATTGCCCTGCTGACGAAAGAGGGTTCTGAACCATGACTGAAACCGCATCTTCGGAGATTCGGAGGCAGAAGCGGCTGCTGCGGAAAAGCTGCCGCGAAAAGGCCGCGCTGCTGTCTTCGGAATACCGTCGCGCGGCAAGCAGAAAAATAACGGATTTCATTCGCCTCTCCCCGTTTTACCGGAGCGCTTCTTCGGTTTTCCTCTATCTCAGCACAGAGACGGAACCGGATACCCATGCGCTTCTTGAGCAGGCGTTTGCCGACGGCAAAAAGGTTTATGTCCCCCGGTGCATTTCCCGCACGGAAATGAAGGCCGTCCGCTTATCGGAAGATACGGAGCTTGCCGTGAATTCGTACGGGATTGCGGAGCCGGTATGGTCTGCCGGCGAGGAAACCCTGCTGCCCGGAGAGCCGGATCTGGTCGTGCTGCCCTGCGTCAGCGCCTCCCGGGACGGGAGAAGGCTGGGGCACGGCGCCGGCTTTTACGACCGTTTCCTGGAAGAAAGGCCGGGCTTTAAGGTCTGCCTATGCTTTGAAGCGCTTCTTTGCGCGGATATCCCGGTGACTGCGCGGGATATCCGGATGGACCTGGTTGTCACGGAATGCTCGGTGCCGGATGCACCGGAGGAAGCTTTATGAAAAACAGGAAAATTTCTCCTTTCCAGGTCATTGTGACAGGCTTCCTGGCGGTTATCCTGACGGGAACGCTGCTGCTAATGATACCCGCAGCCTCCGCCGACGGAAAGAGCGCCGGTTTTTTCGACGCGCTCTTCACGGCGACTTCGGCCACCTGCGTTACGGGGCTTGTCGTCCGCGATACGGCGACGGGATGGTCTGCCGGCGGGAAAATCATCATCCTCTGCCTCATCCAGATCGGAGGAATGGGCGTCATCACCGTCTCCGCCCTGATTTCCTTTCTGCTTAAAAAGCGTTTTTCCCTGAGACAGCGGGAAATTCTGCAGGAGTCCATATCGGCTTCGAGCATCGGGGGCGTTGTGAAAGCCGCGTCCTTTATCGTGAAAGTCATCTTCTTTATTGAACTGCTGGGAGCCGCCTGCCTGTTTCCCGTATTTCTGAGGGAGTATTCCGTACCGAAGGCTGCCGGAATGGCGCTGTTTCATTCCGTTTCGGCATTCTGCAACGGAGGCTTTGACCTGATGGGGGAGAAGGAGGCATTTTCGTCCCTGACGTTCTTTCGGGACAGCGTACCGGTCAACCTGGTGGTCTGCGCCCTCATTCTTCTGGGCGGTATCGGCTTCAGAACCTGGGATGACGTGCGGCGCTTCGGCATCCATCTGAAACGCTACAGCCTCCAGAGCAAGCTGGTGCTCACTTTTTCGGTCATTCTCATCGTACTGCCCTTTGCCTATTTTATGGCGGCTGAATTTGACGATCTCCCCGCGGGGGAGCGTGTCCTTCCGGCTCTGTTTCAGACTGTTACGGCGAGGACGGCAGGCTTTAATACGGTGGACCTGTCCGGCCTGAAGGATTCTTCGGTCATTCTGATGATTCTGCTGATGATGATCGGAGGGGCTTCCGGCTCCACCGCCGGCGGTATGAAAATCAATACGATAGCCGTGCTGATTATTACGCTGGCGGCGGTTTTCAGACAGCAGAAGAATGTTTCCGTATTCGGGCGGCGGATCGCGGCGGATGTGGTGCATAAAGCCGCGGCTGTGCTGACCCTGTATCAGACAGCCTTCCTGCTTGCCTCCATGGCCATCAGCCTCCTGGAGAACCTGCCGGCGAGAGAGAGCATGTTTGAGGCGGCATCCGCCATCGCGACGGTGGGCTTAAGCATGGGCGTCACGCCTACGCTCGGGGCTGCGTCCAGGGTAATCCTGATCATCCTGATGTTCCTCGGCAGGGTCGGCGGACTGACCTTCATTTTTGCCATCCTGAGGGATGAGCGGACCGGTTTCGGGAAATTCCCGGAGGAGGATATCAGTGTCGGATAGGGAAATGCGGCAAGCGGCGTTTTCCGGGCGGTATCCTGTAAGCGGGAGAGATTTAAGAGGTGACGTATGAAAAAATCGGTGTTGGTGATCGGGGCAGGCATATTCGGAGCGCATATCGTGCGCCGGATGGCCGAGCTGGAACAGCAGGTGATGATTGTAGACCGGGATGAGGAGCGGGTTCAGGACCTGATGGATATCGCCACCGGCGCCATGATCGGGGATGCCACCCGGAAGCCTTTCTTAGAGCAGCTGGAGCCGGGAAGCTACGATTTCTGCGTCGTGACCATCGGTGACGATTTCCAGGCTTCCCTGGAGGTTGTCTCACTGCTCAAGGAGACGGGGGCAAAATATGTGATTGCCCGGGCTTCCAGCGACGTACATAAAAAGTTTCTGCTGAACAACGGAGCGGATGAGGTGGTTTATCCCGAGGCGCAGCTGGCGGAATGGACGGCCGTGAAATACAGCTCGGACCTGATTTTCGATTATATCGAGCTGGATGAGAATTCGGCCATTTATGAGGTTTCCGTGCCGGAAAAATGGGTGGGCAGGACCCTGCGGGAGCTGGATATCCGGAAAAATTTCGGACTGAATATCATCGGTGTGCGGTACAACGGCCGCGTCCTGATGGGCATTCATCCCGACATGGTCCTGGAGGAGGCGGAGAAGCTTCTGATTGCCGGCAGCAAGAAAAATGTGCTGAAGTATTTCGGGTAGGGCGAATCTTTTGACGGCCTGCCTGCCAATTTTGAAAAGGAGAGAGAACATGGCAACCGATGTCAAAAAACTTGTGTCACAGCTTACCCTGGAAGAGAAAGCTTCCCTTTGCGGCGGCGGCGACTTCTGGCATTCCAAGGCGGTGGAGCGCCTCGGCATTCCTCCCTTCATGATGTCGGACGGCCCTCACGGACTCCGCAAGCAGGATCAGGAGGGAGATCATCTCGGCATCAACGACAGCATCGTTGCGGTCTGCTTCCCGGCAGCCTGCGCAACCGCGGCCAGCTTTGATACGGAACTGATCCGGAAGATGGGAGAGACCATCGGTGACGAGTGCCAGGCGGAGGACCTTTCCATCGTCCTCGGACCCGCGGTCAATATCAAGAGAAGCCCTCTCTGCGGACGGAATTTCGAGTATTTTTCGGAGGATCCGTACCTTGCGGGGAAGATGGCGGCGTCCTACATCAACGGCGTGCAGAGCCGCCACATCGGCACCAGCAT
>CAMOSC010000105.1 GCA_946624325.1 uncultured Clostridia bacterium
CCGCCATATCCGGTATCGCCCCCGGACTCTATGAGTCCGCCGCCATTGACGGCGCGAACCGTTTCCAGCGAATGATCCACATCACCTTCCCCATGATCCTGCCGACGGCGGTTACGCTGTTTCTGATCAATATCGGCAATTTCCTGGATCTGGGCTTTGACCAGGTGTTTAACCTCTATACGCCCATGACCTTCGATGTGGCGGACATCTTTGATACCTATGTTTACCGCTCCGGCATTCAGCAGGGCAAATACAGCTTCTCGACAGCTGTGGGCCTGTTCCAGTCGGTGATCGGCCTGATCATGGTCGTCATCTTCAACAGGCTCTCCAAAAAGGTTTCCGAGGACGGAGGGCTCTGGTAATGAAAGCGAAAAATCATATCCGTGAAGCAGGCGGAGACAAAGCCTTCCGGCTGGTCATAACGGCAATTCTGGCCCTGTTCGGCGTTATCATGGCCATCCCCATGATTGCGGAGCTGGCCATGTCCTTAAGCTCCAAGATTGCGGCCCAAACCAATTCGGTCGGGCTGCTTCCGGTGGGATTTACCTTTGCCTCCTGGAACTTCATGCTGACCAACGCCAGCCTCTGGCGGTCCTTCGGCATCTCGGTGCTCTCCACTGCGATTGTGGTGGCCGCCTCACTGCTCATAAATGCCATGATGGCCTATCCCCTCTCCAAAAAGGGCTTCGCACCGGTAAAGGTTCTGATGCTGTTTGTGGTGTTTACCATGATCTTCAAGGCGCCCACAATCCCCTACTTCCTTGCCCTGCGCGGATACGGCCTCTACAACAATTTCTGGGCCATGGTGCTCCCGCAGCTGATTTCAGCCTATAACCTGTTAGTGATGCGCAGCTTTTTCCAGACCTTCCCCGCAGAGGTGGAGGAGGCCGCGGAGATAGACGGCTGCGGAAAATTCCGGATGCTGTTTCGGATTGTACTCCCCTCGTCCAAAGCTGTAATCGCTACGGTAGGCCTGTTTTACGGAGTTGGTGCCTGGAATCAGTATGCAACGCCGCTGATGATGATTCAGGATACCAAGAAGTTTCCGCTGCAGCTGAAAATTCATCAGCTGGTAAACGCGGCCTCCGGCGATATGGCAGCAGCCGTGAAGGCCAGCACCGCCAACTACACCAACGATACCCTCGGGGCCGCGGCAGTGATCTTTGCCCTGGTACCGGTGCTGATCATCTATCCGTTTATCCAGAAATATTTCGCAAAAGGTGCAATGCTCGGCTCGGTAAAGGGATAAAAGGTGTTTTGCCAAAGACTTGATCCCGGCCCGATAATGGGATAAGGAACCGCATAAGAAAAAATCCGCACAGACGCGCAGATTCTCCGGCTGCAGTTCCCATGGAAACAGTCACTCAGGAAGCGCATACGTAAAATCGTATGCATTTCCCGGAAATATGTTACTGTTCGAAGCCACGCGCAGATCTTCGGAAAATCATGGATTCCGCTGGCGGAAATCCATCATTTCCCGGAGATTTGCATCCGGCGGGCACGCCACAACTCCAGATATGGCGCTTTTTGCCATTTCTGGAATCTGGCTCTGAACAATAACGAAATTATCACCTTCCTGCAGAGGAGCCCGGTACGGGACTCAGGTTCTTTGCAGGACAACCCCGGCTAAAAAAGGAGAAAAAACATGAGAAAGAACACAAAGAGACTTCTGGGTGTGCAGCTGGCAGCAGCCATGGCGCTCTCCATGCTTGGCGGTGTTTCCGCATTTGCGGAGGAAGCACCGGAGTACCCGGACATCGAGTACTGGTTCACCAATGAGGGATATCTTCCCGCCGAGGTCGGCGGCGCCTACTACAACCTGACCAAAGAGACCATCGGCGTGGGCGTTTACATGCCTTACGTGGACTGGAACGGCGGACAGACCTACCGCGAGCAGCTGGCCTTAAGGGTTGCGGCCAATGAGACCCCGGATATCTTCATCTACAACGGCGGCATTGAGAACGACCTGATCCTCGACGGTGCCGTGTTGGATCTGACTGATTATCTTGAAGAGTACATGCCCCATGTCTGGGAGGCTGTTCCGGAATCCGTATGGGAAACCGTGCGCGCCAATGACCCCACCGGCGAGGGACGCATCTGGATGATTCCCGACGTGACAAACTACACCCGCCACGGCGCTTACATCCGCACCGACTGGCTGGATAAGCTCGGCCTTGAAATGCCTAAGACCCAGGAGGAATTCGTGGAAGTGCTCCGCGCCTTCAAGACCCAGGATCCCAACGGTAACGGCATCGCCGATGAGATTCCCACAGGCGGCCGAGCGGAAGCCCGCTGGATGGATTACCTGTTTGCCATGTACGGCATTGCCATGTACGAGGGCTATCCCGAGTGGGATATCTATGACGGAGAGATCACCTATTCCGCGGTGACACCCAACATGAAGGAAGCGCTGAAATTCGTCTCCTCCCTTTACCAGGAGGGGCTGCTGGATCCCGAGACCCTGCTCAACTCCGGCGCAGACTGGTCCGCTAAATTCGACAGCAACATCGTCGGCGTATACTACCACATCCCGTGGGTAGGCTACCAGAGGCTCCAGGGCATTTACGAGTTCACGAACGGAGAGGTAAAGGCACAGATCGCCGACCTGCCGCAGATCAGCGCGGACGGCTACGAGGGCTTCATCACCGTTAAGCCCACCGGCAATTCCGGAACCATGATCTCCGCTGATGTGGCTGAGGATGAGCTGAAGATGCAGGCTGCCTTCAGAGTTCTCGACTGCCAGTACAACGTGGATTACAGCGACCTGCAGTACGGCGTAGAGGGCATGCACTATGAGATGGTGGACGGCCAGAAGGTAAAACTTCCCGAGGACAAGGCTACCCAGGAACTGCTGATCCTCCAGACTCCCGGTTACAGAGTGGAAAACGTTGAGACGATCGAGGCCAGAATTGATGCCATCCGCACCGATGATACCAACTGGGAGCTGGATCAGGCCGTGGCACTGCTGCACGACAACCAGGCAGACGGAAAAATCATTGCCAGCGACGGTATGCCCAACACCGTTTATGACGGCTATGAGGATATCGCAAACCGCACGCTCTACATTGAGTATGTGACAAAGATCATCACCGGCGACTATGACATTGACAAGTTCGACGAGTTTGTGGACCGCTGGTACAAGAACGGCGGCGAAGAGGTTACCGCGCGCGTGCGCGAGTGGTATGCCGCCAAGGAGTGATTTCCGGAAAACGGACATGTCATCAATCCGGCGTGTGAGCTTGCTTCTTCTGACAGCATATTCCCGGTTTATCCGGGAAAGGCCGGGACGGCATCTGCCGCCCCGGCCTTCTGCGCGTGAGAGTCACGGGGATGAGTCATGGGGACAGGCGGGTCTCCGTGACCCACCTGTCCCCATGACTCATTGCAGGAAATGACAGCCGGTATTCTGTTGCTTTCTTTGCCCCGGGCGTGTATCATAATAAAGCGGGAGGAAGAAACCATGCTTGAAATGTACAGGGGACTGAAAATACGGCATAAGCTGATTGCGGTGTTCGCGTTTATCTGCGTGCTGTCAGTGACCGCTTCATCGCTGAATATTTATTTTGCCGCCGCCCGGAATCTGGATGAGCGGACCGAATCCTTTGCCACGGCCATGAACCGCCAGGTAGTCTCCAACATGGAGAATTTCATGTCCTCCTATAAAGGCCTGATCATGGCGGTGTTAGTGGATTCGGATGTGCTGGCGGGCCTTTCGAAGGATCCTGTGGATATTGCCCGGCTGGCGGAAAACCGGCCATATATCAGCAGGCTTCTCTCACGGCTTGTGACCATGCAGCCCAACATCATCTATGCGGGCATCATCCTGAATAACGGCCAGAGCTTCCAGACCGGCACCACCGGCGAGCAGGCGGACATCCCGTCGCTTCTGCAGAAGGACTGGATCCGGGAGATCATGGAGAGCGGCAGCACCTTCTCACTCATCCCGATGCACGCCGGCGAATACACCAACCGCTTCACCCACAATGCGGTGATCACAGTGGTGCAGAAGCTGTACGGCCCGTCCCGTCAGAATGTCGGCATGATTGTCCTGGATACCGCCACCTCCTCTGTCGTCGACCTGGGCGATACTTCCGTTTTTGAGCACAATGTGCAGGGGATCCGCGTTGTCGTGGAGGACAGCCTGCACCGCGTAATCTATGATTCCGCCCATGGCAGCAGCATCCCGTTTGAAGAAGACGGTTTCCTCTACTATTCGGAGCCCGGAAGCGACTACCGCAGTGTTTCTGAGGAGCTTCCTGATACCGGCATAACCGTACACACCCTGTATCCGGAATCTGCGCTGATGCTGCGCCGGAGAGATATGCTGATCATCACGGCGCTCACAGTTCTTCTCTGCATCGGTTTTGCTTTTCTCTGTGCCGTTCTCTTCAGCCGTTCCTTTACCGGCCCCATCCTGAAGTTGCGTCTGGCGTTTAAAGATATGGAAAACGAATGTTACCGGCCGGTTGCCGGCAGCTTTAACCGGGACGAGGTGGGCGATCTGATCCGGGATTACAACCATATGGCAGAGCGCTTCGGGTACCTCGTCCAGGAAGTATACCGCACAAACCTCCAGAAGAAAAACGCGCAGCTGCTTGCCCTGCAGACGCAGATCAACCCGCATATGCTCTTCAACACGCTGGAATCGATCCGCATGAAGGCGTTAGTGGCCGGTAACAAAGAGGTGGCCCGGATGACGCGCCTGCTTGCCGGAATGTTCCGTATGTCTCTGGAGAATGTAAACGAGAATCATACCGTCCGGGATGAGCTGGATTATGTACAGTCCTTCATGGAGCTTCAGAACCTGCGCTTTAGGGTTGAAAATGTGCTGGAAATCGACGTTTCGGAGGAACTGATGGAGGTGCCGTGCATGGTGATCCTCTTCCAGCCGATTGTGGAAAACAGCTTAAGCCACGGACGGATAGAGGACACAAACGGCATGCGCATCCGCATTCAGGGACGCAGGGACGGAGAGGAAATTGTCTTTTCGGTATCCGACAACGGCACCGGCATGGAAGCGGAACAGCTGCTGCTCATTTCCGACCGGCTTGAGGCTATCCGCTCCGGCTCCATCACCATGAACTCCTATGCGGAGGACGGACGGCAGCACATCGGCCTGGAGAACATTGCAAAGCGCCTTCAGCTTCAGTACGGGAGCGGTGCGGGACTGCGGGTGGCATACAGCAATGAAGAGGGAACCTGTATCGAGATCCGGATTCTGGATCTTCGCGACACTCATCCCTCTCTGTGATGTATGATTCGCAAAGGCAGCCGGCCGACGCGAAACGCCGGCATCTGGCCGGATTATGGAGCGTTCTTTTCACCGGGCGATCCAGGGAATCACTTTTGACTGTTCCGGGCAGCAGATATGGTAACCGGCAGGCGTCCTTCCATGCACGGCACAGCATTATCCGCGTAAAGCAGGAAGGACTGATCAGAGGAAAGCAAAATGGAACTGAGAATTCTGATTGCAGACGATGAACCGGAGATTGTCGAGGGGCTGGCGCTTCTGATTGAGGGCCAGAATCCCGGCTGGCATGTGACAGGTAAAGCGCACAACGGGCTGGAGGGCTTTGATCTCGCCATCGCACAGCGCCCGGATATCATCATAACGGACATCCGTATGCCCCAGGCAGACGGCCTGGACATGATCCGCGACCTGAACGACTACGGAATCGCTGCGGAATTTATCCTGATCTCCGGCTATGCCGAATTCCAGTATGCCAAACGGGCCATGGAATACGGAGTGAAGTATTTTCTAACAAAGCCCATTGATGAGGAAGAGCTGTTTGCCGACATCGTAAAGATCAGCGGGGAACTGAGACGAGACGCCGAAATTGCCGAGTGTCCCGATGTTGTGCCCTACGAGGAGATGCTGCATCTGGAGGAGGCCATGGACGCCATGGACAATGAGCGGCTGCACGCGGTGGTCTGCAGGATTTTCCGTATTTTCCGCTCCCGCAGGGAAGAACTCGGTATGGAAAACCTGCGGCTGCTGGCCCTGAACCTGGTTGCCTACGGCACGAGAAAGTTTCCATTTGCCAGGCTGCGCATCAACAATTTTCTCGGGACAAACGTTTTTACGATCCGGAGCGTCTCCAAGCTGAATACCGTTTCACAGCTGGAGAGCTGGGTCTTCAACATGCTGAAGGGGGCCAATGAAATTCTCCTGAATGACAGCCTTTCCGCAAAACATGATGTGGTACGGGAGGCACAGGAATACATCCGCGAGAATTTCAACAGGAACATCTCCCTGAACGAGATCGCGGAACACTTTTATATCAACCCCTACTATTTCAGCCAGCTGTTTAAAAAGAAAACCGGCATCACCTACCAGAAATACCTGACGGACCTGAGAATGAACCGCGCCAGGAAGCTTCTGAGGGAAACGGACATGAAGGTTTACGAGATCTGTGCGGAGGTCGGTTATACCGACACCAACTATTTCAGCCGCCTTTTTGAGCGCAGCATCGGCATGAAGCCCAGCGCCTACCGGGCGGATCGGGAGCTTCGCTCGTCCCATTCACCTTGAGCCCTGCCGACAGATCGCAGCGCAAAAAAGCGTGCGCTGCGCATGACTCATTGCTTCGCGCAAAAAGCCCGGCAGAGTTCCTCATGGAAAACTGCCGGGTAAGTGTATTTTTTCTGAAAGAATCCCGCCTGATCAGAAAAAGTCTATGGAATACCC
Source organism: uncultured Clostridia bacterium (assembly GCA_946624325.1). Lineage (GTDB taxonomy): Bacteria > Bacillota > Clostridia > Lachnospirales > Lachnospiraceae > Anthropogastromicrobium. The sequence continues at coordinate 6,689 of CAMOSC010000105.1, forward strand.
GATTTCCCTCTTTCCGCCCTTTTCAAGACTCTGGATATCCTTCTTCTGATCGATCGTTCCCTCAAAGCCTTCATCGTCGGTTCGTCCGAACCAGGGTTCAAGACAGATGAAGCTTCCTTTCGGATTTGCCCATACCGCCAGCATCGGAAACTGCTCGCAATGAAGCATGACAAAGGGCGTTCCGTCCGGCAGCAGGATTCCGACATTTCTGACCTGTCCATCCTCAAATACCCAGGTATCCGGTATATCCTCCTGCCAGGAGACGCTTTCCTCCTTCAGCGAAAGCGTCTTTTCCCCGGGCACGATAAAGCCCGCTTTATTGGCAGATCTGTACCTGAGGCTGTCAGCCCCGGGGAATACCATGCGGCAGTCCTCCTTCCGGACGCCCTCCGGCATCAGGAAGCCGGGATGGCCGCCGATGGAGAAATACATCCGGTCTTCACCGGCATTTTCAATGGTCCAGCCGATGTAAAGCCGTTTTCCCTCCAGTCGGTGGGTCACCGTGAGCCTGAAATCAAAGGGATAAATCTCCCTTGTCTGATCCGTGGCTGACAGGCAGTGAGTCACCGAAGCCGCCGTTTCCCCGGTGCAGGCAAAATCCATGTCCCGCGCAAAGCCATGCTGCGTTTTCATGGTATATTCCCGGTCCGCAATGCGGTATTTTCCCCCCGTCACCCTTCCGACAAAGGGAAACAGGATCGGGGCATGCCGATCCCACACGGACGGATCGGCAACCCAGATCCGTTCCGCATTTTTCTCCTTATCAAACACACTGACCAGCTCGGCACCGGCATCGGACACGGTCACACGCATGGAATCATTCTCCATAATATGCGTATTCATTTTACGGCCTCCTCACTTCAGATGAATTCATTGTAATCCGCCAAAGGACATTCACAGCCTCCGATAATGTCGGAAGGCAGCCATTTCCGGAGCTGTAACGTTCCCCCCCGGATGTAAATCCGTGCGAAATCAAAGTCCACGGATAATGCTCAGATAATCCTGACGCTGGTCTGTTACCGCATAGATTGTGACAATCTTTTCATCTTCATTGATCTTATAGAATACCAGGTCTTTTTTTGTAATGAGGACTCGGTATCCCTGGCGGCGCAGAATGGCAGATCTCGGCTGGATACCGAGATAAGGTTTTTCTCCCAGTGAAAGAATCGCTGATTCCAGTTCATCCAGCTTTTTCATGGCAATATCTCTTCCAAACTGCTCCGCTACATAGAGAATAACCCGGTGAATCAGTTCATCTGCCTTATCAGTACGAATAACCCTGTACGCCATTAATTCACCCTTTCAGCAGATTTCTGAGATCATCAAATGTATCCTCAATTGGGGCTACTCTGCCTTGTTTTACATCATCATCCGCTTCGGAGAGTATTTCCAGCAGCTCGATTCTTGCTTTCATCCTCTGGTACTCTTCGTAGGCCAGAGACACTGTATCCCCTCTTCCGTTCACCGTGATAATCACTGCTTCTTTTCCTTCTCTGCATTGCCTGGAAATCTCATTATAGTGATTCCTGAGATCAGCTGAAGGCCTGATATTTTCCCGAATCAAGGCATTACACCCCTTTCATTTAGCTATATGCAAATTATATCACGATATGTCTATGCCGTCAATACGTTCCTGAATGACCTGTGTGGTACGCAATTCTAAGCCGCGGATCCCGACGGTAGCGACAGCGGGAAAAAACGAACTCCAATAAGTCTGCGATGACATTAATGAATATCGATTTCTCCCTGCAGTACCATAAACGGTCCGGGCAGCACCTTTCCCGCGCCGTGCGGGTTCCCGCGGAAATCGCAGTTCACCAGAGGATCCGGCTCCACCGTGGCAATCTCCTCCGGTTTTCTTAACAGCTGCAGCCTCTCTAACTGCCTGGGAAGGCCCTGCGGCTCCGTCCGGCTCTCATTGACCGTCAGTTTCCCGTCGTCCGCACTCACCTCAAGCTCCATCCAGCCGTTCTGCCCTGTTCTGTCAAATCCGTAAAATTCCCTCCATGCGGGAAGGTTCAGGCAGTTTTCCGGCTCTGGATACATGACCCGCAGATACCCGCCGGGATTGTTCAGGTAGAGGTTGCCCTCCGCCGTATTGTCGGCTGTCGGGAAGGTAATTGCCGCTTCGCCGCATTCATAGAAAATGTTGTTGAAAATCTTTGCCCTGCGTGAGGTTCCTCCCCTGTCCCCAAAGCCCATGCGGAAGGATACCGGCTTTGCGTAATAGCCGCCGTAACGGCATTTCCCGATCAGGTTGTGGGAGATATGCAGACGGTCCGTTCCCTCGCCGTACACAGCATAACCGTTCACCACATCGTTTTCCCGCAGCTTATACCAGCCGGAGGAACCGGGCTCCGCCGGGATCCGGGAACTGTCAAAGCGGCCTTCAATGTCCCAGAAAAGATTGTTGTCAATCAGGTTGACGCCGTCCCTGGTGCACTCGATGAATATGGCCTCCCGCTGCTGTATGCCGTGCAGGAACAGGTTTCCGGTAATGCGGTTGTTCTCATTTCCGCAGTCCAGCCACAGATGATCCGCGCGGAGGGTATTCTTAAAAATATTCCTTCTGAAAAGTCCGTTCACGCTGTTATGCAGCTTGATTGCACCCGCTTCCCAGGAAAGCTCCATCCGCTGCCAGCCGGTACCCTCTATCAGGTTGTCCTCAATCAGCATCCGCTCCGCAAACAGGCCCGCTATACCGCAGACGCCGGCGTCACGGATCCTGCAGCGGCGGATAACGGAATAACCGATCAGCTGTCCCGGAATCATCTCATGATGCCAGCATTCATTTCCCACATCAATGGCAACGCCGCCCGTCCAGTTCACCTCGCAGTCCTCGATCACCCAGTGATGGCCCCGGAAAGCGGAAATTGCGCCGCGCTGAGGCACAGGAGCTCCGGTGGCGGCTTGCTCGCAGATCAGTCCCTTAACCCGGATGAAGGACAAAAACGGCACCTCAGGCGCAAAGCACTGTTCCCGCACCGTCAGCTCTATAAGGTGCTCCGCCGGGTCCGCATCGTTTTCGAGGCGGAAATGTACGGTCTGACCGTTATGCTCTACCCAGTAGGTACCGGCTTCCTTTGCCATCTGGTTATAGAGTGCAACCTGCTTCAGCGGTTTCCCGTCACAGAAAACACAGCCGCGGCGGTTCAGGTAAGGCGTCATATCCGTTTTGTCATACTCGATAAACAGTCTGTCATGCAGGATGTTCACCGAGCAGAAAGGATTATATCCCCTGAACATATCGGGATCCAGCCTGTGGGCCCAGATCCGCAGACCGCTTGCGTCAGTCCCGGCCGGAAGCCGCCATCCGGTGCTCCGGGTAAAATCCGTCACCTGCTCCGAAGCCTTCAGGATCACGGCCCCGTCCCCGAAGGCCTCATAGGAGACCATTTGCTCCGGTCCGGTACCGCCCTGTGCCGGACGGACACATTCACGGTATACGCCCGCATGGATGCGCACTCTCGTCCCCGGTCCGGCTTCTCCTGCCGCCCTGTTAATCGTTTTAAACGGTTTTTCAGCGCTTCCGTCGTTCTCATCGGATGCACAGGGGTTCCCGCCGTCCACGTAAAGGGTACGCCCGTAATGGCATTCCCTCTCCCAGAATTCAAAGCTGCTGCCATCCGGCAGTATTGCCTGAAGGTCTTTTCCCATACCTGTCCTCCTTTATGGTGCTGCTGTACTGCAGGGGGGATACTCGTTCTGTCTGAATCGTTCCACGTCACGACATTGGTGCTGCTGTACTGCAGGGGGAATACTCTTCTTTCAATTCCATGGTATAGGAAACAGGAGCGGATGTCAAGCATTTAGTTTAACGTTTTTCCTGTGTATTTTCCGGTAATCCCGGATGGCGCTTCCTGCCCGAGGCCATCCGGGCAAGGGCTTGGCCTGCGCAATGAAAAACGGCACAGCCATGCCTGCATGACTGCACCGGTATTTTTCAGGGACAGCTAATCCCTGTGAGAAACCGCCTTTGACGGCAGCCTGTTACTGTTCAGAGCCAGGCAAAAATCTCAGGGAAATCATGGATTCCGCCAGCGGAAATCCATGATTTTCCAGAGATTTTCATCTGGCGGGCACGCCACAACTCCAGAAATGGCGCATTTTGCCATTTCTGGAGTCTGGCTCTGAACAGCAACGGCAG
>CAMOSC010000106.1 GCA_946624325.1 uncultured Clostridia bacterium
GGTCAGCAGTTTATGCGTATAGGCCTGGTGTCCGACATCCCAGACAATTTTGTCTTCCGGAAAATGAAGGCAGCGGTGCAGCGCTATGGTCAGCTCAACCACGCCGAGATTTGACGCAAGATGTCCGCCGTTCTCGCTGATCCGCCGGATCAGGAAGGAGCGGATCTCATCGGCAAGTATGGGCAGCTCTTCCGCGGGAACCCTCCGGACATCATTGTACTGTTTGATTTTTTCGAGTACCATAGGCTCACTTCTCCCGGTTGATCAGCCATTCAAAGAGCTGGGGAAGGAAGCGCTCCTCCGGAAGCAGCAGATGCAGCTTTTCCATGGCCTGTGCGGTACAGCGGCTGACCGTCTCCGAAGCCTCTTCCAGTCCGAACAGCGTGACATAGGTCGTCTTGCTGTTGCGCTCATCACTGTGAACAGGCTTTCCCAGCTGCTCCGTTGTAGAGGTTTCATCGAGTATGTCATCGCGGATCTGGAAAGCCATCCCGACGAGGGAGGCGATTTCCCTGCACGCTTCCACCTGCTCCTCTGTTCCGCTCGCCAAAATACAGCCGATCATCATGGAGGCCTCTAAGAGCGCGCCTGTTTTCAGGCGGTAGATGAAATCCAGCTGCTCCTTTGAGAGCGGCTTCCCGGTCAGCTCAACATCCACGCTCTGTCCGCCGATCATCCCCGAAAGCCCGGCTTTGCCGCCGAGCACTTTAAGCGCCCTGATAACGGCGTCCGCATCCGCCCCGAGCGCCCGGGCTTTGGCGCCCGTCTCAAAAGCGGCCACAAGCAGGTTATCCCCCGCGAGCACCGCCATATCATACCCGTACCGCTTCCAGGTGGTCAGCTTCCCCCTGCGGTATTCATCGTTATCCATGCAGGGAAGGTCATCGTGCGCCAGGGAGGAGGAATGAATCATCTCGATTCCCGCCATAAAGGGTTCAATGGCCTCAGATGTTCCTCCGAAAGCCTCATAAACCGCTTTCATGATCAGCGGACGCAGACGCTTGCCGCCCGCAAGCAGGGTATAGTTCACCGCTTCCGCCAGGGTTTTCTGTGTCCCGTCCTCCGGGAAGGAAAAACGCCTCACGGCGCGCTCCGCATCCTCCGTCCGCTCACGCAGGCTCTCCTGAAATGGTTTCATCCTGTGCCTCCAAAATCTGTATCTGTTTTTCCACACGGTCGATCTGGGCATTGCAGTCCCTGATCAGCCGGATGCCTTCCTCAAAGCGCGACAGGGATTCCTCCAGGGAAAGGGATTCCTCCTCCATACTGTCCGCGATCTTTGCAATTTTTTCCAGGTTTTCCTCGATTGTCATACGTACACCTCCGACACTTTTACGCCGGCGCTGCCGTCCGCAAAGCGAAGCTTTAAAAATTCGTCCTCCCGCAGGGCCGCGGCTTTGTCCACGGGCTTTCCGTCCGCATCCGTAACAAAAGCATATCCGCCCTGAAGGCGCTGCAGGGGAGACAGGGCCGACAGACGCCCTGCCGCCAGCTCCAGGCGGTGCTTTCTGTCAAGCAGGGCCTGCCGCATCAGCATCCTCAGCCGTTCCGCCAGGCGGGCCGCTTCATTTCGCTCCCGCTCCAGCCTGGCGCCCGGATGGCTGTTTTTCAGCTTCAGGCTGCAGCGCTCCAGCTCATGCCGGACGGCCTCCAGCTTCAAAGACATCAGGCGCTCAAGCTGTTCCGACCTCGCCAGAAGCTCCTCGTCCAGCCGGTTGATATCGTATACCGCAAGCTCCGCCGCGGCCGAAGGCGTAGGCGCCCTTAAGTCCGCCACGAAATCCGCGATGGTGAAATCCGTCTCATGCCCCACGGCGGAGATGACCGGCGTATCGCAGGCAAAAATAGCCCTTGCCACCACTTCCTCGTTAAACGCCCACAAATCCTCTATGGAACCGCCGCCCCTTCCCACGATCATGCAGTCGGTGCCGAAGGCGTCCAGCCTTTCAATGGCCGCCGCTATACTCTCGGCGGCGCCTTCCCCCTGGACTTTCGCGGGGCAGAGAATCAGCTGGACATAGGGATTGCGTCTGGACGTTATGTTGATAATATCGTGGATCGCGGCACCGGTAGCGGCTGTAACCACCCCCACGCTTTTTACAAAACGCGGAATGGGCTTTTTGTATTCCGCCGCGAACATGCCCATCTCTTCCAGCTCCCGTTTCCGCTGTTCGAAAACAAGATACAGGGCGCCGGTTCCCTCTTTCACCATACGCCGGACATAGAGCTGGTACTTTCCGTCCCGCTCATAGATGCGGATGCTGCCCTCCGCCACGATCTGCATCCCTTCGCTGATCCGGACATCCGAGTGTTTCCGGTCTGAAGCGAACATGACGCAGGCGATCGTCCCCGTGGCATCCTTGAGGGTAAAATAGAGGTGGCCGCTGGAATGATATTTGCAGTTCGACACCTCACCCCGGACAGATATGCGGTTCAGCACAAAATCCTGCTCGAACATATGCCGGATATAGGCGTTGACCTGGGTAACGGAATAAACGCCGGCCATGCTTAAAGCTCCAGCCCGGGCTGCTCTTCTTCCGGTGCCAGCTTCGCCAGGATGCCGTTGACAAAACGGGGGGAATCGTCCCCTCCGTATTTTTTGGCAAGCTCTACCGCTTCGTTGATGGCCACTCTGGCAGGGACTTCCTCGTCGAAGTCCATCTCATAGCAGGCCAGGCGCAGAATCGTCCGGTCTACCCGGTTCATGCGCTCCGGTTTCCAGCCCTCGGATGCCTCGAGGATTTTCCGGTCCATCTCCGGAAGCTTATCAAGGATATCCGCCATGCGTTCCTTCAGCTGCTCCTTCTCGCTCTCCACGAGCAGCAGCTGCCCATCCTCCGGGAACATGCTCTGTTCCAGGAAGGTTTCCATCTGTTCGTCAAGCTCGGGCTCCCTGTAGAAGGTCTCATGGAACAGGAGCTTGAATGTATAATCTCGTAACTGTCTTCTATTCATTGTGTTCTCCCGAATAGGCGATGCGGATTCGCAGTTCTGCCAGGGAAACGCTTAAATCAGCGTTTTCCTGAAACGAAAGCCAACGGCTGCAGTTTGGATGTATAGTAGAAAGGGGCGCCGGACCTGGCACCCCGTATGATTTTTGTAACTCTTCAGAGCTGTATTCGGCGGACATGCCGAAATTCCAAAAGTGCTCTTCGTCCTTTCCGGAGTCCGGCTCTGAACGGCAGCAACTGATCTGCTGCTGTATGCCCGGCAGGCTTCCCGAAACAGGAACCGACACGCTGCAGACCCGGGACAACCCCCGCCTGCATGCCGGGACCACCGGATTGAATACCCGAGTGCTTCCGCCCGGACGTTTCCGCCCCGGTATCGTTACATGTTTACCCCGGCTATGGTCACCCTGACGGAATCCACATGGAGGCCTGTCATATTCTCAATCGAAGCTTTCACCCGCTCCTGCACCTTCGCGGATACCTCGGGAACGCTGTATCCGTACTGAATCATGATGGAGATGGAAGCATTCACGACGCCGTTTTCCACGGTCACGCCCACGCCCTTGGACAGGCTGCGCATGCCAAGCTTTGCGATGGTCTCATGTGTGGCGTTTCCGACCAGGGAAGCCACGCCTTCCACCTCGGTTGCCGCAAGCCCGGCGATGATGGTGACAACTTCATTTGCAATTTTCAGTTCGCCGTTCAGTTCTCCGGCTGAGAGCGTTACGGAATCCTGTTTTACTTCTTTTGACATTCCGGTTACCTCCTGTCCCGCCGCATCCGATGTCTGCAGCTCTTTCTTTAGTATATCAAATTCCGCAGAAGTTGCCAACTACTTTTTTGCCGCCCGGGGTCCGGCAGGACCGCGCAGGAAGATCTGCCAGTACAGACCGGAAATCCGCCAAACTGCATCCGGCGCGCACGCCGAGCCTGGGAAAAGTCAGCTTTCAGGCATCTCCGGATTCCGGCTCTGAACAGCTGCGTAATCAGAGCCGGACTCCGAAAATCGAAAAGCATCCGTTTCCGGAGTTGAGACGTGCTCTCCAGCTTCAGATTTTAGCTGTTTCCCTTATAGTATTTCAGCAGGGTATACGCCAGTCCCAGCACGCAATACAGGGAGCAGAGGGAATAGGCGAGGTTAAAGATGATGCCGATTAACGGGATCTTCGCCAGAACCTTTACCAGGATCAGCCAGGCGGCCAGGTTCGCACCGATATACGTCAGGACGGGCATCAGAAGGGAGGAGGGATTTCCGCCCTCCGTTTTATTGCTGGCAGGGAAAAACTGTGCTGCTTTTTTGAGCAATTCCGACATTTTAATTCCACTCCTTTCAACGGGATTCAAACCCGTATCTGAATTTCTATACAGCAATTATACACTTCCGGGCAGTATTTGTCCAACCATATTTGTTACCGTTCAGAGCGGTTTACCCCTATTTATGATAGGGTTCATGATGAATGATGCGGAAGCTCCGGTAAATCTGTTCCAGAAGGATTACCCGCATCATCTGGTGCGGAAAAGTAAAGCGGGAGAAGCTGAGCAATTCGTCAGCACGGCGCAGCACTTCTTCCGAAAGGCCAAGGGAGCCTCCGATCACCCACACAACCCGCTCAGGCCCGTGGATCAGAAACTGTCCGAGCTTCCCCGCCAGCTCCTCCGATGAAAGTGCACGGCCGTTGATGGCAAGGGCGATCACATACGCGCCATCCGGAATCTGGGCCAGGATCCGCCGCCCTTCCCGTTCCATAATCTGCCGCTCCGCCGCGGGAGGGGCATTTTCAGGCGTTTTTTCGTCTTCCACTTCGACAATCTCTGTCCTGGCATAGGGGCCGAGGCGTTTCTGATACTCCGCCGCTGCATCCCGCCAGTAACGTTCCTTCAGCTTCCCCACCGCGATAATCCTGTTTTTCATAGCCCTCAGTGCGTTCCTCCCGGATATTTCCGGTCATGGACCTCCTTGACAACCGTGATGCTGCCATCCTCTTCCCGGATTTTGATCTGTTCGAGGGATCCCCTGAGGTTTTCCCGGATCGCGGCTATATATGCGATTCTCAGCGCTGCCTGCTCGTCCTTTTCTTCCGGGGTGAGCGTTCCCGCCTTCTGCTTGTGATACAGTTCATTGATCCGTTTGATATCCGCTTCTGTTATCATTTCGCTGCTCCTTGATATGTACTTGTTCAGAGCCAGTCGCAAATCTGTGTGAAACATGGATTCAGCCGGCTGAAATCCATGGTTTCGCTTAGGATTGTCATCCGGCGGGCACGCCGCAGCTCCGGAAACGGCGCTTCTTGCCATTTCCGAAGTCTGGCTCTGAACAGTTCCCTTACTGATTAAAATCCGGCCGGTACAGGGCTGCAATCTTTTCCGCCGCAGCCATGCCGTCCATGGCTGCCGAGGTAATCCCCCCGGCGTAACCCGCTCCCTCCCCGCAGGGATAAATTCCGGGAACGCTTCCGACGCCGGTCTCGTCGCGGGGAATTCTGAGCGGTGATGAAGTGCGGCTCTCCACGCCGGCAAAAACCGCGTCCGGCCGGTCAAAGCCCCGGATACGCGTTCCGAATACCGGCATGGCTTCCTTTAACGCCTGCAGAACGGGTTCCGGAAGTACCCGGTTCAGATTTCCGAACCGGTATGCCCCTTTTATATCGGGAAGCACGGCACCGAATCCGTCGGACAGACGGTCCTCCCGAAAATCTCCGTACAGCTGCACCGGTACAAAGCCTTTTCCCTGCTGCCAGGCAGCCTCCTCCAGCCTCCGCTGGAATTCGATCCCGGCAAGCGCTCCGCTTCCGCCGAAATCCTCCGGGCCGACCGTCACAATCAGGGCGGAATTCGCGTTTCTCCCGTCGCGGGCATGATTGCTCATTCCGTTTACCGCAATGCGTTTTTCCTCTGTGGAGGCATTGACCACAAAGCCTCCGGGGCACATGCAGACGCTGTAAACCCCTCTGCCGTTCTCCGCCTGATAGGTCAGCTTGTAGTCCGCGGCGCCAACGCCTTCGGGCGAAGCGCTGCCGTACTGGGAGAGGTTGATCATCTCCTGCGGATGCTCAATGCGCAGCCCTACGGCAAAAGCCTTCGGTTCCATGGTCAGATGGGCCGAGAGCATGCGGAACGTATCCCGGGCACTGTGTCCCGCCGCGAGCACCAGGACCTCGCAGGGGATATACTCCGTACCGTTTACCCACACGCCTTCAAGCCGCCCGTTTCGAATCTCCAGCTCCGTAAGCTTCGCGTGGAAGCGGACTTCGGCGCCGAGCCTCACCATTTCCTCCCGAATCCCCCGCACGACGCCGCGCAGCACATCCGTGCCGATATGCGGTTTCTGAAGGAAAAGAATCTCTTCCGGAGCGCCGTGGCGCACAAAAAGCTCCAGAAGATAACGGCTGCGGAAGAAGCGGTCCTTGACCAGGGTATTCAGCTTGCCGTCCGAAAAGGTTCCGGCTCCGCCCTCCCCGAAGGAGACGTTGGTCTCCGGATCCAGCTCCCCGGTTTTCCAGAATTCCTCCACCTTCAGCGCACGCTCCTCCACGCTCCCGCCGCGCTCCAGAATCAGGGGCTCATATCCGTGCTTCGCCAGCAGATACCCGCAGAGAAGCCCCGCGGGACCCATTCCCATAATGACCGGGCGCTTATTTAACGGACGGTCTCCGGCCTCCGGAAAGCGGTAACGCTCATCGGGCGTCTTCATAATTTCCGGTCCATGCTTTTTTCTGAGGATTTCCCCCTCGTTCCGGCAGGAGACATCTGCCGTATAAACGAAAAAGAGGGCAGGCTTTTTCCGGGCATCCAGGGATCTGCGCACAATCCGCAGCTTCGTAAGCTGTTCCCGCCGGATTCCGAGCAGCCTGCAGACTTTCCGCTCCAGGTCCTCTTGTGTATGCGTGCAGGGAAGCACAATCCCGCTCACTCTGACCATACCGTCACGCACTCCTTCCCGAATAGTAACTGTTCAGCGCCCCGGCCGTTTTGAGACAGCCATCAGGCGTTTTTCCCGGCTTTCGTCCCCGTCGCCCAGGCCCAGTGCAGGTTGTATCCGCCGCAGATGCCGTCGGCATCCAGCAGTTCCCCGGTCAGAAACAGCCCGGGAACCAGCCGGGATTCCATGGTATCCGGATCGATTTCGTCCAGCCGCACCCCGCCGGCGCAGACCTGGGCTGTTGAAAGCGGATTGACGCCCTCCACCGGCAGCCTGAAATTTTTCAGAGAAGCGGCAAGGGCCTTCCCGCCCTCCCGGAAAACCGGAATCAGGCGGCTGTTCAGCAGGCCCGTGAGCAGCTCCCCGTTATCCCGCGCGTGCAGCTTTGCGCCCCGGGCTTCCAAGAGCGCAAGGAGCGCAGCCTCCGAAAAATCCGGAAAGAAATCGAGCCTTGCCAGAACAGGATTACCCTCTGAAAGGGCCTTTGCGGCAAAGCGGCTCACCTGGAAAACCGGAATTCCCGAAATACCGTAGTCCGTCAGCTGCACTTCCCCGGTATCCGCGGCAAGCACCCTGCCGCAGCTTTCAATGCGCACACAGGCCTGGGTGCGTACGCCCGCCCACACGCCCGTGCAGCCGTGGCGGCAGACGAGGCCGGTAAGTGCCGGCAGCAGCTCGGTTACGCTGTGGCCGAAGCCTTCCGCAAGGCGGTACCCTCCGAAAAGCGCTTCCGCCGTGCGGTTTTTTTCCGCAATACCCGCCGGGGAGCCGCAGGCAAGAATCAGACTGTCCCCGGAAAACCGTTCGGGACGGGAAGGAAGGTCCAGCTCATCCTTCCGCTTCTTTCCCGGTCGCCCGGGAACTGCCCCTTTCTCTTTCCTGCCGGGGTCCTTTCCCCGGGCAGCGCTTTCATCCGGAACCAGCGCGGTTACGGAAAATCGTCCGTCCCGCTTCCAGGCTGAAGTAACCTCCGCGCCGGTCACAACGCGCACGCCCAGTCGTTTCAGTTCCCGGTCGAATACCTCCGTAACCGAGGAAGCCTGTCCCGACATGGGATAACAGTAATCCCCGCGGAATGCCGGCTCAATGCCGAGTGACCGCAGAAATTCCACGGCTTCTCCGGTGCCGAAGCCATAAAGAACAGGCCGGAGTGCCTGCGGTGTTTCGCTCCGGTAGCACTCCGGTCTCAGGTCACGGTTTGTATAATTGCACCTGCCGTTTCCGGTTGACAACAGCTTTTTTCCCGTTCTCTGGTTTCGCTCGAGCAGTGTGACACTGCAGCCGCGGCGGGCGGCCGTCAGCGCTGCCGTCATGCCGGAGGCTCCGCCTCCGACCACCAGTATTTCTCTTTTCATGGCGTTCATATCATGCAATCAGTTTCAGCCGTTTTGCCAGAACGGCAAGCTTACGGCCGCCGGGGAGATCCTTCAGATCCTTTTCGTTCAGAAGCCCGGTCTTTAAAATCAGCACAAAGTAAACGGCGATTCCGGCCAGGACAGCCAGCAGCATCGGCAGCGCGGTTCCCGCAAACAAATGGAACAAACGGTAAATGCCAAAGCATATCAGTCCCATCACAGCCGAACAGATAAACGGCATGATCACAATTCTGCCGAGATCGGGCCTGTAGCCGAGGATCCGCCTCAGGGATATGAAATTCAGGACGCTCATGCACAGTCCAAAAAGAATATATCCGATGATAATCCCGTAAATCCCGGTATGAAAGCCCCACATCAGTACCGCACAGACAGCGACGTGGAGAACCAGGGAGATGCAGGAATGAAGGACCGGCACGGTCATTCGGTCAATTCCCTGCAGAATCGAATTGGTGATGGTGGAAAAAGAAAACATGACCACTGCGATGCTTCCGAGCATGAGGTAAGCGGAGGCCTTGCTGTTATCGGACGGGAAAAGGGTCCGGATAATCGGCTCCGCCAGCACGCACAGACCCACGCAGGAGGGAAATGCGACTGTTCCGGTAAATTTCAGGATCGCCTGGATGCAGGCAACGGCCACGCGCTTTTTCCCGGTAAACCAGGCCGCCGTCAGGCTCGGGACCAACGATACGCCCATAGCCGAGGAGATGGAAACCGGAATATGGATCATCAGAAGGCATTTGCCGCTGTACGCGCCCCAGATTCTCTTGCGTTCAAGCTCTGCCGCGCCGGCGGAAGCCATATAATAGCTGAAAAGGCTGCCGTCAATCAGATCGATGAGATTGTATACCGCGGTACTCAGGATCACCGGTGCGGCAATGCGGATCAGCAGCCTGAAAATATCGGCATGCTCCTCCGCTTTCCCGCTCACATCCTGTTTGACCATACGCGAGAAGCTTTTCCGGAAACGCAGGTAAAGCACGAAGAAGAACAGCAGCGCCGTCAACGCGCCGGCCCCCGTCCCTATGGTGCCGCCGGCCGCGCCCCAGGCAGCTGCAAGACCCTCTGTTCCGCGCAGGGCGTCCTGCCGGGCGCCAAAGTGAAACAAAAGCCACGCGCAGAGGACAGAAATTACGGCATTGACAAGCTGCTCCAGCAGCTGCGAAAGCGCCGTAGGCGTCGTGGTATGCAGGCCCTGGAAAAAGCCCCTGAACACCCCCAGAAGCGACATGACCAGAATGGTCGGCGCCATGAGCCTGAGGGCGATGGTAGCCAGATCGTCATGGTAAAGCACCGTGGTGAAAAACCTGGCTCCGAGCAGCACCAGAAGCGCAAAGACGGTTCCCACAACCAGGCCGAACAGAAGCGCGCACTGGAAAATACGGCGGACATTCCGCCACTCCCCTGTCTCCGCCCTGGCCGAAACCATCTTGGATACCGCAAGCGGCAGGCTGTAGGAGGACAGAAGCAGAAGGATCGTGTAAATACTGTAAGCATAGGAATACAGGCTGTTACCCTCATCCCCGATAATACCGGTCATCGGGATGCGGTAGATCATGCCGATAATCCTTACCAGAATGGAGGCGATGGCAAGGATACTCCCCTGTGCGATGAAATCATTGCTCTTTTTCGTTTCCATATGTCCGCTCCATTAAGGGATCCTCTTTACCGGCTGATGCCGAGCCGGTCGAGAATCTCCCGCTGTTTTCCTTCCATAACTTCCCGTTCCTGCTCTTCCATATGGTCATAGCCAAAAAGGTGAAGCATGCTGTGCGCCGTCAGGAAAGCCAGCTCTCTGCGCTCGGAATGGCCGTACAGGGCAGCCTGCTCCTTTACCTTATCCAGGGAAATCACAATATCCCCGAGCAGAAGTTCTCCTGTCTCGGGGTTAAAATAATCTTCCGAACGTTCCTCGAGCGCCTCAAAATCGGAAGGCGCATCATAATCCGCCATGGGAAATGACAGGACATCCGTCGGGGCATCGATTCCCCGCTGCTCCCGGTTGATTTCCTGAATGGAGGCATTGTCCGTCAGCAGGACATTCACCTCTGCCTCATACGGGCATTCTTCATAATCCAGACAATATTCGATTACGGAACGGATTACGGCATCGGCGTCAAAGCCGGGCGTAATACCGGATTCATTTTCTATAGAAATGGTCATCTGCAGCCTCTCTGCTCTGAAAACGGCCCGCCCCGTGCACGGACAACGGGATCCGCGTATTCTTTATTCCTGCGGCCGTCTGCCGTTTCGCGGCCTGCGCCCGGAATCCCGGTGTTCGTCGAGCGGATGCTTCTTCTCGTATACCTCGTAGGCCTCCACAATGCGCTGTACCAGCGGATGACGCACAACGTCCCGGTTATCGAGCCAGGCAAAACCGATTCCCTCTACGCCCTTGAGCACGCGGATAGCCGTGTCCAGTCCGGATATGGCTCCCGCCGGAAGATCCTTCTGGGTCATATCGCCGGTCACAATCACCTTGGAGCCGAAGCCGATTCTC
>CAMOSC010000107.1 GCA_946624325.1 uncultured Clostridia bacterium
TTGTACATGATGGCGCCGGCCACAACCCAGCTGATGAAATAGGGCAGGAACATGAAGGACTGGGCCACCTTTTTGAAGCGCTTGCTCAGAAGCTCGTTCAGGAGGATGGCGCTGCCCATCTCGCAGACAACACCCACCGAAATGAAGGCGATATTGTACAGAAGCGTATTGCGGGTGATCATGCCGAGCTTCCTGGACAGCCTGAGGGCGTTGAAATTCTTCAGGCCGACCTTCTGGGAGAAGTATATGCCCCCGTCAAAGGTGTAGCGCTCAAAGGCCATGATAATGCCCGTCATGGGAATGTAGGAAAAGATCACCACATAAAGTACTGCCGGAAGCAGCATCAGAAGAAGCAGCCAGTGCTTCTTTATGACCTTTTTGAACGGCATTTTCTTTACGGCATAGGCGCCGCCGCTGTTTTTCCTGCCCATATGCATGCCTCCGGGAATAAAATTGAACGGATTGGTTTGTCTATAATATCCATGTTTCATCGCATTGCAAAAGTATTATACCAAACCATTCAAGCAAAATCAATAGTATTTTCTCCTGTATATCCTGTGATTTTGTTTAATTTACCGCAGAGCCTGGTTGAACGTTTTATGTGCATAACCGTTCAGAGCCAGGCGCAGATCTGTGGGCACGCCGCAGCGTAAGAACAGCCGTTTTCCGCCATTTCCGGAGTCCGGCTCTGAACAGCTTTATGTACTTGAATCAGCCGGTTAAGAATGCTATGATGAACGGGATTACCCGCAGGACAGGCTGTCAGCCGGCGGAATGCAGCCTGAGCCATATCACCCGGTGAAACAGAAAATGGTGCTCAGCAGGGCACCGGTAAGCCGGGCGTCTGAAACAGTGTCTTCAGAGAGGTGTTTCTATGCAATTTCTTTTCCGATCCGTTCTCAGGCACAGGAAGCTGGTGCTGCTTGGTTATCTCCTGGCTGCCGTCTGCGCCGTTTTTGCCGCGATGCGTGTTAAGGTCAATTCCGATCTGGCATCCTATCTGCCCAAAGACGCTCCCTCCACCGTATCCCTCCGCGTAATGGAGGAGGCTTTCGGCGGGGATATTCCCAATGCCCGGCTCATGGTGAAGGGCATCAGCTTTGAGGATGCCCTGGCCTTTGAGGAGGAAATCCGCGTCATGGAAGGCGTGCGGAGCGCCAGCTTTGTGAGCATGGCGGATTACCTCGGCCTCCCCGCGGCTCAGATCCCGGAAAGCATGCGGGAGGCCTCCTGGCGGAACGGGAATGCGCTTTATACGCTGACCATGGACAATGAGGCAAAGCTTGACGCACTGGAGAAAATCCGTGCGGCCTCCGGTCATGAAACCGCGGTGTCAGGCTCCTTTGCGGACGCAAAAACCGCCCAGGCAAACAGTGCCAGGGAGCTCTTCACCGTCGTCGGCGTTGTGGTGGTTTTCGGTATCTGCCTCCTGCTCCTGACCCTTCCCTCCTGGCTTGAGCCCTTCCTGCTTGTTGCCTGCCTGATGACGGCGGTACTGCTCAACGCCGGCACCAACCTGCTCTTCGGCACGGTTTCCGCCGTCACCAATACCGCCGCCAGCGTCCTGCAGATGGGCGTCTCCGTCGATTACTTCATTTTCCTGATACACCGTTACCGGGAATATCAGGATAAGGGACTCCCGGAGGAGGAAGCCATGTCGCAGGCCATGCTGCACTCCGGGCCGTCAATTCTCTCAAGCGCCCTTACCACGGTCATCGGCTTCCTGGCGCTGACCGCCATGCGCTACCGCATCGGCCTGGATATGGGGCTGGTGCTCTCCAAGGGCATCCTCATCAGCCTGGTCTGCGCGTTTACCCTGCTGCCCTGCGTGCTGCTCTCCTGCGGCAGCGCCATCCGGCGCACCTCCCACAGGGTACCGATCACACGAGCAGCGCATATTGCCTCCCTGTCTGAAAAGCTGCGCCGTCCTCTCCTGCTTCTTTTTCTGGCTGCCCTGATTCCCGCTTTCCTGCTGCAGGGCGGGAATGACTTCTGGTTCGGGGCTTCCCACAGCTATAAGGACAGCCATTCGCTGATGCGCGAGCGGGCGGAAATCGAAGAGGCGTTCGGCCTTTCCAACCAGATGGTGCTGCTTGTGCCGGAGGAGGAGCTTGCGGAGCAGGCCGCCATGGAAGAAGCGCTTATGACGGAAATCGGGGAAATCACTTCCATATTATCCTGGCCCTCCGCCATACAGGGAACCCTCCTGGAGCTTTTCATCCCCCCGCATATGAAGGAAAAGCTGATTTCCGGAGGATACAGCCGGTCCGTGCTCACCCTCTCCCTCCCCGAGGAATCGGAGGAGACCTTTGCGGCCGTCGACCGCATCCGGGAAATTGCCGCCGCATACTTCGGAGATTCGTATTATCTGGCCGGCGCCAGCGTTTCCACGAGGGATCTGAAGGCCGTAATATCGAGCGACAGCCTGAAGGTGAACCTCATCTCCCTCGGCGCCATTTTCCTGGTGCTGCTGTTCACCTTCCGCTCCTTTGCGGTGCCGCTCATACTGAGCCTCACCATTGAAGGCGGCATATGGATCAGCATGGGGCTGCCGAACCTGGCGGGCAGCACCCTGTTCTATATAGGCTGGCTGATTGTCAGCTCTATCCTGCTGGGCTTTACCGTGGATTATGCCATACTGCTCACAACGCGGTACCGCGAAAAGCTGCGGAGTCTGCTGGGCACCGCAGCCGCCGCGCCTGGTGCTGTTCTGCAGATGCCTGCGGCATCCGGACAACAGTTCACGGAAGTCTCCCCGCCCGCCGCCGTTGTGACTGCCTCTGCCCTGCCGGATGGCATGAAAAACACGGCGCTGCGGGAGAGTATCTCCGGCTGCGCCGTGTCGATCCTGACTTCGGGGCTCATTATGACCGTTGCGGGGCTGCTGCTGGGCATCTTCTGCACCAATCAGATCATCGCCCAGGTGGGGGTTCTGCTGGCGGTCGGCACCGTCACCGCCATGGCTGCGGTGCTCCTGGTACTGCCCGGAGCGCTGATGCTGCCGAAAAAGCTGTGACAGGCGGCCATTTCAGGTTATTTCCGACAGCGGCCCGGCCGTCTAAGGAGTTCCTGCGGAAGGCTGTACAGCCGCTTCCGGCGCTGCCCTGCCGCATACAGTACGTTTCCTCACTCCGCCAGATACGGCAGGAGGTTCCGGAAGACAATCTCATAGGCATCTGCGTACATATGCACGCCGTCGATGGCAAACTCCTGCTTCTGCTCACCGTTCTCATCGGTCAGGCCTGCGTTGACATCGATATACCGATACCCGTATTTCTCAGCCAGAGCCTGTACCCTGCGGTTGCATTCGGCGATATTTTCCAATGTCCGGTCCTTTACCATCTGCTTCTGCATTTCATCCTGCCAGGGAAGATGCCGGTTCGTGGGATAATAGGCCATGCAGTAGAGCATTGCCTGCGGAATTTTCTCCCGCGCAGTCTGCAGGATTTTCCCGTAATTGGCCTCCAGGTGGTCCATCCAGGCGTCGCCGTATACGCGGTCCGTCATATCATTCGTTCCGATATTGATGAAGACCTTCGAGGGCTCCAGGTCTGTCAGCACGGTGTCGATCTCCCGCAGGAAATCATCGGTGGTTGTACCTCCGATGCCGCGGTTGTAGACAGGCTCGGTGATTCCGGCGCTTAACGCCATCTCGCAGACCGGGAACATCTCCATGAGGGAGGAACCGGTAAAAAGAACGGCTCCTTTCTTTGCAAGGCGGTTCAGCGTCCGGTAATTGCGGACCTTGTTCGCCTGTTCCTCTTTCATGCGCCTGATCATGTTTTCCTCAAAGCTTTTCATGAATTCTTCCACGGACTGCTGCTTCTTGTTCTCTTCTGACATGGTTTCTGTCCTCCCCTTCCGGTTTCCGCTGTTCCTGCTGCCGTCACCTCCGGAAAGAAACGGCAGCCTTTCAGGCGTCTGTTCCTGCCCCGGCGGCATCCCGGTACCAGTCCGAATAGAGTGTACTTGAATATTTCGGGCCTGTCAAGATTCCCGCAGCCGTTCAGTGCCGGACTCCGGGAATGAGAAAATAGTCCTTTCCGGAGCCTGTTCCCTGACGTGTGAAGAATTTCCGGCCGCACATGCAATTCTCCGAAATCTCCTGTAGCTTTTATGCGCATCCTGTGGTAAAGTCACAGTAACCCGCATGCCCCGCCTCCGGGAATACAGCTGTCGGAGGAAAGAGCTGCAGCTGCTTGCCTAAGCATGCTGACAAAGGCTCCGGTGGAGCGTTTATATCAGACGGCAACGCAGTCCAGTCTGTAATCAAACAAGTAAAGTGAAAAGTTATTTGTAAACAGTTCATTCGTTCAAAGTACATAACTTCGTTCAGGGAGGAGACCGTATGGGAGAAAGGAAAGTACGTGAAATGACCGGGGCCGAGCTCCAGTCCATGTTGAAGAGCAATATCAATTTCAAAAGCCTCGGAGGCGTGCGCTGTGAAGAGCTGAACCTGCCTGCAGAGGATAAAAGATGGTGGCAGGATCTGAGAATCGGCATGTTTGTGCACTGGGGGCTCTACTCCATATTGGGACGGGGCGAGTGGGTCCGCTTCAACGAGAAGATTCCGAAGGAGGAATACGAGGCGCTGGCGGATGAATTCATCCCGCAGGATTTTTCCATGGATGAGTGGGCCGAAATTGCGAAGGATTTCGGCGCCGGGTACGCCGTGATGGTCACAAAGCACCACGACGGCTTTTCCCTCTGGGACAGTCCCGGCAGCTACGAGGGCTTCAACTCCATGGTGCACGGAGCGCACCGGGACTTTGTGGGCGAATTTTCTGAAGCCTGCAGGAAGGCCGGGCTGCGGACCGGGCTCTACTACTCCCCCATGGACTGGCGCTTCCCGGGCTACTTTGACCCGGAAGGCCTTCCGGAGAACGCGGCGCTCATGAAAAAGCAGTGCTATGCCCAGGTGGAAGAGCTCATCTCCCGCTATCACCCGGATATCCTCTGGTATGACGGCGGATGGCTGGCCCACAAAGGAAGCGACACCTCCAGCGCCTGGTTCTGGGAGCCGGTGAAGCTCAATAAGATGGCGCGGAGCTACAACCCGAAGCTCCTCATCAATCCCCGCTCCGGCTGGGAGGGCGATTTCTACTGCGACGAGGGCTCCCATGAAATCAAAGGAAAAATCATCCCGGTTCCCTGGGAGAAAAACATGTGCGTCTGCTCCGGAAATTCGTGGGGCTGGATGCCGGACGACCCCGTTTCCGATTTTGACTGGCTCATCCGCATGATGGTAAATGTGGTCTGCCGCGGCGGCAACTGGCTGGTCAACATCGGCCCGGACCGCAACGGGAAAATCTCACCCAAGATCCGGCAGCGCATGCACGAGGTGGGTGAATGGCTGCGGACATACGGCGAGAGCATCTACGCCACGCAGGCCGGTCCCTTTGAGCCCGTGGATGATGTGTACGGCAGCACCTTCAGGGGAAAGGATGTCTACCTGCATGTACTTGATCCCGCAGCCTTTGCGGGTCTTTGCCTGCCCGTTCCCGAAAACAACGAAATATGCTCCGCCAGGCTCTTAAACGGCCCGCAGCTTCCGGTTAGCACCGGAGCGAAGGGTATTTCGATCCGTCTCCCGGAGAGAACCCCGGGACCGGATACCGTGGTGAAGCTGGAGCTGCTCCGGCCCGCCGAGCCGAAAGCTTCAGAAAATATCCGGTTTACCGGAAAGGAATGAGCAGATTGCTCCACGATCAGATGGGCGGGAAAACCATCCGCCGAAAGGAAAGAGCAACAATCCTTCCGAATCACAGTATCTCGTCCATTCTGATCTCCATTCCAGGAAGAACTTCAAGCGGAATCCTCTCCGCGAATGTATGCCGTGTCAGATGCTGCGGATCGGAGGCCTGCCAGACTACAATTGTTTCAGTAACCGGATCAATTATCCAGTATTCCCTTACACCCGCCGTATGATATTTTTTAAGCTTGATTACCTGATCCCTGTAAGCACTTGAAGGGGAAAGGATTTCAGCCACAAAGTCCGGTGCCCCCTCGCAATAGTCTTCCTTTTATAAATCAATCCGAACACACAGGCAATCGGATATTCCCCGAAATATGCGCCGGACATTTAATAGCATGCTATTGACAGATATTCAATAGCATGCTATTATATCCATCGGCCGCCGGATGTGACAGCCGGTGCCGAAACAGTATCAGAACAGGAGGAATTATGGAATTTCAGGAAACCTGCGGCATGCTGATCAAACAGCTGCATGACGCGGTTGGAAGAAAGCTCAACAACAGCCTCCGGGAAAGCGGGCTGACAAACGTCCAGCTCGGGACGCTGATCGCCCTGGAGCACGCCGTAAACCGCAGGCTCAGGATGAAGGACCTCGAAAAAATCTTCCAGGTCTCGCAGCCTACCATCGTGGGGATTGTGGACAGGCTGAAGGAAAAGGAGCTGGTGCGGACCCTAAGGGACCCTCAGGACAGGCGCGTACGCCTCGTGGAGCTGACGGAGGACGGCCTTCTGAAGGCCCGGCACGAGCACGATGTCCTGGTAGAGACCGAATCGGACATGCTGGGTAGCCTGTCGGAAACCGAGCAGCGGGAGCTGCTCCGGATGCTGCGCACTCTCCGGGACAATTTCTGCACGCACGAATGCCAGCCCGAACCATCACAAAGCTCCGCGTGAATATCCGGCGGCCCCGGCATGAGGTTCAAAGCAGGTCCGCCGTTTCCGGCAATTCCGGGATTTTCCGGTATTCACCCCCGGTCTGCCGCATGAATGATTCTGCTGCCTGTACACCCGGTGTTACCGCCACATTCGGAAAATACCCGGCACTCTTTTGGGCCGGATACAGAACTGTACCCGTTCACTGCTCCCTTCGGAAAGAAATGCCGCGGATATCTGCCCGGTATCTTCCGTTCCGCATCAGGGAGCACGCCATCAGAAAGGAAAAAAGCCTTGAAAAACTGGATGAAGTATGTCAGGCCCTATCTTCCGTATTTTATATTGGGGCCGCTCTGCATGATCATTGAGGTGATCGGCGAGGTGGTGATGCCGAGGCTGCTCGCGGTCATCATCAACAACGCGAACGCCGGCACCCTCACGGTGGGCACCTCCCTGGGCACCATGGCCCTCATGGTCCTGACCGCCGTTGTCATGATGGCGGGCGGCGTGGGCGGCGCCTATTTTGCCACAAAGGCATCCGTCAATTTCGCCGCGGACCTGCGCTCGGACGTCTACGCGAAGATCCAGACCTTCTCGTTTGCGAATATCGACAAATTCTCCACCGGATCCCTCGTCACACGCCTTACGAACGACGTTACGCAGCTGCAGAACTTTATCGGCATGCTGCTGCGCATGACCCTGCGCGCACCGGGCATGATGGTCGCGGCGCTCATAAGCGCCCTGTTGCTTCGCCCCTCCCTCTCAACGGTTTTCGCGGTCAGCATCCCGGTGCTGTTAGGCGCCGTCGGCTTTTTGATTTATAAAAGTTTTCCGCGCTTCCAGGCCATGCAGACAAAGGTGGACGCCTTAAACTCCACCGTGCAGGAAAACGTGACCAACGTCCGCGTGGTCAAGAGCTTCGTGCGTGAGGATTATGAAGTCAAAAAGTTCGGGAAGGCCAACCGCGATCTGAAGGATACCGCCAGATCGGCCATCAAAATCATGATCTTTATGGGGCCGGTCATGACCATCTGCATGAACGCCACCATTATCGCAGTAATCCTCTTCGGCGGCCCCATT
Organism: uncultured Clostridia bacterium; assembly: GCA_946624325.1. GTDB lineage: Bacteria > Bacillota > Clostridia > Lachnospirales > Lachnospiraceae > Anthropogastromicrobium. Next base: position 7,709 of record CAMOSC010000107.1, read on the forward strand.
GTCATCCGCGGCGACATGCCGGTGGGCGACCTCTCCGCGTTTATCACCTATGTCACCCAGATCCTGGGCTCCCTCATGATGGTCACCTTCATGTTCATGGGCATGTCCCGCGCCATGGCTTCCGGGAAGCGTATCCTCGAGGTGCTGCATGAGGTGCCGGATATCAATGACAATAACGCGAAGGAGAAGGACAAGCTCATTACCCGCGGCGAGATTGAGTTTAAGGACGTGGTTTTCCGCTATTATAAAACCAGTGAGGACAGCGTGCTCAACCACATCAGCCTGAAGATCCCGGCCGGCGCCACCGTGGGCATCATCGGCTCCACCGGCTGCGGCAAGACCACGCTGGTCTCCATGATCCCGCGGCTCTACGATACCGATGAAGGCGCCATCCTCATCGACGGCACCGACGTAAGGGATTACTCCCTGGTGAACCTGCGTGAGGGCGTGGGCATGGTGCTGCAGAAGAACACACTCTTCTCCGGCTCCATCGCCGAGAACCTGCGCTGGGGCAATGAGGAAGCCTCGGATGAAGAGGTACGGCAGGCCGCCTCCTACGCCCAGGCGGACAAATTCGTGAGCAGCTTTGCAGATCAGTACGATACCATCCTGGACCAGGGCGGCACAAATGTTTCCGGCGGCCAGAAGCAGCGCCTCTGCATAGCCAGGGCCCTGCTGAAAAAGCCGAAGATCCTGATCCTGGACGACTCCACCTCCGCGGTGGATACCGCCACGGAGGCGCAGATCCGGAAGGCCTTCCGCGAGGAGCTGCAGGATTCCACCAAGATCGTCATCGCGCAGCGCATCATGTCTGTCATGGAATCCGACATGATCGTGGTCATGAACGACGGACGCATCACCGGCATCGGTACCCATGAGGAGCTGATGCAGAGCAATGAAGAATACAGAGAAATCTACGATTCCCAGATGAAGGAGAGTGCTTAAACATGGCAAGATCAATTAAAGAGCTTCAGGCCCGTTACAACAGCTCTGCCTCCCGGAAGCTGGGAGGAGGCCCCGGCGGCGGCCCGGGCGGACGTTTTGCCCGCGCCTCGGGAAAGCCCAAGGATGCCAGGAAAACCATCGCCCGCCTGATGGGCTACATGAAGGGCTACGGCCTGCGGTTTATCCTCGTGCTTGCGTGCATGCTCATCAGCACCGTCACCTCCCTGGTGGGTTCCTACTTCATGGCCCCCATCATCGACCGCCTGACCCTTGCGGTAGCCCCGAACGCCGATGTCCACATGTCCGTCCTGGAAAAGGCGGCGGACCGGATCATCCAGAATCTGCTGGCATCCACCGGACATCCCTCGGACAGCATCATGCCCTACATTGCGATTGCCTGCGTGCTGTTAGCCTCCATCTATCTGGTCGGCGTTGCCAGCTCCTACACCCAGGGGCGGCTGATGCTCTCCATCTCCCAGAACATGGTGGAGAAGATCCGAAACGACCTGTTCACGAAGCTCCAGAAGCTTCCGGTTCGCTACTTCGACTCTCACCCCACCGGTGAGGTGATGTCCCGCTTTACCAACGATATCGACAACATCGACATGATGATCAACAACTCGCTGACCTCCATCATCTCCGGTTTTGTCACCCTCGTCGGCACCTTCATCTTCATGCTGACCACCAGCTGGATCCTGACCATTGTGACCGTGGTCTTCCTTCCGGTGTTCCTGATGGGCGGCGGCGCCATTGCCGGCCGTTCCAGGAAGTACTATGCGGCCCAGCAGGCAGCCCTCGGCGCCGTGAACGGCTACATGGAGGAAACCGTCACGGGCCAGAAGGTGGTGAAGGTATTCAACCATGAGGACGTCTGTAAGGAAGAGTTCAACCTGATCAACGACGACATGCGCGACAAGCAGTTCAAGGCCAATTTCTGGGGCAGCGTCATGGGCCCGCTCATGGGCAATACCGGAAATATTTCCTACGCGGTTACCGTGGGGATCGGCGGCGTGCTCCTTGTCAACGGCGCCATGACTCCCGGCGGCCTCACGGTCTTCGCCCAGTATTCCAGACAGTTCTCCATGCCCGTCAACATGATCGCCCAGCAGATGGCCACCATTTTCGCGGCCCTCGCCGGCGCGGAGCGTGTGTTTGAGGTGATGGATACCGAACCCGAGGCGGAGGACATGGACCGGGCCTCCAATATTCAGGAGATCCGCGGCGACGTGGTGCTCAAGGACGTCACCTTCGGCTATGTGCCCGGCCAGACCGTGCTGAAGAACATCAGCCTGTATGCGAAGCCCGGCCAGAAAATCGCCTTCGTGGGCTCCACCGGCGCCGGAAAAACCACGGTTACAAACCTCTTAAACCGCTTCTACGATATTGAGCAGGGAAGCATCACCGTGGACGGTATTGATATCCGTAAAATTCCGCGGGAATTCCTGAGAAAGAACATCGCCATGGTTCTGCAGGATACCCACCTGTTTACCGGGACCGTGATGGAGAACATCCGCTACGGACGCCTGGACGCCACGGATGACGAGGTGATCGCGGCGGCAAAGACCGCCTCCGCCCATTCCTTCATCATGCGTCTATCCGACGGGTACAACACCATGATCGAGGGCGACGGCGCGAACCTCTCCCAGGGCCAGCGCCAGCTCTTAAACATCGCGAGAGCCGCCATCAGCAAGGCGCCCATCCTGGTGCTGGACGAAGCTACCAGCTCCGTGGATACCCGTACCGAGCGCCACATTGAGCACGGCATGGACCGCCTGATGAAGAACCGAACGACCTTTGTCATTGCCCACCGCCTCTCCACCGTCCGCAATTCCAACGCCATCATGGTGCTGGAGCACGGCGAGATTATCGAGCGGGGCGATCATGACGACCTGCTGGCCATGAAGGGCCGGTATTACGAGCTGTATACCGGTCTCAAGGAGCTGGATTGATTGTAAGCGATGAATGACCACACGGGTACAAAAAAATAAACGCCCCCAAAGGGGCGT
>CAMOSC010000108.1 GCA_946624325.1 uncultured Clostridia bacterium
AACGCCGCGACAATCGCCGCGCACGCTTTTCGCGCTGTGATCTGTCGGCATGGCTCAAGGCGGGAAGCGTTCCGGCCGGAGATGCCTGAATTCAGGCGCCTTTTAAGATTATGCGCACAAGAAGCAGCTGGAGTGAAATATGAGAGAACGCTGGATAGTACAAACCAAGAGAGCGGATTTTGCCGCGATCGCCGCACGCTTTAACCTTGATCCCCTCATCGCGAGGCTGATCCGCAACCGCGGACTGACCACGAACGAGGAAATAGACCTGTATCTGAACGGAACGCTTTCCGATCTCCATGATCCGGGAACCATGAAGGATGCATGCCGTGCCGCACGGCTGATCGACGCGGCCATCAGAAACGGGGTCTGCATCGGGATTGCCAGTGATTTTGACAATGACGGGATTTTTTCTTCCATGGTGCTGTACGAGGGTATCCGTTCCCTTGGGGGATCAGCCCGTATTTATACGCCGCACCGGATTCTGGAAGGCTACGGCCTCAATGACCGGATCGTACGGCAGGCCCTCGCGGAAGGCTGCGGTATGCTTCTGACCTGCGATAACGGCATAGCCGCCTTCGAGCCGGCCGCGCTCGCAAAATCCCTTGGGATGCAGCTGATTATCACGGACCACCATGAGATTCCTTACCGGGAGGAGAACGGAAAGCGCATCTATATGCTTCCGGAGGCTGACGCGGTAGTCGATCCCTGGCAGGAGGACTGTCCGTATCCATACAAAAATCTCTGCGGGACAGGCGTAGTTTTCAAGCTGATGCAGCTTCTGTACGGGCTTCATAAAAGACCTGCTTCGGATGTTATGGAGTTTCTGGACTATACGGCCATAGCTACCGTGGCGGATGTTATGGAGCTGACGGGCGAAAACCGTATCCTGGTGCGGGAAGGCCTGAAACGCCTTGCGCGCACCGGACGGCCGGGCCTTAAGGCCCTGATGGATGTGACCGGCATCCAGCCGGAAAACCTGAATTCCTATCATATCGGTTTCATTCTCGGTCCCTGTTTCAATGCGGCCGGAAGGCTGGATACGGTACAATGTGCCCTTGAACTGCTGCAGAGCAGAAACTATGAGGCGGCTCTTCCTCTGGCAATGAAGCTGAAAGAAATGAATGAAGCCAGGAAAGACCTGACAAAAGAAGGCGTCGAAAAAGCCTGCGCCGTTATTGAAACGGCAGCCTGGAAATCGGATTCCGTCTATCTGGTTTATCTGGGGAATTGCCATGAGAGCGTTTCGGGGATTATCGCGGGACGTCTGAGGGAGCGCTATGGCCGTCCCGTGCTGGTCTTTGCAGACGCGATGGAGGAGGGCATGATCAAGGCTTCCGGGCGTTCCATCGAGGCATATCATATGTTTGACGGACTTTCTGCCTGCAGGGATCTGTTTGAGCGCTTCGGCGGTCATGCCATGGCGGCTGGTCTTACTATGAAGAAGGAATATCTGGAGGAACTGAGGAAACGCCTGAATGATGCCTGTACGCTGACCGCCGAGGATCTTCAGCCGCTTGTCATGATTGATTCCCCGCTCCCCCTGCCCTATATATCGGAAAGGCTGATCGGACAGCTGAAGCTCCTGGAGCCTTTTGGGCGGGGCAATGAAAAACCGCTTTTTGCCGGGCAGCATATCTGCATCCGAAAAATCACGCGCATCGGAAAAAACAGGGACATGCTGAAGCTTTCCGTCTCGGAAGCGGGAAGCGGCCTGATGGATGCCCTTTATTTCGGGGATGCGGAAGAAATGCTCGGGTTTCTTCGGGAGGAATACGGTCCGCAGGAAGTGGAAGCCGCCCTTCGGGGCGTCGGCAGCGGGCTTGATATCGCGCTGACCTATTATCCCCAGGTGAATGAATTCAGAGGAGCTCTAAACTTACAGATTGTGATTCAAAACTATTGCAGAATCCCGAAAAAGAGAGTATAATATTGAGCATCTTTTTAGGGATACGCCGCCGAAAAGCTTTTCCCCTTCAAATCTGTGCCTTAAATCGGCTGATTTGCAGGGTGCGGCGGATACGCCGCTGCTCCTGAAACGGGTATTTTCGGCCATTTCCGGAGCCTGGCTCTGAACACTTACATTTTTATTTTGTCTGATCAGCAGCAGGCTGAAATGCAGGAGGGATACGCATGCTCAGAATCGGAATCAGGGCACATGATGTGAAAGCGGATACTTTTGAGGGCCTTGTGGCCGAAATCGCTGCGGAAGGAATGCACTGCTGCCAGCTTGCCGTTCCGAAGGCCGTGAAGGAATTCCCAACGGCCAAGGAAGTCATGACTCCCGGGCTGGCGTTTTATATGAAAGAGGTTTTTGCGCGGTATCATGTGGATGTAGCCGTGCTCGGATGCTACCATAATCTGGCGACCCCGGATGAAGTCCAGCTGAAGGATACCATGGACACCTACCGCAGACATATTGTATTTGCGAGCCTGCTTGGGGCCGGGATGGTCGGGACCGAAACCGGAAACTGCAACACGGAGTACAAACCGGACGAATTCAGCCAGACGGATGAGGCACTCGATATTTTCATCCGTAATCTGCGCCCAGTTGTGGAATACGCGCAGAATATGGGCGTGATAGTCGGTATCGAGCCTGTCTGCAGACATATTGTTTCCAGCGCTGAACGTGCCCGCAGGGTACTGGACGCCATAGATTCCCCGAATCTCCAGATCATTTTCGATCCGGTCAATCTGCTGAATCCGGAAAACTGCGCGGATTATCAGGATATTATCCGTGAATTCACAGAGATCCTGGGACCGGATATCGCTGTCATCCATGCCAAGGATTTCCGGCTTGAGGACGGCAGGCTGATTACCTGCCCCTGCGGCATGGGTTCCATGGACTATACGTGGCTTTTGACTTATCTGAAGCAGCATAAGCCGCATATCCACGTGCTTCTGGAAAATACGGAGCCGGAGAATGCCCTTCAGGCCAGACAGTTTATGGAGGATCTTTACGGCAGAATCTGACTGTCTCTGCCATTCGGAGCACGGCTCTGAACGGTTACGCTTATTCAGGAACTGTTAACAGATATCTTTTCACTGTACTTGTCTTATCCTTCGTAAACCGAAAAGATAATTTGTAACGGTTCCTTCCATAAATACCAGGAGAGGAGGTGTGCGGATGTCACAGTCAACAGGTGAAGAACTGGTTCGCCCGAGGCCGTCGGTGAAAGCCCCGGAAAGTTTTACGCCGCCGGAGGTTCTTTACAGCCAGCTGGTCGAAAGCGTCAGGAAATATCATCCTTCCGATGATCTGTCGCTTATTGAGAGGGCGTATCAGACTGCAGCCAAATCTCATGAAGGGCAGTTCCGCAAATCCGGCGAGCCTTATATCATCCATCCCCTCTGCGTCGGCATCATCCTCGCAGAGCTTGAGCTGGATAAGGAAAGCATTGCCGCCGGGCTCCTCCATGATGTTATTGAAGATACCGATACCACCTTCGCGGACCTTGAAAAAGAATTCGGACATGAAATTGCTTTCCTGGTGGACGGAGTCACGAAGCTGACCCAGATCAACTGGGATATGGAAAAAATCGAGATCCAGGCGGAAAACCTGCGCAAGATGTTCCTTGCAATGGCAAAGGACATCCGGGTAATCCTCGTTAAGCTTGCCGACCGGCTGCACAACATGCGTACCAGCCAGTTCTGGAAGCCCGACACGCAGATCCGCAAGGCCAGGGAGACGCTGGAGATTTTCTCGCCCATTGCCTCAAGACTCGGTATTTCTAAAATTAAAACAGAGCTGGATGATCTTTCCCTTATGCTTCTGCATCCGGACGTCTATAAAGAGCTGACGGAAAAACTGTATGCCACCCAGGAGGCAAGGGAATCCATGATATCCGCCATTATCGGCGAAGTCAGCGTAAAGCTGGAGGCGGCGGGTATCAAGGCCGAACTGAAGGGACGCGTCAAGCACCTGTTCAGCATCTATAAGAAAATGGTGACCCAGAATAAAACCCTGGATCAGGTATACGATATTTTCGCGGTCCGCATCATTGTTGATTCGGTGAAGGACTGCTATGCGGTGCTGGGCGTCATCCATGAGATGTATCATCCGATTTCGGCGCGCTTCAAGGATTATATAGCCATGCCGAAGCCGAATATGTACCAGTCCCTGCACACCACGCTGATTGCCCGGAACGGACAGCCCTTCGAGATCCAGATCCGGACATGGGAAATGCACCGGACGGCGGAATACGGTATCGCGGCCCACTGGAAATATAAGGAGCGGGGCTCGGGAGACGCTTCCGTGCGCGATGAGGAAGTCAAGATGTCCTGGCTGCGCCAGATTCTGGAGTGGCAGAAGGATGTTGATGACAACAGAGAGTTCGTCAGCATGGTTAAGACGGATCTGGACCTCTTCTCGGACAGCGTTTACTGCTTCACGCCGAACGGAGATGTCAAAAACCTTCCCGCAGGCTCCAATACCATTGATTTTGCCTACAGCATACATTCCGCGGTGGGCAACCGCATGGTCGGGGCCAAGGTCAACGGAAGACTGGTCCCCATCGAATACGTCATTCAGAACGGCGACCGTATTGAGGTCCTGACTTCGCAGAATTCAAGGGGCCCGAGCCGGGACTGGCTCAATATCGTCAAAAGCTCCCAGGCCCGCAATAAAATCAATCAGTGGTTCAAGCAGGAATTAAAAGAGGACAACATTGTCCGCGGCAAGGAGGCCGTCCTGAATTCCATCAGGCAGAAGGGGTTTGATCAGGCCCAGCTCCTCAAGCCGGAATTCCGCAAAAAGGTCGTCTCGAAATACGGCTTTCGTGACTGGGATTCCGTCCTTGCGGCAGTCGGACACGGCGGTCTGAAGGAAGGGCAGATCGTCAACAAACTCATAGACCTCTATAAGGACAGCATCAAAAAAGACCTGACGGATGCGGACGTGCTTGCGGCGGCCGATGCGAAGGACAAACCTGCGGAAAAAATCAGAAGCAGGAACGGCATCCTGGTCAAGGGAGTCGATGACGTGGCTGTTCGCTTCTCGCGCTGCTGCGCGCCGCTTCCCGGGGACGAAATAATCGGATTCATTACCCGGGGAAGAGGCATCTCGATTCACCGCACGGATTGCCTGAATATCCTGTCCCTGCCGGACAGCGAGAAGAACAGGCTGATTTCGGCGGAGTGGCAGAGTGAGAGCCTTCCGGCTTCCGAGAAATTCCTGGCGGAGATCCGCATCGTTGTCAATAACCGTGTGGGCAATCTTGTCGACATCTCAAAGGTCTTTACGGAACGTGAGATTGATATCATATCGCTCTCATCGCAGAAGGGAAAATCCGGTACCGCTACCATGAATATGTCCTTTGAGGTACAGAATGCCGAAGAACTGAATTCCCTGATCGGCAAGCTGAGAACCATTCCGGATGTACTGAATATTGAGCGTTCCGCGGGATAATGCCCCGATGCCAGGCCCTGATATCTTGGTTTACTGGGGAGAGAAAAATGAAAGTTTCAACCATGGTGCTCGGATCCTGCGCCACCAATGCCTATCTCGTCCGGAATGAAGAGACCGGTGAAGGATTCATCGTGGATCCCGCGGATCTTCCTCAGCGGCTGGAGGCGGAAATCGAACGGCAGGGGATCCGGCTGAAGGCGATCCTCCTGACCCACGGGCATTTCGACCACATACTTGCGGTGGATGCCCTTCGGGATAAATACGGCGTTCCGGTCTATGCCGGAAGCGGAGAGGAGAGTATCCTCGCGGATCCGGCCCTGAATCTCTCGGACGGATTCGCAAAGCCCGTCACCGTGAAAGCGGACCGCTTTCTCCGGGACGGGGAGGAGCTGACCATTGCCGGATATACGATACGCGTTCTGGCTACACCGGGACATACAAGCGGAAGCATCTGTTTTTATATTCCGGCGGAAAACCTGCTTTTTTCCGGAGACACCCTCTTTGCGGGCAGCTTCGGAAGGTATGATTTTCCGACCGGATCTTTTGCCGTGCTGAGATCCTCCATACGCGGGGTTCTGTTTATGCTGCCCGATGAAACGATGGTTTTGCCCGGTCACGACATGCCGACAACCATAGGGGAAGAAAAACACTTCAACCCAATGGCTTAGATACGATACGCTCCGGAAATCATGTGCGCATTTGGCCGCGGGTCTTTAGGAAACGCTGATTTAGGCGTTTCCTCAGTTTCCTGAAAGGGGACAATCTTGATCAGACGTTCAGTCTTTTTTTATGTGGATTCGGATCAGCTGGAAAACGATGTGCGGAGTCTGCTGATGGCTTTTTACCCGGGCGCTCTGGTGACGAGGGTATTCTCTCTCCCCGAACTGGAAAGCGCTCCCTGCGATGCGCCGAAGGCAAAGGTTCTGATCGGCGAAAAAGCCATGGAACTTAGTGCCTGCGAAGAGGAAAACTTCAGGCTTTCGGATTCGGCGCGGATTCCGGAGGGGGCAGACCGAAAGACGGTGCGGACAATCTGCAAGCAGGTTTTATACCGCCTTCTGGTCCGTTTATGCGGCCATACGCTTCCCTGGGGCACACTCACGGGGATACGCCCCACCAAAATCGCGCGTGTAATGCTCTCTCAGGGCGCCTCGGAAGAAGAGGCGGTACGCTATATGGAGCAGGAGATGCTCTGTTCCCCCGAAAAAACCGCGCTGAGCCTGGAGATTGCCAGGCGCGAGCTTGGCCTGCTGAACCGTCTTGATTATGACGGCGGCTACAGTATTTATCTCGGCATCCCGTTCTGCCCGACGACCTGTGCATACTGCTCCTTTACTTCCTATCCGATCAGCCGCTACGCCGGACAGGTTGACGCATATCTGGACTGTCTGGAAAAGGAACTGAATTATACGGCTCAGGCGTTTTCTTCCCGGAAGCTTAATACGATCTATTTTGGCGGGGGAACTCCTACAACGCTGCTCCCGGAGCAGTTAAACCGTCTCCTTTCGATGATTACGGAGCGCTTTGACCTGGAGTTTCTGCGGGAGTGGACCGTGGAAGCCGGAAGGCCGGACAGTATAACGGCTGAAAAGCTGGCCGTCCTGAAGCAGTATCCCGTCTCGCGGATCAGCATTAATCCGCAGACCATGAAAGAGGAAACTTTAAGGCGGATCGGCCGCAGGCATTCCGTACAGCAGGTCATCGATGCCTTCCGCCTGGCAAGGGGGATGGGGTTTGACAATATCAATATGGATATGATTGTCGGCCTGCCGGATGAAACCGCGGCGGATGTGGAGCATACCCTGAAGCAGATTCTGGAGCTGATGCCGGACAGCCTGACGGTTCATTCCCTGGCGGTAAAGAGGACGGCTCGGCTGAATCTGAACCGGGAAGAATTTGAGGACAGCACCAGCTTCAATTCCCTTGAACTGATGGACCTCACCGCAAAGTATGCGGACCGGATGAATCTTCATCCCTATTATCTGTATCGTCAGAAGAACATGACGGGCAATCTTGAAAACGTCGGCTATGCCGCTTCGGGGAAAGAAGGACTGTACAATATCCTCATCATGGAGGAGGTCCAGCCGATCGTTGCGCTCGGGGCCGGCGCGGTAACCAAGGGCGTCTGGGGCGACCGCATTGAGCGCTGCGAAAATGTGAAGGATATAGACAGTTATCTGGCCAGGATCGATGAAATGATTGACCGGAAGAGAAAACTGTTTGGCAATTAGAAATGAAAATATAGCGTGCGCGTTTGTTCTGCGCATGTTCGTCCCGCGGTGTTTTTTACGCCGCTTTGTGTACCGAGGTACATGGAGCTGATATTTGGAGGTACATTTCATGACACTGGTCAAAAAGCCGGTCACCGGAATGAAAGACATTCTGCCGGAGGAGATGCAGATCAGAGACTACGTGATCGGGCTCATCAAGGAAACCTATAAGGGCTTTGGCTTTACACCGATTGAAACGCCCTGCATGGAGAATATTGCCAATCTGAGCAGCAAGCAGGGCGGAGATAACGAAAAGCTGATATTTAAAATCCTGAAAAGAGGGGAGAAACTGAAGCTTGAAGAAGCGGCTTCGGAGTCCGACCTGGTCGATGCCGGAATGCGTTATGACCTGACGGTTCCGCTCTCCCGTTTTTATGCGAACAATGCGGCCGTCCTTCCAAAGCCCTTTAAGGCCCTTCAGATCGGCCCGGTTTGGCGTGCCGACCGGCCGCAGAAAGGGCGTTTCCGTCAGTTTTATCAGTGTGATATCGATATTCTGGGGGATTCCACGAACCTGGCGGAAATAGAATTGATCCTTGCGACGACCACCCTGCTTGCGAAGATCGGGTTCAAAGGATACACGCTGCATATCAATGACCGGCGGATTCTGAAGGGAATGGCCATGTACAGCGGATTTCCCGAGGATTCGCTGGATGAAGTCTTTATCATCCTGGATAAGATGGATAAAATCGGGCGCGACGGTGTTGCCCGGGAGCTTCTGGAAGCAGGGTTTGAGAAGGAATGCGTTGACCGCTATCTGTCTCTTTTTGAGGGAATCGAAAAGAATGACGACCCCATCGCATGGCTGGCCGGGACACTCGGGGAAAGCCTGGAGGCGGGAACCGCAAAAAACCTGCAGGCCATCTGCGGCGCCGTGCGTTCAACGGCGGATCTGAATTTCAGGCTTCTTTTTGATCCGACACTGGTTCGCGGAATGTCCTACTATACCGGAACGATCTTTGAAATCGGCGTAGACGGATTCCCGGGCTCCGTTGCGGGAGGCGGCCGTTACGATAAGATGGTGGGCCGTTTCACGGGGACCGATACCCCCGCCTGCGGTTTTTCGATCGGCTTTGAGCGCATTGTCACAATTCTTCTGGAGGAGCATTTTAAGGTACCGGGGAATTCCGAGAAGGAAGCCTTCCTGGTTGAAAAAGGCATAGACGCCTCTGTCCTGGGCGGTGTACTGAAGGAAGCCATGGAACAGAGAGCGCTCGGGAAAACGGTCCTGGTTTCCTGGATGAATAAAAACAGGAAATTCCAGAAGGAACAGCTTGCCGCCGAAGGATACGCGGCCATCCGGGAGTTTTTCCGGGAGGAACTGAAACAAAAATAAGCTGTTTTTCGCCGTTTCCGGCGAAAAACGGTTTAAGGAAAACTGTTACGAATACGAAAAGAGGAGACCGATATGACACAGTCGCGTACGCATACCTGCGGTGAGCTGCGCCTGGCAGATGCCGGAAAAGCAGTGACGCTTGTGGGCTGGCTGGAAAATTTCCGCGAGGTGGGAGGAAGCCTTGGCTTTCTTGTGCTTCGCGATTTTTACGGAACAACACAGATCGTTGCCGAAGATGAAGAGATGGTTAAGACAGCAAAAGCCATCAACAAGGAATCCACCATCTCGGTTACCGGAATTGTCCGGGAAAGAAGCTCCAAGAATCCGAAACAGGCAACCGGCGATATTGAAGTGGTTCCCGAAAAAATCGAAGTGCTTGGGCGCTGCCGGTACAACGAACTTCCTTTTGAGATTAACCGCTCCCGGGAAGCGGATGAGGCCGTCCGCCTGAAGTACCGCTATCTGGATCTGAGAAATCCGGCGGTAAAGAAGAATATCATCCTTCGAAGCAATGTCATCGCGGCTCTCCGGGCTGCCATGATCGCGCAGGGCTTCATGGAGATCACCACGCCGATCCTCACAGCTTCGTCGCCGGAAGGCGCGCGGGATTACCTGGTTCCGGCCAGAAAGCATCCCGGGAAATTTTATGCCCTTCCCCAGGCACCGCAGCAGTTTAAGCAGATCCTCATGACTGCCGGCTTTGACCGCTATTTCCAGATTGCCCCCTGCTTCCGCGATGAGGATGCCAGAGGGGACAGAAGCCCCGGTGAATTCTACCAGCTGGATATGGAGATGGCTTTTGCCGGCAAGGAAGATGTGTTCGCCGTGCTGGAGGAGGTCCTTCCGCCGGTATTTGCCGAATACGGAAAATACAACCGTGCTTCGGGCGCTCCCTTCATGCGGATTCCTTATCTGGAGTCCATGGAAAAATACGGAACGGATAAGCCGGATCTCCGCATTGACCTTACTGTGGAGGATGTCACGGAGCTGCTCGGCGGCTGCGGATTCGGACCCTTCGAGGGAAATACCGTCAAAGCCGTTGTTGTATCCGGATGCAGCGAAAGCCGAAAAGTCATCGACAAACTGTGCACGGATGTCGAGGTACAGGCAGGCCAGAAGGCATACTGGTTCCGTGTCGATGAAAACCTGGCTGCCGTCGGCGGCATCGCCAAATTTGTCAATCCCGTCATGCAGGAAACAATCGCCAGACTCAGCTTAAAGAGCGGGGACCTGGTCGTGCTTTCTTCCGGGAAGCTGTCGGCCGCCCAGAAAACAGCCGGCGTTATCGTAAAGCTGTTCGGCGCTGCAATTCCCGGCCATATGGATAAAGAGCAGTACGCTTTCTGTTGGATCGTGGATTTCCCGATGTACGAAATCGGCGAGGAGTCCGGAGAGCTGGAATTTTGCCACAATCCGTTTTCCATGCCTTCCGGCGGTATTGAACCGCTGCTGGCCGCAGAACGCGGAGAGCTGGATCCCTTAAGCATCATGGCGGATCAGTACGACCTGGTCTGCAACGGCGTTGAGCTTTCCTCCGGAGCCGTGAGAAATCATGATCCGGAAATCATGCTGAAGGCTTTTGAGCTTGTAAGGCTCGGCGAGGACGATGTCAAGAGGAAGTTCC
>CAMOSC010000109.1 GCA_946624325.1 uncultured Clostridia bacterium
CCTGTACGTGCTCCGTGAAGCCGCGGCACGCGTTAAATACTTTATCTATGTGTACTCCGGGGTGAAGCCCGCCTTCCTGGGCGAAGTGATACCGATCTCGGGCGATGGAAACGTAACGAACGATTGATTTGAAAGGAGCAGCAGCGTATTTTGCCGCTGTCTATGTACGCAAAAATGAATTTTATTTTTATATCGCCGCAGTTCCCCACAAATTACTGGCGCTTCTGCCGTGAGCTCAAAAACAACGGCGTAACGGTGCTCGGAATCGGAGACAGCGCCTACGATTCCCTTTCCTATTCCCTCAAGGATGCGCTCAATGAATATTACCGCGTGGACAGCATGGAAGACTATGATCAGATGATGCGTGCGGTGGCATATTTTACTTTTAAATACGGCAAGATTGACTGGCTGGAAAGCAATAATGAATACTGGCTCAGGCAGGATGCCCGGCTCCGGACGGATTTTCATATTACCACCGGCTGCAGCCTGAAGCAGATGACGGAGCTCCAGTCCAAATCAAAAATGAAAGAGTATTACAGGAAAGCCGGTATACCGGTGGTTCCCTGCTGTACGGTTGAAAACCGTGAGGACTGCGCCGCATTCATGTCCGGGTTTGACTTCCCGTTTATCGTCAAGCCTGATCAGGGGGTTGGCGCAAATCACACCTGGAAGATTAATTCTCCCGAAGAATTTGAGTATTTTTTCCGGAATAAGCCTGAAGATATCCTGTTTATCCTGGAGCCCTGGGTGGACGGCACCATCTGTTCCTATGACGCGGTAGTCAACAGCAAAGGGACGGCGCTTTTTGAGAGCGGCAACGTAACGCCTGTTGATATCATGAGCTGCGTGAATAACCGTGACGATGTCTACTACTATATTGAGAAACAGCTGCCGGACGATATCCGGGAGGCAGGTCGCAGATGCACGCAGGCATTCGGTCTTTTAAGCCGGTTTATTCATCTGGAATTCTTCCGGCTGAACAAGGATACCCCGGGCCTTGGCAGAAAAGGGGATCTGGCCGGTCTTGAGGTCAATCTGCGCCCCAGCGGCGGCTTTACTCCGGATATGCTGAATTTCGCCAACAGCACGGATGTCTATAAAATCTGGGCAGATATGATTGCCTTCGACAGGCGTACTCTTGATGTCCGGAAGGATGTTTATTACAGCATCTATATCGGCAGAAGGGATAACCACGTCTATACGCACAGCCATGACGAGGTGCTTTCCCGATATCGCGCGAATATTACCATGAGCGACCGCATGCCGGATGTTCTTGCCGTGGGTATGGGAAACCAGATGTATATCGCCAAGTTTGAAGAAAAGGAACAGATGGACGGTTTTATCCGTTATTGCCTGGAGTAATCCGCATGCCCCGCTGTCAAGGGTACCATCGCCGGAAGCAAAGCCGGGGCGCGGATACCATTATGGCCGCCCTTCGGGGTCCGTTGTCAAAGAAACCCGCATGCCCCGCCGCGGATGGTATTTTTAACCGGGAAGTACAGGCGGGGCGCGGAAATGTTTTAGAGTAATCGAGCGCTATGGAATGCAAAGATGCTATACGGATGATTCATCCCTATCTTGAACATGCCCTGTCAGTTGAGGAGACGGAACGGTTTCTGAAGCATACCGAGTCCTGCGCTTCCTGCAGGGAAGAGCTGGAAATCTATTTCACGGTGATGGCTGCGATGGATAACCTTGACCGCGACCGGAATGTAAGCCTGAACCTGAAAGGCAGGTTTGAGGAACAGCTTTCCGAATCGAGGCGTGAACTCGCTTTCTGGGCTTTTATCAGGCGGTTCAGGCACGCGGCCCTGATCGGCGCATGGGTGCTTCTGGCGGCGGTTCTGATCATTGAGATTCGCTTTTTATTCTAGGAGGTTTGCGGTATGGGAGATATGCTGCTTCTGATAGACGGCTCAAGTCTTCTGACCACACAGTTTTTCGGAAATCTGCCGAGGGAAATCCTCTATGCAAAAACCGAAGAAGAAAAGGCAAAATATTATCATAAAATCATGATGACGTCCGGCGGCGTATATACCAATGCGGTATTTGGCTTTCTCCGGACGCTTATACGTATTCTGAAAGAGCAGAAGCCATCCCATATCGCCGTGGCCTGGGATCTTACGCGGGATACGTTCCGCCGAAGGCTGTATCCGGAATATAAGGGAAACCGCAGCGAGACCATGCCTCCGCTTTCAGCCCAGTTTTCACTCTGTGAGGAAATCCTGGACCAGCTCGGCTTCGTGCAGTTCATGGATCCGGAATTTGAAGCGGATGACTTCTGCGGGACAGCTGCATCCCGCTTTGAGAATGAAATACCGGTCCGCATTCTAACAAAGGATAACGATTATCTTCAGCTGGTAACTGAACGGACGAATCTCTGGATGATGCATTCTACGGCAGAGAAGACCGAAGAATTGCTGAAAAAATACCGCATTGATAAAGAAGCGGAGGGGCTTCCGGACAGGGTATTCTGTTATACGCCCGAGCTTGTGGAGCAGGAATTCGGCGTTCCCCCGTGCCATATAAATTCCCTCAAAGGATTGATGGGCGACAGCTCGGACCATATAAAGGGCGTACCCGGCATAGGTCCGGACACGGCCGTTAAACTGATCCGCGAATACGGTACGGTAGAAGCGCTCTATGCAGCCGTCGGGACACCGGACGCCGCCCGGGAAAAAGAGCTTAAGCAATACTGGAAGGAAGCCCTCGGGCTGAAACGTTCACCGCTGCCGTACCTGTTAAAGGAAAGCGATACGGAGCTGGTCGGAAAAAAATCCGCGGAGCTGTCCGAGCTTCTTGCGACAATCAGACGGGATGCCCCGCTTTCCTGCACGCTGGAAGACCTGCGGACAAACATCCGCCCCGAAGCATGGCGGGAGGTTTTAAACCGTCTGGAGTTTCATTCCCTGAAGGCCGATTTCGAGGAAGACGCACAGCCGCAGACTGTCTGGGATGAGAGCAGCCTGCTGATTACGGAAAGCGCCGGGGAAGCGGTCCGCTTTTTCGATGCAATCAAAGACAATGCGTCCGTTTCCGTTGTGTTTTCCGGAGAACGCAGTCATCCGGCAGCCCTCACGGTCTATGCGGAGGGTAAATGCGCCCATTTGCCGGTATCCGAAGCCCTGAATCCCGGTTTTCTATCGGACCTGGTCCGGGGACTTCAGAAAAAAGCGGGAAAAATATATGTCCCGGATGCAAAGGCCTTCTACCATGCGGGCGGCTTTGAAGAAGCTTCAAACCTCCGGGATATCGGAATAGCCGCTTATCTTCTCGACCCGCTGCGCGGGGCTTATCCGGTGGAAGAGATTGCCGCTTCCTGCCTGGACTGGCATTTCCAGGATTACCAGAGCATGTTCGGGAAGCTTCCGCTGAATGAAGCTGTCCGGACGAAACAGTTTCCCCTGTACTGCGGAAGATGCGCTGCCGCGGCAGCCCTTGCCGGGCCCGTGCTTGAGGAGCGCCTGGCCGCGATGGGTATGGAGGAGCTTTATCTGAACATCGAGATGGCCCTCGCCTATGACCTGTACCGGATGGAACGCACCGGGATTCTGGTCAGGAGGGAAGCCCTGAAGGAGTACGGTGAAAAAATGACGGGAAGCATTGCCGCCCTGGAAGCCGAAATCCATGCTCTGGCAGGGGAGCACTTCAACATTCTTTCACCGAAACAGCTGGGCGAAATTCTCTTTGAAAAGATGAAGCTGCCATACGGGAAGAAAACCAAGAGCGGGTATTCCACCTCCGCCGATGTCCTGGAACGTCTCAGGGAGATAACACCCATCGCGGATAAAGTTCTTCAGTACCGCCAGCTGACAAAGCTGAAATCCACTTATGCGGAAGGCCTTGCTGCCTGTATCGGCGAAGACGGCAGAATTCACGGCACCTTTAACCAGACCGTTACCGCAACCGGTCGTATCAGCAGCACGGAGCCGAACCTCCAGAACATTCCCGTGCGGATGGAACTCGGAAGGGAAATCCGGAAGGTCTTTGTCCCCGCGGAAGGCTGTATATTCCTGGATGCCGACTACTCCCAGATTGAACTGCGGATTCTGGCGCACCTCTCGGGCGATCAGAGCCTGATTCAGGCTTACCGTTCCTCAAGGGATATACATGCCATTACGGCTTCCCAGGTTTTCCATGTTCCACTGGATGAGGTTACGCCGCTTCAGAGAAGGAATGCGAAGGCTGTCAACTTCGGCATCGTATACGGCATCAGCGCCTTCGGGCTCTCTGAGGATCTGAGCATTTCCAGAAAAGAAGCCACCGAATACATTGAGCGGTATTTCGAGACTTATCCCGGAGTCAAGGCGTATCTGGACCGCATGGTGGAAACCGGGCGCAAGGAGGAGGCGGTCCGTACCATGTACGGCCGCATCCGTCCGATTCCCGAGCTGAAATCCGCCAACTTTATGCAGCGCCAGTTTGGCGAACGTGTCGCCATGAATTCGCCGATCCAGGGAACGGCAGCGGATATTATGAAGCTGGCCATGATCCGCGTGAGCAGAAGGCTTGCACGGGAAGGTCTCAAAACACGGATCGTCCTGCAGATTCATGACGAACTGCTTCTGGAAACGCCGGTTGCCGAAAAAGAAAAGGCGGCTGCCATTCTCCGGGAAGAGATGCAGTCCGCGGCGGATTTATCGGTTCCCCTGGACGTATCCCTGTCGGAAGGAGCGAGCTGGTATGATGCCAAATAAACAGCGGGACTGCACAATACTGGGAATCACCGGAGGCGTCGGTGCCGGAAAGTCTACCGTAATGTCGGTCCTTCAGGAGGAGTACGGCGCATATCTGATCCGCGCGGATGAGGTGGGACACCGTCTCAGGGAACCCGGCGGCCCGATTTTTCGCTTTCTGGTCTCCGAATACGGTACGGGTATTCTGAATGAACAGGGTACGCTCAATACGGAGGCCGTAGCGGCCCTGGCCTTTTCGAGTCCGGAAAACGCAGCACGGCTGAATGCCGGCACCCATCCGCTGATCCGCGATGCCATATTGGACGAAATACGGCAGAAGTCTTCCTCCCACAGCCTGATTGCCCTTGAGGCGGCGCTGCTCTCAGAGGGCGGGCTCCTGGAGCTCTGTGATACGGTCTGGTATGTCTACGCCCCCAGGAAGGTCAGGATAGAGCGCCTGATGCAGGACCGGGGCTACAGCCGCGAAAAATGTCTGCTGATCATGCAGAGGCAGAAGACAGACAAGGCGTTCCGGCAGGAAGCCGATACAGTCATCCTGAACAGCGGTACCCGGGAGGATGTCGAAAGACAGGTGGCGCGGAAACTGAAGCGGATTTGTAACTGTTCAGAGCCAGGCGCAAATCCGTGAGAAATCATGGATTCAGCTGGCTGAAATCTGTGATTTCACACGGGTTTGCATCTGGCGAGCACGCCACAACTCCGGAAATGGCATCTTTCTGCCATTTCTGGAGTCTGGCTCTGAACAGTTACATGCTATTTATCCTCAGCAGATAAAACCGGCAGGCTGCGATGTTACTGGCAGGGCCGTGTTCAAAGCAGGCCCTGTCCCGTTCGGAACAAAAAGAATTTTGTCGTTTGCCATAAATGATTTACCCGTCAAAAGTGATCCCCCGGATTGTTCCGCAAAAAGCGCCCCACAATCCGGCGAGATACCGATGTTTCACGTCGGCTCGCGGAAAGTCGCCGGATGAAAGTGCATGCGCTTTCGCCCGGCTCGCTGCCTTCGCGAATATTCGCATTTCGTGAACCCCTCCCCACTTCAAGCTCATATTGGGGCGGGTCATAAATTACTGTACAGAGGAAACATATGAGATTTGCCAGTCTTGCCAGCGGGAGCAGCGGAAACTGTACCTATATCGGCACCGATCACACGCATCTGCTGATTGATGCCGGTATTTCCTGCAGGCGCATTGATGAAAACCTGAAAAGCCTCGGTGTCAGGGGCGATGAGCTTTCGGCCGTCCTGATCACGCATGAGCATACGGACCATATCCAGGGGCTGAAGGTTTTCTGTAAAAAACATCATGTCCCCGTATATGCCACTTCAAAGACCATTGAAGTGCTCAAACACATGGATTCAAAGGGAGAACTCGATGCGGAGCTTTTCAGGCCGGTGCTGCCGGACGGGGAGATTGCGGTAGGAGACTTTCTGGTCCGGCCATTTTCCAACAGCCATGATGCAGTGGACCCGGTAGGGTACAGGGTTTCGGACGGAAAATACAGCGCTGCGGTTGCAACGGATCTCGGCATATACAGCGAATATACCATTCAGAACCTCATCGGGCTGGATGTGCTGCTGCTTGAAAGCAACCATGATATCCGGATGCTGGAAGCCGGTCCGTACCCATTTCCGCTCAAGCGCAGAATTCTCGGAGCCCGGGGCCATCTCTCAAATGAAAGCGCCGGGCGTCTTCTGAATGAGATCCTGCATGAGGGAATGCGTCATGTATTCCTGGGGCATATCAGCAAGGACAACAACTTCGAGGAACTTGCGCGGGAGACAGTATGTACGGAGATTGAAACCGGAAACTGCCCTTATCACGCGCAGGATTTCCCCATTACCACCGCGCATCGGGACAGCATGTCCGAGGTGATAAACCTCGGCGAATAAATGCGCAGATACAAAAGGAGCGAAAAATGGCAAAAGCTATTATTACAGTGGTCGGAAAGGATACGGTCGGGATTATCGCAAAGGTCTGCACCTACCTTGCCGGAAGAAACATCAATATCCTTGACATTTCCCAGACAATTGTACAGGGATATTTTAACATGATGATGGTCGTTGATCTGTCCTGCATGGAAACGGCTTTTGCGGACTGTGTGGCCGAACTGGAAGCGCTTGGAAAAGAAATCGGGGTGGAGATCCACTGCCAGAAGGAAGAAATATTCACCAAGATGCATCGGATCTGATTCCGGGGAGAAGTTGATATGATTAACATCATGGAAGTAAACGAAACCAACCATATGATCAGCCGCGAAAAGCTCGATGTCCGCACGATTACGCTGGGAATCAGCCTGCTTTCCTGCGCGGACAGCGACCTGTCCCGCGTTTGCACTGCGGTTTATGACAGAATTACCTCCGTGGCGGAGCATCTGGTAAAGGTTGGCTGTGATATTGAACGGGAATACGGCATCCCCATCGTCAATAAGCGTATCAGTGTCACGCCGATTGCCCTGGTGGGCGGTTCCGCCTGCAAAAGCGAAGAGGATTTCGCAAAGATCGCCCAGGCTATGGACAGGGCCGCGAAAAATGTGGGCGTCAACTTTATAGGCGGATACTCCGCGCTGGTCTGCAAAGGCATGACAGATGCGGACGAACGGCTGATCCGTTCCATACCGCTTGCGCTTTCAACCACAGACCGCGTTTGCGCTTCCGTCAATGTGGGGTCCACAAAGGCAGGCATCAATATGGATGCCGTCCGTCTGATGGGAGAGATTGTCCATGAAACCGCGATGGCTACAAGAGAAGCGGATTCCATCGGCTGCGCGAAGCTGGTTGTATTCTGCAACGCTCCTGACGACAATCCGTTCATGGCCGGCGCTTTCCATGGCGTAACGGAAGCGGATGCCATCATCAATGTGGGCGTCAGCGGCCCGGGGGTTGTCAAGACGGCAATCGAACAGGCCAGAGGAGCGGATTTTGAGACGCTTTGCGAAACGATCAAGAAGACCGCTTTCAAAATCACCCGCGCCGGACAGCTTGTCGCACAGGAGGCCAGCAGGAGGCTCGGCATTCCGTTCGGGATTATCGATCTTTCCCTGGCGCCTACCCCGGCAGTGGGAGACAGCATAGCCGAGATCCTGGAGGAGATAGGTCTCGAACAGGTCGGCGCACCCGGTACCACGGCTGCTCTGGCCATGCTCAATGACCAGGTGAAAAAGGGCGGTATTATGGCTTCCTCCTATGTGGGAGGCTTAAGCGGCGCTTTCATCCCCGTCAGCGAGGACCACGGGATGATCGAAGCCGCCGCCGAGGGTACCCTGAAGCTTGAAAAACTGGAGGCGATGACCTGCGTCTGCTCCGTCGGACTGGATATGATCGCCGTTCCGGGTGATACGGCGCCAACATCCATTGCAGGCATCATAGCTGACGAAGCGGCTATCGGTATGGTCAACCAGAAAACCACCGCCGTACGTCTGATCCCGGTCATCGGAAAGGGCGTAGGCGAGATGGCCCAATTCGGAGGTCTCCTCGGATACGCACCGATTATGCCCGTCAACCGGAAGGACTGCTCCCGCTTTATTACCAGAAAGGGACGTATTCCCGCACCCGTACACAGCTTTAAGAACTGACAGATATTGCCCGCGGCTGCGTTTTCTGCAGCCGTGGGCAATATATAGTCATCCGTAGCCACTTGGTCAAAGTATAAAACTGCGTTTCGGGAGGAGACATATTTTGCCCACGACTGCGCGCTTTTTGCAGGCGTGGCTGCAAAATAGTCATCCGTGGCCATTTGGTCAAAGTACAAAACTGCGTTTCGGAAGGAGGAAAAATGAACCTGGTTGCAGCTGTGGACAATCATATGGGGATCGGTCTGGGCGGACGCCTGCTGGTATCGATCCCGCTGGATCAGCAGCAGTTTCGGAAAATGACGCTCGGGAAGGTGGTTGTCATGGGGCACAGGACGCTTGAGACGCTGCCCCAGAAGCAGCCGCTCTCCGGCAGGACCAATATTATTCTGAGCAGAAATCCTTCATATTCCTGCCGGGGAGCGCTGACAGCCCATTCCCTGGAGGAAGCCCTTGAGCTTTTGAAAGGCTATGACAGCAAAGATATCTTTATCATCGGGGGAGAAAGTGTTTTTCGGGCTTTTCTCCCTCTGGCGGATACCGTTTATCTCACAAGGATTGATTACAGCTACAGCGCCGATGCGCATTTTCCGGCTCTGCCCGAAACGGAATGGACACTTACGGATATCAGCGAAGAGCAGACCTATTTTGACCTGATCTATTATTTCTGCGTTTACAGGCGTATAGCGGATGCACAGGAGACGGTCAGGACATCCTGACGATCTCGGCACGGTATTCATCGGGAATCACGGTCTTGTAGCGTGCGTATACCATCTGCCTGTAAATCTCGTGGGCGCGCAGCTCAAGCTCCAGTACTTTTGCCGCATCTCTGCCAAGCCTCTTCCCGGCATCCGCTATTTTGGTGATCACCGGAACGGCACTGTTTTCCTTTAGTTTTTTCAGCAGCGGTGCCGCGCTCTCCCGGAAACCGAGAATCCGGGCATAGGGAACCATCCCGCAGGAGCGGGCCTGTATGATATCCTCCTTGCGGATTCCGAGCGCGACGTGGAGCAGGGCCCTGCTGACATGAGCCAGCGTGACATTTTTGGTTTTGACCGCATCCGCCCATTCGCTGAAAAGGCGGGGCTTCGCGTCCAGATTGCGGATTCTTGCCGCCAGTTCGGCGGTCATATCCGCGAAGTCCGTGAGCGCATCCTTTGAGAGCAGCGCGTAATTCAGCTGGGTGGAGAGATCGTCCGCAGCGATGGGTCCGATCCTGCCAATACTGCTTTCGAGAATATCGTAGACGGCTTCCGGGATATGCCGTCTGATCACGGAAAGACCGTTTTCGGACTCCAAAGCCAGCCGTATCGCACCGGAGGATCCGAATTCGCTGGTTTTAAGAAGGGTGGTATTGTATCCGCTTCCCTTTCTCTCCATGCAGTACGGGCGGATAGAGCAGCCGAGTCGCATCAGCGCCTTCAGATATTCGATTCCCAGAATATTGTTCGGAAGGGCAAGCTGCGAAGAAATGCGGTATACTTCCTCAATGATGCTGCCCGTGCGCCTGCTTTCCTCAAGCATAAAGCGCGTGAGAGCCGCGTAGACGGCCCTTGGATAGCTGTATCCCTCCCGGAGGTTTTCCTGAAGGAGTGCCCGCAGCCCCTGGGGTTCATCATTCAGAATCCGCGCAATCCTGGAAAGGGTATCCAGGGATGCGTTCTCTGCCCCGAAGCTGAGGATGTCAATCACGCCTGTCTGCTGAAAAAAGCCGACAGCCGCCTCGGAAAACAGCTCGGCACTGGAAGTGGCGTAGATGCAGGGAAGTTCAAAGACAACGTCCGCTCCGCCTGCCAGAGCCATGCTTGTCCTGGTATACTTGTCCAGCATGGCCGGAATACCGCGCTGCACAAAGTCGCCGCTCATCACAACAACCGTATAATCCGACTGCGTCTGTTTCTTGGTCTCACGCAGATGATAACCATGTCCGTTGTGGAAAGGATTGTATTCCGCAATAATTCCAGATGTGGTCATATAGGAACGCCTCCTGTATCTGTAAAAGCCCCTTTCAAAAGCCCCGGGGCCGGACAGCAACTAAACTGCATTGTATCATTTTCCTCTTTTTCATTCAATGGAATTTTGCTTGACATATCATGAAATATATCGTATAATTCTCAGGCAATGCGAAAAGCAATCCGCGCACTGCAAAAGAGCGAAAAGAATCTTCTCAAAAAATGCTTGACATTTGATGGGAGATGTGATAGGATTCTTTTTGTTAAGGCTTGTTGGTCAAGGGGTTAAGACGTCGCCCTCTCACGGCGAAAACAGGAGTTCGATTCTCCTACAAGCTGCCATCGAGGCGTGGCTCAGTTTGGTAGAGCGCTGCGTTCGGGACGCAGAGGTCGCAAGTTCAAATCTTGTCGCCT
>CAMOSC010000110.1 GCA_946624325.1 uncultured Clostridia bacterium
TTCTGTCAATTCTATGGCCGTTCAGATTCTTTTTAAGGAGTTTCGCAATTACCTACGAAATTTTGTACTTTGACCTGACGGCCACATCGACGGGCTCCTCCCCGCTTACCCCTTCAGCCCGCTGGTGGCGACGCCCTCAACGAAGTACCGCTGCAGGAATACAAACAGGATGAACACCGGAACCAGGGCGACGGTTGCTGCCGCCATCATCTGGGCATAGTTGGAGGAATACTGGGTATTGAACAGGCGCAGCACCAGCTGCAGAGTCTGCTTGCTCATGGAGGAAAGGTAAATCCTTGGCCCCATGAAATCATTCCACTCAAAAATGAAAGCCGTAATGGCAAGCGTCGCGACCGCGGGCTTTGACAGCGGAATCATCAGCTTAATCCAGATGCCCAGCTCAGACAGGCCGTCTATGCGCGCCGCTTCGATCAGCTCATTGGGCACGCCCATGTAGAACTGGCGCATCATGAACACGCCGAACGCCGTAAAGGCATGCATGAGAATCAGTCCGCCAAGGCTGTCGGTCAGATGCCAGCCGGACATCATAATGTACTGGGGAACCATGTACACCTGCCACGGAATGGCGATGGTGGTAACATAGATCAGGAAAAGAAGGTTCCTGCCCTTAAACTCCAGTTTGGCAAAAGCGTAGGCGGCAAGGCTGGATGTGGTGATCTGAAGAACCATGGTGGAAAGGGTCATAATGGCGGAATTCTTAAAGCCGTTAAGCAGCGGCACCTTCTCCCAGATCAGCTGGTAATTCTTCCACCGCGGTTCAGCGGGAATCCAGCGGATGGGATAGGTAAAGACGTCCTTCTCCACCTTCAGGGAGGAGGAAATCATCCAGGCAAAGGGCATCAGCATGATAATGCAGCCCGCGATGATCAGGATATAGAGCAGGACTCTCCCGATGACCGCGGAAGGTTTTCTGCGGACATGGACAAACTCCGTACTGTTTTTCATCTTCATCCCTCCTTCCTACAGATAGCTGGTCAGGCGCTTCTCGCCCTTAAACTGGATCAATGTGATAATGAGCACGATCGCGAACAGGAATACGGACAGGGCACTGGCATAGCCGTATTCCATGCTCTCAAAAGCCCTCCTGTAGATATGGTAGGCCAGGACCTTGGTGGCAGTGCCCGGGCCGCCCTGGGTAGTCACATACATAATATCATAGGATTTGAATGTTCCGATGATTAACATCATCGTGACAAAGAAGGTGGTTGGCGTCACCATGGGCCAGGTAACATGCAGAAAACGCTGGAAGGCGCTTGCGCCGTCCATCTTCGCAGCCTCATAGAGCTCGGATGGAACTCCCTGCAGGGCTGCCAGGTAAACAACCATGTAATAGCCCGCCTGCTTCCAGATGGTCAGACCGATGATGGTGGGCATGGCCCACTCCGCCGAAGCGGCCCATCTGGGCGGGTTTGAGATGCCTATGCCCCGCAGAAATTCATTCACGGGACCCTTGTCCGGGTTAAAAAGCGCCATCCACACCACGGCCACCGCCACCAGGGAGGCCACGTAGGGGAAGAAGAACACAGACCTGAAGAATACCTTTCCCTTCAGCTTCTGATTCATAAGGATCGCCAGCAGCAGTGAAAGGATCAGGCAGATGGGAACCGTTCCGATGGTGTAGTAAAAGGTATTCCAGACCACCCGCCCGAAATCCAGATCCTTCGTGAACATATAGATGTAGTTTTTCAGGCCCACAAAAATTTTGGTGCTGCCGAGATTCCACTCATAAGTGCTGTAAACGAAGGACAGCACGATAGGGACGAAGGTAAGCACCAGGTAGCCTATAAGGTTTGGCGCTATGAACATATATGCGGTAAGCGTACGCTTGCGGTGCATTTTTGCACCGGGACGCTTCTGTTTCCGGTTTGATGCCATGGCTGAACATCTCCTCCCTGAACGAAGTATTGTACTCTGACCAAATGGCCGCAGATGACTGTTTTGCATCCACGCCTGACAATATTTCAGCCGCGGGCAAAATATGTCTCCTCTCTGAAGACACCTCTGCGCTGGCCTGTAAAGCCTGCGCAGACTTCAAAGAGCCCCGGTTTTCACCGGGGCTCTGCAACCGTAAATACTGATACGGACCGGGAATGGATTATTCCTCGTCTCCTCCGGCAGCACCGGCCTCAACCGCCTTAGCCTTATATTCCTTCAGCGCATCCTCAATGGATTCACTTCCGGTCATGATGGCACTGTGCATGTCATCGGTAACGGCTGCGATGGCCTTGCCGTTGGGATCCATAGGCTGCTCAACAATAAAGTTGGAGCCGCTGATATACTTGGAAAGACCTTCCGGAGCATTCGGATGCTCGTCATGGAAGCCATCGAAAATGTCCAGAACCTCCTGGCCGGCCCATGCCGGAACTATACCGGTCTTTGCAAGCACCTGGGCGCCTTCGGCACCGGTGATGTAGGTCAGGAACTTCCAGGCCTCATCCGGATGTTTGCTATAAGAGCCGATGGCAACCGGCGTGATGCCGCCCACCACGTTCTCGGTGGTGATGCCCTTGTCGTTCGGCAGGGAGCAGACGCCCCAGTCGAAGGAATCGATGCCCTCGTCCTCATTCGGAACGTTCTCAAGGAGCATGTTGATGTACCAGGTTCCGATCTGCATCATGGCTGCCTGCTGATTGTAGAAAACGCCGCTGTAGTGGATGTTTCCGGTCTTCAGTGCGCCGTAGTCCTGTATGCAGCCCTCTT
The DNA here is from genome assembly GCA_946624325.1 of uncultured Clostridia bacterium. Classification (GTDB taxonomy): domain Bacteria; phylum Bacillota; class Clostridia; order Lachnospirales; family Lachnospiraceae; genus Anthropogastromicrobium. Next base: position 2,722 of record CAMOSC010000110.1, read on the forward strand.
CCTGAAGCTTCAGGATGCCCTCATAGAAGGGGATCAGGGAATCCCAGGTAGAGACGTCGTTGTAGACATACTCTTCCGTGAATCTCGCATACTGGTAAACGTTGGAGCCCCAGGTGTGGACATGGGCACCGTAAACCTTGGAGGAGCCCTCGCCGCTGGTCATCTTCTCGGCGAGTTCAACGTACTCGTCGAAGGTCATGCCGTCCTGCGGATAGTCAACGCCTGCCGCGTCGAACAGATCCTTGTTGTAGAAGATCAGGTTGTTGTCCTTGCGGAAGGGAAGTCCGTAGAGCTTCTCGTCCACGATAAGGGATTTCTCGGTGCCGCCGTAGGGCTCAAAGTCATAATCGGCAGCCAGGTCGTCAAGAGCCATCAGGTGTCCGCCTGCAATCAGGGCGGACATCTCCGGGAGACCCTTCATGAAGATAACGTCATAATCCTCCTGGGCTGCCATCTTTACTACGATGGTGTCGGAATACTCGGCCGCGGAGAACTCCACAACCTCAACATCGATGCCGGGGTTGGCCTCCTTGAAGCCGTCGATCATGGTTTTGTAATAATCGGTGTTGGAATAATCCCACAGCGCCACCTTGATGGTAACATCGTCCGCCAGCGCGGGAACAGCGGTCATAAGGGTGGATGCTGCCATCAGTCCGGCCAGCATTGCTGCGGTTTTCTTTAAAGATTTCATGGTATAGGCCCTCCTCTTGATGTTTTTTGGTCAAAAGTACTGTTTATATAATACTCTGTCATTGATTTTATGTCAATAATGTTTTTCTTCTTTACGGGCTTTTTTCAGTATTTTATCCATCATAGACTTATGCCTGTCCGATCCGGCAAGACCGTTTATGCACTTTAGCTCATTCCTTTTCCATGCCGGACGCATCCCCTCGGAGCGTTCATGTAAAAGCATGCATTTATGTTTATTGGCATTTGCCATAAAAATCCCTTTATCTTCCGGCATTTTTCGTGTATCATGGAACCAGTATTCCGTACCCGGTTATTCCGGCGTAAACCCGAATTATGTTCTGTTTCTTAAAAGAAAGGAGTCCATCGCAGTCATGATCCGTACCTTTGAAACACACCATATCCGCCGTCAGAAGGAGCTCTCCGGCTCTCTCTGGGATTTCACCCCGCTGCAGGGCGAATATGCCGGAAAGCATTTCCTTACGGCCGTTCCAGGCTGCTGGGAGAACATGCCGGATTTCACAGAATACCGCGGTGAGGGACAGTATGAAACCGTGTTTGAAGCCGGCGGCACCGTCCGTCTGGAATTCAAGGGCGTCAGCCACACCGCGCGTGTCCTGCTTGACGGGAAGCAGGTTGCATCCCATTACAACGCCTTCACGCCCTTCTCCGTGGTAATCCCCGGGCTTTCCCGCGGCATCCACAGGCTCACCGTCATAGCCGACAACCGCTTCTCCGAAGCCAGCGCGCTCCATGTCCCCAACGACTACATGACCTACGGCGGCATCAGCCGGGCCGTCTCGGTCGAGGAGATTCCGGACATTTATATCCGGTACATTCACGTAACGCCCTGCCGCAGGGCGGACGGCTGGCACGCCGGCTTTGAAGCGGCCGTAGAGAATACCGGGACGGCAGACCGCACCGCGGATATCCGGGTAAAGGTGGCCGGAAAGGTGCAGACCTGCCAGGCCGTTGCCATTCCCGCGGGCGGGGAGGCTAAAGTCACGGGGGAGTTTTCCTTCGCGGGAGAGAACATTACCGGCTGGATGCCCGAACATCCGGCGCTTTACCTCGCCTCCGCCCAGCTCATCAGGGAAGGGACAGCCATTGACGACCTGATCGAGCGCTTCGGCTTCCGCGAAGTAACGATTGACGGAAAACAGATCCGCTTAAACGGCCGGGCGCTGCGCATCAAGGGCTTCTGCCGCCATGAGGATCATCCCATGTACGGCTGCGCCCTGCCCTGGCAGGCCATTGCCCAGGATCTGGACACCGTCCTGCACCTCGGTGCAAACTCCATCCGCACCTCCCACTATCCCAACGACGAAATCTTCCTGGATCTCTGCGATGAAAAGGGGATCCTCGTGTGGGAGGAAAACCATGCCCGGGGACTTTCCGAGGAGCAGATGCGCAACCCCAATTTCGAACCCCAGGCCGAGCAGGTGATCCGCGAGATGATCGAGGCACATTACAACCATCCCTGCATCTATATCTGGGGCATTCTCAACGAGTGCGCCAGCGAGACGGTATACGGAAAGGCCTGCTATGAAAAGCAGTACGCCCTGATCAGAAGCCTGGACAGCTCCAGACCCCGTTCCTCCTCCAGCTGCAAATTTAAGACAGATCTCTGCCTCGGCACGCCGGAGGTGGTATCCTACAATATCTACCCCCAGTGGTACCACGACGCCCCCGTGGAGGAGTACCTGGCGGACCTTTACAGCTGGGTTCAGACCGAGGGCGGAGGCGCGGGAAAGCCCTTCCTGGTGACGGAGATCGGCGCCGGAGCCATCTACGGCTACAGGGCTCCCTATAAGCCGAAGTGGAGCGAGGAGTACCAGGCGGAAACGCTGGAAAAGCAGATTACAGCCGTCATGTCCCAGCCTGGCTGCTGCGGCATGTATATCTGGCAGTTCTGCGACGTGCGTGTCAGCCGCGAGTGGTTCTCCTCCAGGCCCCGTTCCATGAACAACAAGGGGATTGTGGACGAGTACCGCCGGCGCAAGCTTTCCTACGACGTGGTAAAGCGCCTGTATGAATCCTTCGGGAACTATATGGACTGATGATTCCGGGCCGGATTCTTAAAAATGCCTGTTACTGTTCAAGGCCGGACCCCGGAAAGGACAAAGAACGCTATTTCCGGAATTGCGGCGTGCTCACCAGATGCAAATAAATACCATAATGCAGTCAGAAGGGCGGAAATTCTCCGCCCTTCTGATTTCTCTTTTTTGGCAAACGACAAAAGTCTCCCTGTTTTGGCGGCTGCACCACATTTTTACGTGTTCTGTTCAAGCCGGGCAACAATAACCATCGGGTTGAAGCCCCTTGCCCGGATCAGATCCTGATCCGCCTCCATTACCAGCTGTCCCTGCTCCACGATATCTCCCTCCCGGACGTACACCCGGAAGCCGTCGCCGCCAAGCTTCATGGTGTCCAGGCCAACATGCACCAGGATTTCCTCTCCGTCTCCCTGAAAGGATACCGCGTGCTTCGTCGCAGCCACCATCGCCACCCTGCCGTTTAGCGGAGCGTAGATTTTCCCGTCCTTCGAAAGGATACCGACGCATTCCCCCATCACTCCGCCCGAAAAGACGGGATCCGGGATCTCTTCCATCGGAATCAGCTCTCCTTCCGCCGGCGCGTGCACCCCTTCCGCCTTTATCTGCTTTTTCTCCGAATCCAGCCTGTTTTCAATGTCCGCAGCCAGGCTGCGGACCCCGGAGAGCTTTGCGGGCGATACGGAGAGCTCATCCACCCCAAGCCGGATCAGCCTTTCGACTGCCTGCGGATTTCCCGCGAGCTCGCCGCAGACGGCGACGGGGATGCCCTTCGAATGAGCTGCATCCACAGTCATTTTAATCATCTGTATCAGGGCATCGTGCATCGGATCGATATATCGCTCCAGTCCCTGTGCTTCCCGGTCCACCGCCAGCGTATACTGGGTCAGATCGTTGGTGCCGATGCTGAAAAAACGGGCTTTCCCCGCAAGCGCAGGAGCAATCATCACCGCCGCGGGCGTCTCGATCATCACGCCGGTCTCAGGTATTCTGTACTCTTCGCCCCTCTCATCCAGCTCTTTGGCCGCAGTGCGGATTTCTTCCAGAACCTCGTCCAGCTCCCAGACCGACGCCACCATCGGAACCATGATCCGGACACTGCCGAGGGCAGCGGCCCTGAGCAGCGCCCTGAGCTGTGTCCGAAAGAGCCCGCGGTGCTCCAGGGACACCCGGACGCCCCGCTGTCCCAGAGCCGGGTTGATTTCCTTCGGCAGCTTCATCCAGGCTGCCTGCTTGTCCGATCCGATATCCATCGTGCGGATTACCGTGACAGCACCCTTCATTGCCCGAGCGGCATGACTGTAGGCCTCGAACTGTTCCTCCTCGGAGGGTGCTTCGGTTCTGTCCAGAAACAGAAACTCCGAGCGGAACAGGCCGATTCCGTCAGCCCCGGCCTCCGGCAGGCCGTCCGCTTCCTCGGCACGGGAGATATTGGCGAAGATGGCCGTCCTCGTGGTTGCTGCGGCTGCCCGCCGTCTCTCCTCCTCACGTGCTCTTCTCTCTGCAGCCTGCCGCTCCTCTGCCTCCGAAATGAGCTCCTCCGGAGGATTCACGCTGACGCTCCCGTCACGCCAGTCCAGAATCAGATAGTCCCCGTCCCGCACTTTATCGTCCAGTCCTTCAAGTCCGTACAGATACGGCACGCCGAGATTCCCGGCCAGAACCGAGACATGGGAGGTGACGGAGCCGGTCTCTGTCAGGATTCCCAGGATGCGGTCCGTCCCGATCATCATCAGCTCACCGGGACTGAGCTGTGATCCGGCGAGGATGCAGGGCTCCTTTGGCGCCGCGGGTGCATTTTCCATGATCAGCCCGTTCAATCCGGCCGCCAGCCCGCGCACATCCTCGCAGCGCTCCAGGATATATTCCGCGCCGCTCTCCCGAAGCATGCCGCACAGCTTATCCGCGGCCCGGTTTACAGCCTCGGGAGCGCTTATATTTTCTTCCCGGAGGCTGCGCTCGGCCTCCCCCAGGAATTCCTCTCCATTGAGCAGGAGAAGCTCGGCCTCAATCAGCCCTGCGTCGGAAGGCCCCGCCTGTTCCTTCTCGGCTTCCAGCTTCCGGTTCATCTCTTCCACTGCTTTTTCCAGCCTTGACCGCTCGCCTTCCCGGTCAGTTCTGCGGTATTCCCCGGTATCTTTGTGCCGTATCAAATATACCCTTCCGGCGGCAAAACCACTCTGGGCTGTTTTGCATTCATATCGCTTCATCAGAGGTTCTCCTTCATATACCGTCTCAGTTCCCGCAGGGCTTCTTCGCTGTCCGGACCGTCCGCCCGGACGATGAGCCTCGTTCCCTTTACAGCGCCCAGGCTCATGAGCCCCGCAACGCTGCCGGCCTTACAGCTTTTTTGACCGGCTTCCACTGTGATCTCACAGGCATAGCGCTTTGCGATTCCCGCAATCATGCCGGCAGGCCGGGCATGTATACCGGTCTCATCGGTAATCTCCCACTCAAAGCGGTCTCCGTCCACGGAGTCCCCGAGGTCGCAGAAGATCCTGTCCTGCCGGGTAATCATCCGGTGCCTCCCAGGTACCGGTATGGTGCCGGCAGGCTTACGGGTTCCGCCTTCTGCTTCCGATGCTCCCCGCATGGGAGATAGAGTATCGCCTTTGCCTGCATGTTCGGACTCTGACACTGGTACTTTATCTGCCGATTCGGACTCTGACGCCGGTACTTTGCCTGCCGGTTCGGACTCTGATGCCGGTACTTTGCCTGCCGGTTCGGACTCTGATGCCGGTACTTTGCCTACCGGTTCGGGCTCTGATGCCGGTACTTTGCCTACCGGTTCGGGCTTTGACACAGAAAACCTCTCTGTCTGCGCCGGCTCTGCTGCTTCCCGGGCCACGGTCTGCGCTGGCTCTGCTGCTTCCCAGGCCATGGTCTGCGCCGTTTTCACGTCTGCCCCGCTTTCCGCTGAAATCTTTTCGGAAGGAGCCAGCATGTACAGAACCTTCAGTTCATCGGCAACAAACTGCACGGTCGTGCCGATGACGATCTGCAGGCTGTTCTTTCCCATGTGAATAACGGCCAGGGCGCCGGAGGAGCGGATCACGGCATCGTTTACTTTCTCCGGATCCGCCACCTCCAGTCTCAGCCGGGTAATACAGTTGTCCACGGAAAGCAGATTCCGGGCTCCTCCCAGTCCGCGCAGGATCGTCCGCGCCATCGAGGCGTACTTCCTGTCCCCTGTGACTCCTTCTTTTGAACTCCCCGATTTTACAGTACTTCCGGAATCTGCCGGGCTCCCGCACTTCATCATGCTTCCGGATCCTGCCGCACTCCCGGGCTTCGTCATGCTTACGGAATCTGCCGTGCTCCCTGATTGTCCATTGCTTCCGTGCCCCGCCATGCTTCCGGGCTCTGTCATGCTTCCAGGCTCCGCTATGCCCTCATATCTTGTCATGCTTTCGGGCTCCGCTATGCCTTCATATCCTGCTGTGCTTTCGCTTTCCGCTTCCTGGAAAGCCTGCTCTTCATCATCCCGCCCGGGTGTCTTCAGCTTCCAGCGGATGATCATAAACCGGAACACCGCATAAAACAGCACTGCCGCCAGGGCCCCTAACGGGATGATCATCCAGGTCTTTGCCGCCGCAGGCAGTGAAGCCGAGAAGACCAGGTCCGTTACTCCGCCCGAAAAGCTGAAGCCTGCCCTGAACCCGGAAAGGACCGTCAGGAAGGAGATAAGGCCGTACAATGCGGCATACGCCGCATACAGAACCGGTGAAAGGAACATGAAGGAAAACTCAAAGGGCTCCGTCACACCGCAGACAAAGGAGCATACCGCGCTGGAGAGGAGAATTCCCGCTGCGGCCTTTTTCCGCTCCGGCTTCGCGCTCCGCACTATGGCAAACGCCGCCGCCGGAACGCCGAACATCATGCAGGGGAAGAAACCGGACATATACATGCCCAGGGACCAGCTGACGTCCGCGCTGGTCTCCCCTGCCCAGAAATGCGTCAGATCCCCCAGCCCGATCGTGTCAAACCAGAAGACGTTGTTGAGCGCATGGTGCAGTCCGAAGGGAATGAGCAGCCGGTTCAGGAATGCATAGATTCCCGCCCCCGCCGCGCCAAGCTGCTCTATCCCGCGTCCCACAGCCGTCAGGCCGGTAAAAACAAGCGGCCATACAAACAGGAGCACGCCGGAAACCGCAATAGAGAAGGCCCCGGCCACAATCGCCACGGCCCTCTTTCCGCTGAAAAAGGAAAGCCAGGCCGGCAGCCTTGTCTTGTGGAAGCGGTTATAGCAGACCGAACCGATAATACCCGAAACAATGCCGATAAACGGATTGTCGATCTTTGAGAAGGCAAGAAGCCTTCCGCTGTCCTCTGCCACCGCGGGAAAGAGCGTCTTTACAGTGTCCGCGCCAAGCAGTGTGGTAATCGTCAGCCAGGACACCAGCGCCGCCAGCGCGCCTGTACCGTCGCCGTCCTTCGTCATCCCGATTCCCACGCCGATGGCGAAGAGCCATGCAATATGGTCAATCAGCGCACCGCCTGCCCGGATCAAAAAATATCCGATAGCAGCGGCGGCTCCCGTAATTTCACCGCCCTGCATGGCCGCCGGACACAGGCAGTACCCGAGACCCATCAGCAGGCCGCAGATCGGCATGCAGGACACAGGCAGCATCAGTGCCTTCCCGAGCTTCTGAAGATATTTCATCTTTACTCGTCCTCCTCATCGGTTCAATTTGTCGGTTCAACTCATCGGTTCATCATATTCAGGATCTGCTTTAAGGGAATCCCAGCTCCTAACAGTATCTCTTATATTATAATCTCTCAAACTTAATAAATCAATAGGTGCGTATCGGATGGCGGAGCCATCCGTCCATCCGCCCACCCGATCTATCTACTTTGAGCCATGTCGACAGATCGCAGCGCGAAAAACAGCCTGCGGCAGATCTGCCGCAGGCCGGATAGGAATTGGTCACCATATTGTATTACAGTTCACAAACAATAAACACCAGTCAGGCTGTACTCGACAATAAGATTCCAGCCAAACTGTTTTCAGTAATTCCCAAAGCAGTCAGCTCGTTCTCAGCAATTCCCCCATTCATGACTCCCAACGAAGTAAAATCCGATAGGCGGGAAAATCATCAGCCCATCTGCTTCCGCGGGCGGACATTCGCAGTCTCCGGCCGCTTTTATCT
>CAMOSC010000111.1 GCA_946624325.1 uncultured Clostridia bacterium
CGCCTCTGGCGCGGCCATAATGGTATCCGCGCCCCGGTGTTTTGATCGGCTGTAGTACCCTTTGCCGCGGGGCATGCGGGCTACTGACCGAACTGAATATGCAGCTCGGATACGTTCCCGGGGAGAATTATAACTCCGCTTTCATCGGCTTCATATCCTTCAACACGGTAGGTACCCATATTCAGGCTTTCCAGCTTCAGCTTTCTTGAAAGCCCCTCAGGCTCCCGCTCCAGGAAAAGTGTGATGCCGGAGCCGTCTTTCAGCACCTTTGCGGATATTTCCTTTCCGAAATGTCCGCGGTCCAGCTGCGCATGAAAGCGCTTATTTCCGCTCAGCATATGGAACTTTCTCCGCGCACCGTCCTCGGAGCGAATCATGAATGCCCCGCTTTCTTCCCGCAGTACGCCGCCGTAAAGAATCCATCCGAAAACGGGATCCTCCGCCAGGATGCTGCAGGCTCCCCGGATACCGCCGCAAAAGCCAAGATCGATTTCGCAGGAATAGTACCAGGATCCGCCATGATTCGGCTGGTTCAGCCAGGTCTCCGTCTCATAGAGCGATTCAAAACCGCCTCCTGCCGCGCCGTCGTGTTCTCTGCCCGGGAACCAGTATCCGTAATTGCTCTCGGCATTTCCCGTATTCATCAGGGCATAGGAGGAAAGGAGCGACCCGTAGCCCAGCCGCAGCATCTCCCACGGATCCTTCTCATAATACAGCGCATGCTCCAGGATGGAGCAGCCGCCCATCTGCGACATATAGCTGAGCAGGTAATGCGTATTGTTTCCGCGGTAATCGCTGCCGTACCAGAAATATGCCGGCTCCAGGAACCCCCTGCAGGCCAGGTTGCAGCGATGCTGCTTCTCCATGAAGCCCACCGCCTTCCCCCAGGGAATCTCCCGGTTAAAGGGAGATTCATCCGCCTCATAGGAGGCGGCTTTCAGCGCATCCTCCGCCAGATAAAAGGTGCTCTCAAAGCCGGTGGTATCGAAGGGATACTCCGATCCGAAGACGTCCTTGCATTCGGTCGCAAAGAAATGAACCTTCCGCATCCAGAAAGTATTCAGCTTCTCCGCCTCAAAGCTTTTCCCGTTCTCCCGCAGGGCATCCACAATCCATGGGATAACCCGCTCATTGTACAGACCGGTTTTGACTGCGTTCCAGTCATCCAGCTCCACGGGGATGGTAAACATGGCGCAGGCCGTACCATACGCCCGCTCCAGGTATTCGAGGGGCGCCAGCCGCGTTTTGATTCCCGGATAATCCATGCCGACCCGGTACATGTTGTAATAGGTCAGGGCTATGTGCGAATAATCATAAATGCGCCAGATATGCAGCCTGCCCCGCACGCCGGGGTCCTCGGAATCCCGCAGCTTCTTCCAGTCCGGAATGCCGTAAATCCCATACGGATACGGTTCTTCCGTGGTCTGCTGGAGGCCTCCCCAGACAAAATATTCGATGTAATCGTCTATTGCGGATACTTCCTCCTGCACCGGATCCAATACCTGCTTGGACGATATGAAGGCCGGTTTGGAAAGACCCGGATCGTCACAGGACACCTCATAGATGCGCCACCCGCCGATTTTATCGTAATTATCCGGACTCAGCCGCACGCCGGTTTCGTTGTTCCACTCACAGAAAAGTCCCCGATACCATTTCTCCGGATCCTTTTCCTGTTTTGAAGCAATAAAGGCGGCGCGCTTTTTCCAGAGCGTCTCCACCGGCTCCGTGACAAAATAATACAGCTGCGTATACCGTTTTCCGCCATCCCAGTACAGCGTAACCGTCTGCTCTCCAAAGGCTTCAAAGCGCAGCGTAAAGAGCGTTCTTGCGGCTGCCTGTACGCCTCCCTCTCCGGCAGGAGGCAGGTATTCCGAAGAAAGCACCTCCCCGGCTTTTGCGGAAAGCTCTGCCCGCACGCCCGGGCAGGCAGTCTCGACGCACAGGCGTACTTCCCGGTCCACCGGTACCGTATAGCCGGGAATACTCAGCACATGCGCCAGGTTGTTTCCGGTAAGCGCAGAGCCGATGGTTTCGATGGAGTCGGCCCAGAAATAGCGAAAATGCCAGGCGGCCTCCATCCCCGGAGGAAGGATCAGCTCCTTTTGCGGAATCCGCAGCTTTGCCCCTTTCCCCGATGCCCGTTCTCCCCGGACCGCTGCAAACGGATAGAGCATGGTAATGCCCCTTGACGGGCCTTCCTCCCCTTCTTTTTTATGCGCCTCCCGGTCGATCCACGGGGAATTGTCATAAAAGGTGAAGGCGGTATCACCATCCGGTGCCAGGATCAGGCAGTATCCGTTCCCGTCCACCCGGTACCAGGAGGTGTGGGAACCATGTCCGCCGATATAATTGTGACCGATCACATTCGGCGAGGCATCTTTCCCCCATCCGAAATCCGTATGACAGCCGAACAAAAAGCCTAGATCTGTCAGCACCAGTTCTTCCTCCGAACGGTTCTTCACCGTAACTGCCGCTTTCAGGACGCCGTCTTTCAGACTGTAGGCGCTCACGACGCCGAGTTTCCCGTCTGATGCCTCAAAGGTGCAGGAAAGCCCGTTTTCCGACCGTACGGGCACGGTCTGCAGAGCATCCGGGCATTCGTTTGCGCAGAATTCATGCAGGACCCCGCCCGCATCACGGTATGCCGGATATACCGCTCCGAAACCGTTTTTTTCGTCCGCATACTCCGTGTCAAGGCTGTCATTTGTATGCCTGACAGAGCAGAGAATACCTTTTTTTACAAGAGCGGAGAACATACTGTCGCACAGGTAATACTTTTTGTCCTTTTCCGGTTTCATGTCTGTCCTTTCTGAAATTCCCGCAGCTGTTCGGAAGCGGCAGCCGGTTTGTTATCCTTTTACGGCGCCGATGGTGATGCCGCTGATGAAATACTTCTGGAAGAACGGGTAAACCATCACGATGGGAATGGTAACGATCATGGTGGTGGCAGCGCGCACGGAGGTAGGCGTAAGATGCCTCATGGCCTCGTATTTCTTCTGGTCGTTCTGCAGCTTCTGGGCCGCCTCCGCGTTCAGGAGGATTTTGCGCAGGTACATCTGCAGCGTATCATAATCGCCGCTCGGATTATAAATGTATACGTCAAACCAGGAATTCCAGTGGCCTACCGCTACCATAATGGCGAGTGCCGCGAGCACGGGCTTGCAGAGCGGAAGAATAATCCTGAAAAAGGTTCTCAGCTCGGAAGCGCCGTCCATGCGGGCGGATTCCGCCAGTGAATCGGGAATACCCTGCATATAGGAAGAAATCAGGATCATGTTGTAGGCCGAGATAAGACCCGGCAGCCAGTAAACGGTAAAGCTCTCCGTCAGATGAAGGTTGACGAACAGGAGGTAGGTCGGGATCATGCCGCCGCCGAAATACATGGTGATCAGAAAGACGATCCGGATAAATTTCCTGCCGGCAAAAGTCTTGATGGAGACAATATAGGCCAGCATGCTGGTGCAGAACAGACTGGTAAAGGTTCCTACCACCACCCGCATGACGGACATGAACACGCCCTTTGGCAGGTTCATACGGCGGAACACGTAGGTATAGTTGTCGATTGTAAATTTTCTTGGCCAGAAGGTCAGACCGCCGTAGACGGTATCGCTGCCCTCATTGAAAGAAATGATCAGCTGGTTCCAGAACGGATAGACCATGGCAAAAGCGAACAGGATCATGAAAAGGTACAGGAACACGTCAAAAATCCTGGAACCGAGGCTCTGCCTGATATGCGATTTTTTCGATGCCATTGCGCTCCCTCCTTAAAAGATTCTCAGATCCAGCACCTTGCCGGAAATGTAATTGGTCAGCCACACCAGGAAAAAGCCGAAGATGGATTTCATGAGTCCCACGGCCGTACCAAAGGTATAGTTGCCCTGCTGAATACCATATTTATAGACGTAGGTATCGATAACCTCGTACACCTTCTGAGTGGAAGCGGTACCGATCAGCAGCTGCTGTTCAAAGCCCGCATTCAGGATGCCGCCGATGCCCAGGATGAAGAGCACCACAATCGTCGGAAGGATGCCGGGAATCGTGATGTGCCAGACCTTTCCGAAACGGCCCAGGCCGTCCACGGCGCCTGCCTGGTACAGTTCCTGGTCCACGCCGGTAATCGCGGAGATATAGATAATGGCCGACCAGCCGAGTCCCTTCCAGATATTTGCCGTCGTCAGGATACCCCAGAACATATCGGCCCTGGACAGGTAGTTAATGGGCTTGTCGAGGAATCCGATCCACATCAGGAACTGGTTGATCGCGCCTTCCGTTCCGAGCAGGAACAGCATGATGGAGGCGACAACCACCCAGGATACAAAATAAGGCAGATAGGAAATGGTCTGGACAACCTTTTTGAAAAGTCTGTTCTGAATCTCGTTCAGCAGCAGTGCGAAAATGATCGGGGCCATAAACCCGACGGTAAGGCTCAGTCCGCTGATGACCAGCGTATTGCGCATGACCGTTTTGAAGGCCGGCAGCTTGAAGAACCTGGTAAAGTTATCGAGGCCGACAAACTTGCTGTTCGCCAGGCTCTGGCCCGGAAACCACTGATAAAAGGCAATGATGTTGCCTGCCATGGGGACATAGCAGAACAGGATAACCCAGGCGAGCGCCAGAAAACTGATAATCCAGATTTCCTTCTGGGTCCTTAAGGATTTTGCCAGAGCCCCTTTCTTTTTTTCATATTTAACGTAGCGGCTTGCTTCCTCCTGCGAAACCACCGCGTGTTTTCTGCCAAAAGCCATACCTTACCTCCGGTTTATATCGAAAGGGAGAGGCGGAAACCCGCCTCCCCCGCATACGTATCTGCAGAACAGATTGTGTTAGGCTTTATGCCGTTTACTCCTCACCGTTGAAGATCTTCAGGTTCTTCTCATAGGAAGCCTCATAGTAAGCGGTCAGCTCGTCAAGACCCATGGAATTGCAGTCATCCCTCAGCGTCTCAAAAGCAGCAACGCATGCTTCCTCGGAGTCTGCGGTGATAATCTCTGCCCAGCCGGCGGTCACGGCATCTTCGATGTTGGTCTTGATGTCGGTGATGGGATCATAGGCATCGAATACCGTGGTGTACATGGTGGTATCCTTCGCTTCCACGCGGCTTGCATAGTCGCCCCAGGAAATATTGATGCCCTCATCCGCAAAGCTGCCGTCCTCCGGATTGATCGGCCAGTAATCGTATACAGATACACGGTCTACTCTCGGATCGATCTGGGTGAAATCGGAAAGGTCGTCGTCCCTCAGCCACTGACCGGCGATCGCCATGTCATACTTCAGGCCGCCATGGCCGTCTTTAACCGGATGATAGGAGTCTTCCTTGCGGTCAACATCCATGATGACATCGTCAAACAGCCAGGTTCCGTCCTCGGTGATCTTCCAGACATTCTCTTCCATTGGCGGTCCGAAGCCCAGGATAAAGGTTCCGATCTCGGAAGCCTCCCAGTCAAGGAATTTCACGATGTTCTCGATCTGCTCCTCGGAAGCCTTGTCTGTAATGATCATGCGGTAGCTGCCGATGAAGTTTGCGGTAAGCAGTGTGGTATCGGCAAAGTCTACGCCGTCGCCGTGTACGGCTACGTTGGCGATTCTCTTTTCCTTGTTGTAGTTTTCGCCCTCGTCAAGCGCCCACTTCTGATGTCCGCCGGTCCACGCATACCACCAGGTACCTACGTTGCCGAGCACCTGGCCGTTGGTCTCCTTGGAGGTGTACGTCTCATAGTCCACGCTCTGGAAGTCGGGATCGATGAGGCCTTCGCGGAACATCTGGTTGACGAGCTTGGAGAACTCCAGACCGTCTTCGGTGTTCAGCCAGTGCTTGTAGGTGCCGTCGTCGTCGATCTTGTAGCCGTTCACGCCGGAGGTTACAAAGCCGTAAGCGCCGAGCATGGCGTACAGGAAGTTCTTGCCCTGGTTGTCGCTGGTGCAGCCGTAGGTGGTCTGTCCGGCTTCATTTGTGGGATGGTTTGCAAGGATTTCCTTCATAACCTCGATCCACTCGGCCGGAGTCTCATACATTTTTTCCTTGCCCAGCTCAAGCCAGTAATCATAGCGTACGCCGAAGTCCTGGCCGGCTACGTTGGGGTTGAAGCCCCAGTTGATGGGCAGCTTGTAGATATCGCCGTCCTCATTCTTCATCAGGTTCAGGTAGTTGCCCAGACGCCTGGTGAGGTTCGGCATTTTCTCAAGGTAGGGGGTAAGGTCTACGGCCTTGCCCTGAGCGATGAACTTGTTCGCCATGTCGTCCGGCATCCAGGTGATGATTTCCGGATAGCTGCCGTCGGTAAGCATCAGGTTCAGGCGCTCGGTCATGTCACCGACCATTACCTGCCAGTCAAAAGCTACATTCATGTGCTCCAGGAGCCAGTTATCCATGAAGGCCTTGCCGCCGTCTTCATCGGCAGCAAACTCTTCCGGATCACCGTCACCGGCATATACATGGAATGTGACCGTCTCATCCGGTTTTTCCCAGCCAAGATCCTCATCAGCGATGGTTCCGTCCTGGGAAGTGATGACTTCGGCTAAGGCGGGCATTGCACTTATGGTCATTGCGGTGGCAAGCATAAGCGCTGCAATACTCTTTTTCCTCATTCTCCTTCCTCCTTTTGTTCAGTGGACCTCCTGCCGTCGGCAGAAGGATCGTTCCAAAAGCTGTTGGACTTATTATATCATGCCTTCTGCAAAACTTCAACAAATTTCTTCCTCTTTTCTGGTACTTTTCTATCTATCTTTTTATGATGGATTTTATATCGACAAAGCCTTCCCGCAATGATATACTATTTTCTGGAATACCGGCAGTGTTTTGTTATACTGAACGTCATAAAAAGGAAGGACACTTACCGCCCTTATGCCCCGCTCCGAACAGACGCAGCGAGTCAGTCCTATTTCACCGAAAGGAATCCGGACAATGAACAGCCAGCCCATGATCAGCTATCAGTTTGAAGATGTAAACAGTACCATTGTTCCGGACCTTACCGGAAATGGCTTTGCAGGCGTGATACGCAACGACGCTTACGGCGGCGCCTCGATCAGGAATGAATCCATTTTCGGGAAAGAGCAGAAAACCCTGTATCTTACCGGCGGCCCCCGGGGCGGGTATCTTCAGCTTCCCGAGGGCAGCGCCGGAGGAGATCTGGGAATCACCGTCTCCTGCTTTGTCTGCATCCGTGAGACAGCGGAACCCGGCGCCGTATTTTCTTTCGGGACCGATGCCTGTCTCTCCCTTCTGACTTATCCCGATGAGGAGGATCCGGAGGCCGTCCTCCTTCATCCGAGCTTTACCACCGCAGGCAGGAGTCAGGAAGCCAGCTGCTACGGGACACGGATTGCCGTCCGGAAGGGCCAGTGGTTCCACCTTGCCCTGAGTCTGTCGGCGGAAGTCCCGGGCCGCGCCGCCATTACCATAGACGGAAGGATTGCCGCCACTTTTCAGCACCGCCGTGCAGCCGCCGGCGCTCTTTCCGGAGCCGGCCTGTGCTGCTTCGGCTACGGCGTGCATGCCGATGAACCGCTTGCCGCATCCTTCGGGCCCATCCAGGTCTACCGCTTAGCTCTGCCGGACGACGAACTCACCGCTTTGTTTTCCGTATCGGCGCAGGCCCGCTTTGAGCTGGAGTACCGGCTTCTGCAGGAACACGGCCTTCTCCCGGACCTGCTCGCACAGGAGCTTGAAATGCCCCTTTCAGGCCAGTATGGCTGCGCCTTCCAATGGCAGATCACGGAGGATGCCTGCGCCGCGCTTATCCGCGACGGGAATTTCCTGGTTCCCCTTCGCCCGGCTTACGGCAGACCGGATGCCGCAATCTCTCTCCGTCTCATCATGAGCTATGCGGGCGAAAATGCCTCCTATGATTTCCGGCTTACGGTACCGGCACGTCCGTCAGACGAAGCCCTGGCCCTTTCAGATCTTGAAAAGCTGGAATTCACATGGCCGCAGCATGTACTGGAGAATCTCGTGCTGCCCGCCGGCGGTGAAAACGGTTCCGCTATTACCTGGGAAAGCCGGGACCCTTATATTATAGAAGATAACGGCATCATACATCCGGGCAGCGCTCCCCGCGCTACCGTACTCACGGCAACCGCCCGTCTGGGCCTTGCCTGCGCAAGGAAGGCGTTTTCCTTCCGCCTGCTGCCCGCAGTCCGGCCGCATGTAAAAGAACAATCCGGACCCTGCGGCATAAGGCCCCAAGGAAAAGAAGGCTGCAGCATAAAGCCCGAAGGAAATGAAGGCTGCAGCATAAAGCCCGAAGGAAAAGAAGGCTGCGGCGAAATACCGGAAAAGCAGGGAGGGGAAGCATTTCCCATCTCCCCCAGGCCGCGCGCTCTCCTGCGCGCGCCTTATGTTCCGGAGGTATGCGGCACGGCTTCGCGGCAGGAAAAAGCGTTTTCCTCCGGCAGTCCTTCCGGCAAAACCGTTCTCGACGATCCCGGAATCCTCTCCGGGAATGCCGGCCGCTGCGAAGCATATCTTCTGCTGCTGGATCCCGACCGTATGCTCTTCAATTTCCGCAAAGCCTACGGTGCAGACACGCGGGGGGCGAAGCCTCTCGGCGGATGGGAAGAGCCCGCGGGCCTGCTTCGCGGGCACTCCACCGGGCACTTCTTAAGCGCCCTGGCGCAGGCCTTCAGGGCCTCCGGAAACATCCGTCTGAAAAAGAAAGCGGCGTATCTTGTTTCAGAGCTCAGGAAGCTCCAGCTCCTGTGCCACGGGGATCCTGCCGGCTTTGTGACCTCCTGTACGCCGGGTCAGGCAGCACAGACCGCCTGGAGCCGTGATCCCGCCACCTGGGGAGAGGGATACCTCAGCGCTTATTCGCCGGATCAGTTTGCGCTGCTGGAGCAGTATACGCCCTATGCAACCATCTGGGCGCCTTACTATACGCTGCACAAGCTCCTTGCCGGTCTTATCGATGTGTGGTGCTTCTGCGGGATTCCCGAAGCTCTGGAAACAGCCTGTTCAGCCGCCGACTGGGTTTGCCGCAGACTCTTTGCAGTCACAACCGCAGAGCAGCGTGCGAAGATGTGGAGCATGTACATAGCCGGAGAATACGGAGGTATCAATGAATCCCTTGCGCTGCTTGCTGCCATCACCGGGAAGAACGACTATCTGAAGGCCGCGCACCTTTTTGACAACCCGGGCGTTTTTGACGGGCTGGCAAAGGGCCTGGATACCATAAGCGGCATTCATGCCAATCAGCATATCCCTCAGATGATCGGAGCCCTTGCCTGTTTCGATGCCGGCTCTGACGAGCGCTATTATACAATCGCACGCAATTTCTGGAAGCTTGCGGTCAACCACTATGCCTATTCGATCGGCGGCGTCGGCCGGGGAGAAATCTTCCGCGAGCCGGATGTACTGGCGGGCAATATTGAATCCGACCGCAACTGTGAAACCTGCGCCGCCTATAACCTTCTGAAGCTCACCGCCGGTCTCTTCCGGCATGAGCCGGAGGAGGCGGCTTATATGGATTACTATGAGCGCACGCTTCTAAACCAGATCGCCGCATCCCAGACACCGGAAGTAACGCCCTCCAGGCATAACGGCGTCACCTACATGCTGCCCATAGGTCCGGGTGCCGTACGCGAATACAGCAGCGATTATAACGATTTCACCTGCTGTCACGGAACCGGGATGGAAAACCATGTCAAATATGCGGAAAACATCTATTTCCGGACCGGAAATACGATTTATGTGAACCTGTATATTGGAAGCAATTACTATAACACGGCACAGGATCCGGTTTCCTTACAGCCATCCGGCAGTCTTTCCGGCAGAAAGCAGGGAGCAGAGGCAGCTCCGGAATCCGGAAATAGCTCCGGAAAAGCGCCCATGAACCCCAAAATCCCCGCACAGATACGCCCCCTGGCGTCTGCATCGGCCGGATCTTCCGTTTCCGGGGAGCTTCTGCTCTCCATGGACAGCTGTCTCCCGTCAGAACTGGCGCATATAGCGTTTCATGCCGCCTTCGGGGGGCGGCTCATGCTTCGCATTCCCAACTGGTGCGACGCTTCATTCAGCTTGGAAAGCGAAATACCCGGAGAACGCGTCTGCATCTGCCGGAAAGGCCGGTATATGGAACTCTCCGGAGATTTTCTTCCCGGCGACCGGATCCGTGTCCATCTTCCCTTTACACTGCATCTGTGTACCACGCCCGATAAAAAGGATGGCCTGGAAGCCGCAAGCATTCTGTACGGCCCCCTTGTAATGGCTGCCATGCATCCTTCTACGGAATGGATTACGCTCAACCTGCCGGAGAATCTTTCGGACGCCTTCGATATTTCGAACGAAGACGGTCATCCCGTCCTGTATTACGAAGATCTGAAGCTGATCCCCATGTACCTGGCGCACGGCATCCCGTATCATACCTATTTCCGGATCAGAAGATCCTGAAGTATAAAAGATCTGTTCGGGACTGACACCGGAAATGGCTGAAAGGACCATCTGCACAGTTGCAGCGTGCAATCGAACGGGCGGAAAAAACATCCGCCTACCCGATTCCGCAGGCGGACATTCGCAGCCTCTGGCTGCTCATGTCCTACACCCGGCAGATGTGGAAGCCCGCAAGCGGCTTCCACGCCTGCCGGGTTCCTGCG
>CAMOSC010000112.1 GCA_946624325.1 uncultured Clostridia bacterium
GAACAGAGCAGATTCTTACCGGTTTACCCAGGAGTCCTTTCAGAATACTCTCCAAGCGGTCAGGGTGCACTTCAGGGTTCAGAATCTCACGGGCGAATCCATTATAAAGAAGCTTAATGCCTCGTACGCCGGTACAGAAATCCAGGAACTCCTGCTGTTCGGGAGTTTGCCAGCTGTCATATTTTGCTTTCAGCTCGGAAGAGCTGTTAATTTCCGCAAGCACTTCCTGACGGGAGCGGATCAGTGGGAAAAGCTTCTGCAATTTTGTCTGCATGGGAACACCTCCTGAATGTAATAAAGACAGTGCACAACGTAAAGTGAGTGACATCATTATAACAATCAGGAGAACTATTGTCAAAAATAAGCATTTTATATGCACATATTGTAGGAAATTGATTGGTTTTGTACGCGTTTTGTGTCGCGTGCTTGGGGATATTTGTTAAAAACAAGACCAGGGTAGTAGGATTGCATCCCACTACCCTCGAGGTATTATTTTGAAGATTTCGACATTTTTCTTCAATAAAAAACCCACAGGAGATAAGGGAAGCAAACCAGCATGACTTTGATGTCTTCTGAGATCGGATGGGCGGAGAAACCATCCGCCCACCCGATTCCGCAGGCGGACATTCGCAGCCTCCGGCTGCTCATGTCCTACACCCGGCAGATGTGGAAGCTCGCGAGCGGCTTCCACGCCTGCCGGGTTCCTGTACAAAAAAATCCCCGGATGCTGGGGCATAGTCTGAAAGGAGATGTGACAAACGGCGTTT
The DNA here is from genome assembly GCA_946624325.1 of uncultured Clostridia bacterium. Classification (GTDB taxonomy): domain Bacteria; phylum Bacillota; class Clostridia; order Lachnospirales; family Lachnospiraceae; genus Anthropogastromicrobium. The sequence goes on from CAMOSC010000112.1 coordinate 768, forward strand.
ACGGGCATCGGAGCGTGGCGGAACTGAAGCATGAGCTTGAGAAGATTGAGGGAAAGGAGAGGGCGGTGTAAACAGGATGCAATTGACCTGAACAAGGTTTTTCCCCTGATCATTTCACGATGATTGCAGTCCACATGTATTTATGATAAGATAAAAGCCGCATGAAAATACAACATTGCCCACACGGGAAGGAGTGATCCGCCATGGAACTGCAGCTGCACAGGGGGAGGCCTTCGCAATCGGAAGGCCGTGACGCCAGGGAACTGAAAACATATGATTTGCTTGACAGGCTTGGTATTTCGTTTGAACGGGTAGATCATGAAGCCGCGTTTACCATGGAGGCCTGCCAGGCGATCGACGCGGTTCTGTATCCGGCGGTCATCTGCAAGAACCTGTTTCTGTGCAACCGCCAGAAAACAGATTTCTATCTTCTGATGATCCGGGATGACAAGAAATTCCTCACGAAGGAGATCTCGGGACAGATTCAGAGCTCCCGCCTCTCATTTGCGCCGGAGGAGTATCTGAAATCGCTGCTGAATCTGGAACCGGGTTCTGTAAGCGTACTGGGCCTCATGAATGATGTGGAGGGGAAGGTAAAGCTTCTGGTGGATGAGGATGTGCTGAAGGCAGAATACTTCGGCTGCCACCCGTGTGTGAATACCTCAAGCATCCGTGTGAAGACTTCGGATATTTTCCAAACCTTCCTCCAGCATATCGGTCATGGTTACCGCACGGTAGTGCTTTCGGGCTGAACTGCGATTCACAGGGAATCAAATCCCGCGTCGGGCCGCTTATGACCGCCCGCGGCCTTGCAATTTTTTCCTGATCGCCCCGAGAACATCGTTTTTTGCCGTCTTTCCCGTGCGGATATCAAGGATGGACCTGCTGTGGGCAAGGAAAGAGAAAACCGATAATATCCCGGCAATGACAGCCGCCTCGACATCTCCCCGGAGGAGCATCAAAACCAGAAAACTCAGGGGGATTACAGGTCCGCCGATGCACAGATATTTTGTCGCAAATACCACCAGCATGCCGGCAATGTTCGCGGCCAGGCCGGGAAGGAATGCATAGAGGGCTATCGTTATGGAGATTGTCGCCACACCCTTTCCCCCGCGGAAACGCCTCCAGAAGGGGAAGAGATGGCCCAGTGTGCACCCCAGGCCCGCATACAAAACCACGATCCATCCGCTTTCACGGAATATCCCGTAACAGATCAGACCTGCGAGGATTACCTTCAGCAGATCGCCGCAAAGCGTAATGATACCCGGAATAAAACCAAGATGCGCCATGATGTTTGCCATGCCCGGATTCCCCGTATCGCCTATCTCTGCGGCACCTTTTCCCGCATATTTCCGGGATACCAGCTCCGCCGTGAGAAAGCAGCCGAAGAGATAGCCGATCACGAGGGATATGACCCGGGCGCTCATCTCTTTACCCAGAAATGGGAAGCGGGTGCCTTGGGCATTTCAGACCCGGTCAGCCACGCTTTGATGACGTTTCTATGGATGCCTGCCCAGCAGCCCAGGCAAAAAAGAATCAGCGCATAAATCAGTTTCTTCATCGTTACAATCCTCCGTTTTCAACACAGCGGCAAGGTTTACGCACAGGTTACGTTTTGTAACTGTTCAGATCCGGACTCCAGAAATGGCAAAAAGATACCATGTCTGGAGTTGTGGCGTGCCCGCCAGATGCAACGCTGCAGAGAATCGTGGATTTCCGCCAGCGGAATCGATGATTCTCCGCAGCGTTGCGCCTGGCTCTGAACAGTAACCATATCTTACCATAAAAGCATGAATACCGCAATCATCAGCAGCGGATTCTGAAGGAGTCCTGCCTGTGGCTGCCCCGTATACTGTGCAACTTTTGTTTTACAAAACGGAATACCGTGTATGCTATAATACCTCCACAAGTAAAGGAGCGGAATCTGCGGTGACCTTAGCTGGAAAATCAATGAGAGCGGAACCGTACTCAACCTGTCCGGAAATGGAAGGATGGCTGCAGCCAAGTTTGATCATTTCTGGGATCCGACGAATCTCACAACTGTTATCATTGAACCGGGAGCAACTGAAATCACCAGCTTTCTCTTTATGGGGTACAAAAAGCTGAAGTCTGTCACCATCCCGGGCACGGTGGCCGAGATTCAGGCTTATGCGTTTGCGGGCTGCACGTCTCTGGAAAATATCGTCATTCCGGAAGGTGTAAAAACTATCAGCGGCTATGCCTTTGAGGGCTGCACAAGCCTTACCTCCGTCACGCTCCCGGAGAGCCTCAGGGAGATCGGCGACGGCGCGCTTCCGAATAATCCGGATATGCCGGAGGTTCGCTATGGTGGGAGCCGGAAGTCATGGGATACAATCAAAATCGATACTTTTAACGGTAAAATAATTGAACGCATCATTCTGACCTGTGAAAAGGGCGGCGGCACGTTCATTCCCGGGCTGGAGGTCAGGTACCTGATGGCGGATGCCTACGGCATGGGAAAGGTCAAGCTTTGCTGGGCTCTGCTGTCCGGAGCGTATCCCGACGGATATCTGATCCTTCGCAACGGGAAACAGATCGGATATACGGCAAACACAGTCTACATGGATGCGGAGGCAAATCCGGATGATTTCAATTACTATTGGGTTATCCCCTATATCCGTAAGGATGGAAAGACCATTATCGGAGACCTGAGCGATTATACCTGGGCGCTTGGAAGATATATGGATTCCGTAACCGGCCTGAAAACCCGGTCGGGAGCGGGGCAGGTGACTCTTTCCTGGGATGCCGAGCCCGGCGCGAATGCCTATGTGATCCTTTCCAGGACAGGTTCCCCGAAGGCGGCGTTTAACCCGCGCGTGACTGTTACCGGTACCTCCTATACGGATAGCGGAAAGAGCGGTGTGATATATTATTGGGTGCTGCCCATCTACAACAATGCGTCCGGCCAGACGATTGCCGCCGGAACGCTGTCAGATTATGCCTGGGGTGTGGCGAAATAAGGGAAATTTCGGCAGCGGATTGCCGGGCAGGGGCGGGAAAGCTTCCTGCAATGCAGAAACCGCTTGACAGGTACTGGCGGCTGTGTTAATATAATTGCGGTTAGCATTAACTAATCAAATGCCTCGACACACCTGCGGGGCATTTGATTTAACCTATGGGTTAGGATGCACTAACCTTGCCCATGAAGCATTGTCGCACCTGTTCAGAGCAAGGCGCGAATACATGATTTCGCATGAGATTGTCATCGTGCTCCGAACACAATATGTCCCGTGAAAGATGCTGCATGAAAATGACAGCGGACACTGCCCTTGCGTACAAGGAGGAAATCGGAAATGAGAAAAAAGTATGCACCGATGTTTATGGCTTTAATGTGCATATCCGCAGGTTCTGTTGCCTGCGCCGCGGAAATGACTGAAGGGGAAAATACGGAAGTCATTGAGATAAAAACGGCGGAAGAGCTGGAGGCGATTCATGAAAATCTTTCCGGCAATTTCGTTCTTGCGGCGGATATTGATCTTGGCGGTATGGAATGGACCCCGCTTGGCAGCTTCGTGCAGGCCGGCGAGGAAGGCGAAGAAGCGGAAACTCCGGACATGGAATATGCATTTACCGGAACCTTTGACGGGCAGGGCCATACAATCAGCAATTTTACAATTAACCAGCCCGAAGGCTGGGCTCTGGGTTTGTTCGGATGCATAGCGAACACGGAGATCGGGAACTTCATGGTGGAAAATGCGGCGGCGGACGGAACGGTTATGGTTTCTGCTGTTGTCGGATATTCTTATTGCTCCACCGTTCATGACGTGACTGTGGATGGAGCGGTTATCACGGCGCATGCGTCGGAAATGAGCGGAGAAGGTATGTATGGCGGAGTTGTTGCCGCCGGCATGATGAGTACGATAACAGGCTGCAGCGCCGATGCGGACATTATTATCCCCGACAACACTGCCAATGCGGGCATTGTCGGCGGCGGGCTTGAGCTGACCTCGGTTACGGATTCTTCGGCGTCCGGCACCATCACCGCGGGCGATAACTGCTACGGCCTGGGCGGGATTTCCGGATGCGGCTTCGGCGCCGGGGAATTCACGGGCTGCACGGCTGAAAACGTGACGGTCACTGCCGGAGATAACTGTTACTGGATCGGCGGGCTTACAGGATACGCAGGCGGATATGAAGATGAGGAAGCAGGTATTCCGGTTACCGAAATTTCAGGCTGCATAGTAAAGGATATTGAAATCACCACCGGGGAAAATGCTGACGGCATCGGCGAAATTGTCGGGGCAGGCTTCTTTATGGAAGGGCTTGCCGAAGCTTATGGAATGGATATTTACGCCAATCCTACTGTTTATAACGTTTCGGACTGCACCACGGAGAATGTAACCATCAGCATTTCGGACGTCGAAAGCGGAGCCGATAACGCGAACGGCATTCTCACGGCGATTGCCGGTGAAAACGGCACAACCTACGAGAATTTCTTTGATGTCACCCTTGCGGAAGAAAACTATGATTTATGGTATGACTGCACAGCGGCAATCGTGGGAGAATCCGCAGCCGCAGATACCGTTGCCTTTATGCAGGGATATATCAGCTCGGAAATGTACGGCGAAGAGGCGATTGAATATTATACCGAGAACCCGGATGCGCAGACCATGTTTGACTGCTTCTATATCAATGGCCTGAAGCAGGTTACTTTCAATCCGGACAACACGATTACCGTCCTGCTTGAGGACGGCACCACGGAAACCCATGCATATGAATACATCGGGGTTTATAATGTGGGTGAAGGAGAAACCATGGTCTACATGGGAGAGGAAATCAGCGTCGCGTTCCCCTGCGATGTTTACCGGAGCACGGACGAAGCGGGTGAGTTCAATTACTTCTTCCTGAGAGACGACACCATGGAGGAAACGGGGCACATTGAATTCCGGTACGGGAAAGACCTGGAGGAGCTGCAGGGCTATTTTGCGGGACCGTATGCGTACTGGCTGACGGCGGGCTTTGATGTGGATGCCGATGAAGAGACGCTTAAGAACACAGTGGAACTCTTTGTCCTGGAAAACATGGATTACTCCGCCCATTCCGAGGAAGCCGTTTCCCAGCTTTCCGATTTCATCGGGACATGGAATGCTGACCTTTCCGGATTTGGTGAGGAATATGCCGGCATAGAGCTTTACTTTACCATTGATGAAAACGGCCATGGCTTCACGATGATGAACGGTGAGCAGACGACGGACTTTGAAGCGTATGCTTATGATAACGGAGAAAAAGGGGATGGAGCGGGCATCTACATCGCATACAGCAATCTGGAATACGAGGCTGAAGCTGCCGCCTATACATTAGAAACAAACGATAGCGGGGAAACGGTTCTGACACTGTATGCGAAGGATGGCGTGATCAGCTATAAAAAGGCGTCCTGAATGACGCAGCATGCTCCGAACAGGATCATGCCGAAATAGGTGACGGTACCGGCCCCGTTGTTATAGCGAAGTCCTGCATTCCGGGAAGTCCGGGAGACATCTATGCCATAGCTTTCAAGGGAAGCCATGGCGCGTTCCGGAAACCTGCAGGGAACACCGCTCACCTTGCCGCATTCTTCGCAGATGCCGCAGCCGCCTGCGGAGAGCAGGAGCGCTGGAGCGGGCAGGAGCGGTATGAGCTGGTCGCGAAGCCGTTCACTGACTTTGACAAGGTTTTTCCTGGCCGCAGTCATGCCTTCAATATCGAAGCTGTCCTCCAGCTGGGTGACGGTCTGAAAGAGAATGGCATTCTTATAACGGGTGATCCGGGCCATAAGCTCATCAATGGGGCCCGCGTCCGGCGGACACATGTAGCATTTCCCGTATACGCCGCAGCGGTTGGCCTCGCACATGGCCCGGTATTCCGCATTCAGGACAATCTGAGAGCCCTGCATGAGGGCTGCGGATGTCGCGCCGCAGGAGACGGCGAGTTCTGTCAATTCTCTGGCATTCATGCTTGATTCCTCCCGGACCGGTGCATGGAAACTCCGGTAAAAGAATAAATCGGATGGGGAAGGGGCCGCCTTTTCCAGGATGGGTTTTCCGCCCACCCGAAGCAGGAACCCGGCAGGCGCGGAAGCCGCTCGCGTGCTTCCGCATCTGTCGGGTGGTGGACAAACGCAGCCAGAGGCTGCTTTGTATGGCAGAAAACGCCATCACTGTCCCGGGTAAGCTATAGCAAACGACAAAGTTCTCTTTACTTTGTCGTTTGCCGCGCCGGATTTGCGCCGCCCTAAGGCGGCATATTTCCCTGGCAAATCCGTGCGCATCCGCCGGAGGCTTTATAGTGAACGTCAAGTTTTTTCTGACGTTCACTATAAAAACAGCTTCACCGTGCCGGTGCGGTCATTTTCTACCGCATGACTCATTGCTTCGCGCACATGAATGAAAAAGCCCCGGGAGGGGCTTTTTCATTTTTATCGGGATAGGCTGCAGTCCAGAGCCACACTTCGGAAATGGCAGAAAACGCAAATTCCGAAGTGTGGCGTGTCCGCTGCTGACTTGCACCTGACTCTGAACAGCAACTGGGATATTACTGCATATTCGCCTCAGATATGTCCTCTTCAGCCATACCCTCTTCCGACATACCTTCTTCCGTCTCCGGGACATCTTCGCGGTGCTTTTCCTGTTCCAGGCCGAAAATGCGGTTTACGGCGATGACAGCCTGCTCGCGGGTTGCCTGTCCGTCCGGATCGAAACAGTTGTCGGCGACTTCGTTCATCAGGCGGTTTTCCGTGAGATAATAAACGCTCTCAAGCGATCCCTCCTGAATATCGGCTTCATCATCGAAATGGACCGTTACGGTATACGGAAGGGAATAGCTGTCCACCGTCTCGAAGCTGCAGTCCTCAAACTCGCACGCTTTTACCAGGTTATAGAGCATCCTTGCCATTACTTCCCGCCCAAAGCCCTTATCCGGCTTGAAGGTCTCTGCCTTGATCGGTTTCAGGATACCAAGCCCGTAGGCCTTTTCAATGGAGGTCAGCAGGGGATGTTCCTCAATATCCTGATAGGGCGTTTCGACCGGCTCCGCTTCGGTCTCAAAGACCTCCTCATAGAGCCGGACGGCGAGATCGGCAAATTCCGCAATGGAGATTTCCTCTGTCAGGTTGATGCTGCGCAGACTGTCGGGGATCAGGTGATTTGCGTCTGCCGCATAGGCTTCATCCTGCGCCCAGTCCGAAGCCTCCTGTCGGTTGAGCTCGCCGGAGGTCCACACGCTCCAGTTGCCGCTGTTTCCATATCGCCACCAGCCCGTAAAACCGGCTCCGTCCGGATGCATCGCAAAGATGAGCTGTCCGGCGTCACTGCGCGGTGCATAAGAGGGCGATTCGTACCAGTAGCCGAAAAAGATCCCGTCCACAACATTTCCGTCCACTCTTCCGTTATCCCATTCCGGATACTCACCGGTGATGAGGTCCCCTTCCTGGCGCAGATACAGGGTTTTGAAATTGGTCTCATAGGTACCGGTCCAGGAGCGGAGGCTCGGACGAAAATCCAGAAGGGACCAGTCAAAATCGTTGATTTCCGGATACATGGGTACATCATCACCCGGTACGGCATCGTTTACGATGAAGGATATACGGGGCTCTGCTGCCAGATTTTCCGCTTTGGACGCATTGGCAGTATACCAGCGGAGTTCAAACATCCCCGTCCCATCGGGCACTTCCAGCCAGCATGTGCCGCTTCCCGCTTTCAGATAAGCCCAGTCCAGATAACTGCCCGCTTCAGCGCCCGGCGTGGCAATGGCTACCCAGGCCTGATTATCTTCCTCTTCCTGCGTGACTCCCGTATAGGAGACACCGATATACTGCCCCTGCGTATATTCGTCCTTATCGATGTCCAGACTGTCCAGCGCCAATGCGTGTGAGGAAAAAGCGAGAGACAGTACGGCTGCTGCGGAAAAATGCCGCAGGTATCTTTTTTTCAGAGACATATGCTGCACCTCCTTCATAATTCGGACAAAACTTTTGAAAATACCAAATGTGTATTTCTATTATAACAGTTTATGCGACATATGACAAGTATAAAGCATGTGCCGGAATCAAATCCGGTGGCAGTTCAGAGCCAGACTCCGGAAATGGCAAAGAACGCTGTTTCCGGAGTTGTGGCGTGTCCGCCGGATGCAAATCCTTACGAAATCATGAATGCGGCTGGCTGAATCCATAATTTCGTAAGGATTTACGCCGGACTCTGAAAAGTAACCAATTTCGATGGGGGCTGTCCCTGAAACGGGAATTGTGCTATAATGAAAATGATGTCTGTGTTTATACCGTTCTGCGCAGGAACCTGCCCATACGGGTATAGATGCGTGGAAGCTATTGGGCATATCGGGCGCTGTTGCTGTAGCCTGCCCATACGGGTACGGGTGCGTGGAAACTATTGGGCATATCGGGCGCTGTTGCTGTAACCTGCCCATATGGGCACTGGTGTGTGGAAACCGCTCGCGGGCTCTGCCTGCGGAATCGGGGGCGGATGCTTTTCACGCTGATCCGGTCGTACGAAACGGGCTGCGGCGCTGATGATGACGAAGTCCGGAGGAATTTCAGGCAGATTGATTGGGCCGCAGTTACTCCGGAATGGATAATAAGGTGACAGGTATGGAAAAAGATGAAATTATGGAAGCATATGAGGAAGCGGTAAAGCGCATCACGCCGGGGATCTACCGGCATTTTAAGGGAAATTTCTATGAGGTGCTCTGCATCGCAAAGCATTCCGAGACAACAGAACCCATGGTGGTTTACAGAGCCTTGTATGGTGACGGCGGCGTATGGGTGCGGCCGGCAGCCATGTGGTTTGAGACGGTGGAGCGGGACGGAAAGTGTTATCAGCGTTTCCGCAAACCGGATACGGAGGAGCGCGTTTGCTTTTATGAGCAGCTTTACGATGAACTGCGCGCGGCAAAGGATCTGCAGGCCGGGGAGCAGAAGCAGAAGCTTTCCCTCCTGGAGCGGTATTACACCTCCGGGGAGTGGCAGGCGGATTATGAGGCGGATGAGCAGGGACTTCTTCCTGCCGGCCTGAAACGCGGGGTGCTGTCGCAGGACGCCGTGTATGATCTGCTGGAGGATGCAGCAGGGCATCTGAAAAGGTGATTTCAGGGAGACATATTTTGCCAACGGCTGTACTTTTTCCAGGCGTGGCTGCAAAAAAGTCATCCTTTCGATTTCTGCAGGTATGGTTGCAAAATCGTCATCCGTGACCACCAGGTAAAAATACAAATCTTCGTTTGGGGAGGAGACAAAGTATGACGCCCCGCGGGGTGTCAGTAAGTCGGGCTTCTGCAGAAACTTACTGCAGGGAGGAGGAAAGATATGGAATATCGTGAACTGGGAAACACGGGACTCATGGCAAGTGTTATCGGCATGGGCTGCGAGGGCTTTGCGGAGGATCACTGTGAGATGTGCGGCAGGATGTTTGATGCCGCGGAGGAACTGGGGATTAACTATTTTGATCTGTACGCATCCGATCCGGAGGTCAGAAGGGCGGTCGGAGAGGCGCTTAAGGGACGCAGGGAGAAATTCCTGATTCAGTCACATATCGGCTCCGTGTGGAAAAACGGACAGTATCTGCGCTCCAGAAATCTTGCCGAGGTAAAGGCAGGCTTTGAGGAGATGATGGGACTGCTGCAGACGGATTATCTGGATGTGGGCATGATTCATTACTGTGACGCCATGAAGGACTGGGAAACCATCTGCGAAAACGGTATTCTGGACTATGCCAGAGAGCTGAAAAAAGCCGGCAGG
>CAMOSC010000113.1 GCA_946624325.1 uncultured Clostridia bacterium
CCCGTGCCAGTGATGTCATTTTCCCCTTGAGCCATGCCGACAGATCGCAGCGCGATAAGCGTGCGCTGCGATTGTCGCGGCTTTCGCCGTATGGTAGAAAACGCCAGCACTGGCACGGGCAAGCTAAAGAACAGCTTCCCCGTGCCAGTGATGTCATTTTCTACCGCATGGCTCATTGCTTCGCGCAAAGAACCGGCCGGGGAAGGCTTCAGCCTCCCCGGCCGGCTGCATTCTCAGGATACCGCCGCGTTCATCAGCTCCTCAGTAAACTGCTTCGTGTACAGGTTGTAGTAATATCCCCTCTGCCGCATCAGCTCGGCGTGCTTTCCCTGCTCGATGATCTTCCCGTCCCGCACCACCAGAATCACGTCCGCCTGGCGGATGGTGCTCAGGCGGTGGGCGATCACGAAGGAGGTCCGCCCCTTCATCAGGTGCTCGATGGCATCCTGGATAAGCTTCTCGGTAACGGTGTCGATGGAGCTGGTAGCCTCATCCAGCACAAAAATGCGCGGGTTCGAGAGGATTGCCCTGGCAAAGCTTAACAGCTGCTTTTCGCCGGTGGAGAGCAGGTCTCCGCCCTCACCCACATCGCTGTCGTAGCCCTTCTCCATGCGGGCGATGATGCCCTCGGCGGATACCGCCTTCACGGCCGCCTCAATCTCCTCCATGGTGGCGTCCGGCTTGCCGTAGAGCAGGTTTTCCTTCACCGTGCCGGAAAAGAGATGCGGGGTCTGCAGCACATAGCCGATGTTGGAGTGGAGCCAGAGCTGACTGCGCTCCCTGGCATCCCGCCCGTCGATCAGCACGCGTCCCTTCGTGGGCTCGAAGAAGCGGCACACCAGATTTACCAGCGTGGATTTCCCGGCGCCGGTCTCGCCCACAATGGCCACATTGGTGCCCTGAGGAACCTTTAAATTAAAGTGCTCCAGCACATTCTCATCGCCGTCGGGATACATGAAGGTGACATCGTCAAATTCCACGTCCCCGTAGAGCTCCTCCCAGTTCTCCCGCTTCGGATGGAAGGCGTCGCCGTATTTCTCAATGATCTCCGGGCTGTCCGCCACGTCGGATTCGGTCTCCATAAGCCTTGTAAAGCGCTCAATGTTTACCTGCACCGTAACCAGATCAGAGAGGGCACGTACAATCCACTGGATGGGCTCCATCATGTTCATGGCATAGGAGGTGAAGGCCGCAAGGGTTCCGAGCTCCAGGATGCCCTCCACGGAAGCGTTCCCGCCGCGCCAGAGCACAAAGGCCAGCGCCAGGTAGGAGGCAAAGCTGATGGTTGACACAAACATGGAGCGGAAATGCGCCGTCCGCACCGAAACACGCGTCATCTCCCGGCTGGTCTTATTGAAATCCTCTTCCATGCGCCGCTCGGCCACCAGGGTTTTCGTGGTCTTGGCTCCGGTGATGCCCTCATTGAAGTTGGAGGTGATCTGGGAGTTGATCTCACGTACCCGGCGGTTTAAGCGGATCAGGTGCCGCTGGAAATAAACCGAGGCGATGGCCGCAAGCGGCACGATCACAAGCACCATGAGGCAGAGCTTCCAGTTCATCAGGAACATGGCGATGATGGCGCCCACCAGGTAGGTGAGGTTCCACACGCCGTCCATGAGGCTCCAGGAGACCAGGCCGCCGATGCGGTTGGTATCGCTCATAACTCTCGAATGAATATAGCCGACGCTGTTCTGGTTATAGTAGGAGAAGGACAGCGTCTGCAGATGGTTGAAGCTGGCCCGGCGCATGTCCCGGCTGACGTACATCTCAATCTTCCCGCCCAGGTACCCGGAAATCAGGTTGGATACCGTCTGCGTAATCAGCACGCCCAGGTACAGCAGGATGAAAGGCAGGAGCGTATCCAGGGTTTTCATCTCGATAAAATGATTCAGGGCATATTTCTGGAACTGCGGATTGATGGTGTCGATGGTTCCTGCCACCAGGCACAGGCCAACCATACCGAAAATGATCCCCCTGAGGGGTTTCAGGTAGGGAATGAGCTTCGGAAGGCCGAAATACGGCAGCTTCACATACTGCTGCTCCTCTTTTTTTAATTCCATATCTGCCATAACTGTTTTCCTTCTGTTTTAAGCGTTTTGCAGGCTGTCTGCGGCACTGCGTCACGACGCCTCTTCCTCCGAGAAGCTCAGCTGGATATCGTAAATCTTCTGATAGAGTCCGCCCGCGGTCTGCAGCTCCTTCGGCGTTCCCTCCTCCACAATGCGGCCCTTGTCCAGGACAATGATCTTGTCCGCCTGCATGAGGGTGGTAACCCGGTGGGAAATCAGGATTACCGTGGAGGATCCGAGGGATTCCTTCAGCTGCGCGCGGATCATGGCGTCCGTCTCGGCGTCCACGGCCGAGAGCGAATCATCGAAAACCATCACCGGCGCCTTCTGGGTCAGCATGCGTGCGATTGCCGTGCGCTGCTTCTGGCCGCCGGAAAGGGTCACGCCGCGCTCGCCCACGATCGTGTCATATCCGTTCTTGAAATCGGTGATGGTGCGGTCCACGCAGGCAATGCGCGCCGCGTCCCGGATCTCCTCCAGGGGCATCTCCCGGTTGCGGATGGCAATGTTCTCGCCCACCGTGCGGGAGAAGAGGAAGGGCTCCTGCAGCACCATGCCGATATTGTTGCGCAGGTCCTGCGCCTTCATGTCGGCTATGTCGACGCCACCGATGGTGATTTTCCCGCTGCCCTCCGGCACATCGTACAGGCGGTTTAAGAGCAGCATCAGCGTGGATTTGCCCGAGCCGGTGCTCCCGAGAATGCCGAGCGTGCTGCCGGCGGGAATGGTAAAGCTGATATCCGAGAGCACCTCCTGGTCCTTCTCGTAGGCGAAGCTCACATGGTCGAAGACAATGTCCCCGCGGAGAGCCTTTTCTGTCTCTTCCGTCGGGACGGCATCCGCCTTATCCTCCTCCGGAGCCGAGTTCATGATATAGCGGATACGGTCAATGGACACGCCGGCCTTGCTCATCTCGGAGATGACGCGGCCCAGCTGTCTGACGGGCCAGATCAGCATGCCGTTGTAGCTTAAAAACGCGATGAATTCCCCGGCCGTCAGCTCTCCGTTCACGCAGAAGACCGAGCCCATCACCAGAATCAGCAGGATCTGGATGCCGCCGATAAAGTCGCTGACCGACCAGAAAAGGCTTAACAGCTTCATGAGGTCCACCCAGAGACCCGTATAGTAAACATTCTGTTTTTCAAAGCGCTCCCGTTCGAACTCCTCGCGCCCGAAAGCCCGCACCACGCGCACGCCGGTCAGGTTTTCCTGGGCGATGGTGCTTAAAATACCCTCGTTCTCATCGCACTTCTCGAAGCTCTTCCCGATGCTGCTGTGGAATCTGAGGGAGTAGCCCACCACGACGGGCACCGCAATCATGGCGATCAGCGTCAGCTTCAGGTTCATTGAAGCCATGAAGCTGAGGGACATGACCACCATAATCATAATACGCAGGATGGAGATCATCTGGTCCGAGATGAAGGTGCGCACGCGCTCCGCGTCGGAGGTACAGCGCTGGATAATGTCGCCCGTCTTGTTTTCCTGGTGCCAGGAGAAGGGAAGGCGCTCAATATGCGCGAACAGGTCCTCGCGGATATTCTGCTGGAGCCGCTCCGCCGAGACGGAGGCCGTCAGGCCGCGCAGGTAAATCAGCACCGCCAGCATCAGTGCCATCGCCATCACGATAATGGCTATGATGTGAAGATGCTCCCTGAAATAGGCTGCGCCGCCCATATCCTCAAACAGGCGCACCACGAAAGCCGGCGCGTTCATCTTCTCATCGCTGAGGACCGAGTCAACCGTCTGGCGGATGACCTGGGGGATCAGCATCTCAAAGACCGTCACCAGAAAGGATACGATAATGGTATATATAAAGAAGCGCTTGCAGCCATTGAGGAAATGGCCGAGCATGCCGTATCTGCTGTAGGTATTCTGCTGCTGTTTCATATTGGTATCTCTCTCCTGCAGGTTTGAATCAGGGATAGCTGTCTTCTTTCGGGCGAAGCGCTAAAATCCGCCTGTCCACAAGATTATCGCATAACGACAGGGAAACGTCAACCGCTTTATACTACCGGAATACTGCTTCTGTTTACTGTTCCCGGGCGATGGTGTTTATCATTCCTGCAGCCCTCCGCGAGGCGGCAGGAAAATGCCTTCAGGCTTCGGTTCCGTCGCGGACGACGAACCGAAGCCTGAAGGCATGCCACTGCAGCTGTGCGGAGGGACACGAAAATGAAGAACCGTTTTCACCAGCCGCCATCGGCCGGGAATCGTATCCGGACATCCCAATGATTACGCGTCCGAGCGGGAATACCCGTTCTTCATGGCGCAGCTGGCTTCCTGCAGAACGTTTGCAAGAACCTTGTCCGTTTCCTCCTTCAGGAAAGCGGCGATTTCGCGGTTGATTTCCTCCCGGGTTCCCGGTTTTAAGGCCGGCTCCGCCGCAGGGTCTGCTTTCGTTTCCGGGCATCCCTGTCCCGACATGACCGCTTTATCATGCTGTTTGATATACCAGTGCCCTTTTGCGGCTACGGCGCTGCTATAGCGCTCGATATGGGCCTTGCAGAGATCAAAGTGGGCGTCCGCCATGGCGGCGATGATGCGGTTTGCCCAGTAAAAGCTCTCCGTGGTGACGGTGGAAGCGGTATTGGCAAGGTACTCCGGCGTATCGTCAATGTTCGCGTAGAAGGGAACAAAAGCATTAAAGGCATTGGAACCGTAAGCGATCCACTCCACGGCGGCGTTTTCCGCCGGCACATAGGGACGGATCTGCACGAGGGAGAGGAAGTTGTTGCGGTTGATGCCGATGGGGCGGTATTTGCCCCGCTCCGACAGATCGCCGTATTTGCGGTAGGGATCGTACTGCGTTCCGTTATAGTGCGCGGAGAGCACATACTTGGCATCCTCCACGGTAATCTTCTTCTCCGGCACCAGGCACCAGGGTATATCGTCGGATTCAGGCGTATAGTCCGCATCCGGGCCGTCCCAGCGGAAGGTCTTCGGATTCAGATAACGGGCCATGAACCAGGCCCTGGGCGTGTTGTAGCTGTGGTCGGAATCGGAATGGCTGCCGAAGGCGTCCCGAGCGTTAAATTCGCTGCCGTTCATGGAAAGATCCAGGAAGTTGTCCCGGATGAATTCCCGCAGATCGGCGGAGCAGAGATGCTCCTTCTGCTCTCCGAAGGCATCCTCCAGATCAAAGCTGTCAATGCCGAACTGGTTCGGCATGATGACATAGGCATTGTCCGGCACACGGCGTGCAATCCAGTGATGGCCGCCGATGGTCTCCAGCCACCAGACCTCGTTCACATCCTGGAAGGCAATTCCGTTCATCTCATAGGTGCCGTACTGTTCCAGAAGCTTTCCGAGACGAAGCACGCCCTCCCTGGCGCTGCGGATATAGGGCAGGGTGATCGTAACCATATCCTCCTCGCCGATGCCTCCCGGAACCTCGGGCTGATCCCCCTGTGCCTTTATGAGACGTACCAGCGGATCGGCGCTCAGTACGCGTTCGTTGGAGGTGATGGTTTCCGTAGCTGTCATGGAGACATTGGCCTCGTTCACGCCCGCCGCGCCCCAGATGCCTTCTCCCGGCAAAGCGTTCGGCATGGCCGTATAGCGCATCGGGTTTTCCGGAAGTTCAATCTCCACATGGGAGATGACGGATTTATAGTGCCGGGGCTGTTCCTCCGGGTGAACCGTCACAAATTTCTTGGGTGTAAAGGCGCCGGCACCGGAATCCTCATTCCGTGCGGCGAAGGTGGAACCGTCATAAGTGGCGAGCTTTCCGGCAAGCAAAGTTGTACAGGGCATGTTTTTCTCCTCCCAAAACACAGTTTTTTACTTTAACCTGATGGCCACGGCTGTACTTTTACAGCCATGCCTGACAAAAGTACAGCCGTGGGCAAAATATGTCTCCTTCCGGATCAGGAGATCCGTTTTCCCCGGTCCATGGCAGACACTATTATCGCCATCATTATAATGCAGGAAAAAGCGGAAGGCAAGCTAAAAGGCCGCTTGAATCTGTCACGCTGTTCAAGTATAATGGCATCAGTATTTCAAAACTGTATGCTCCCGTCTTCGGAGCAGAGCACTCTGGCCCCTCCCGGGCCCGGTAAAGGAGGTATCTATGCCAAAGACACTGCAGGATATTCAGAAGCTCATCAAAGACCAGGACATCCGGATGGTTGACTTCAAGCTGACCGATATTGACGGCCGCTGGCGCCACTTAAGCATTCCGGCCGAGCGGCTCACCGAAAAGACCATGGAGCAGGGCATCGGCTTTGACGGCAGCAACTACGGTTACGCGCCGGTGGAAAACAGCGACATGGTATTCATCCCGGTACTGGATTCCGCGGTGATCGACCGCTACGCACAGGTTCCGACCCTCTCCATGATCGGCGACGTGCGGGTGATTGATCTGCCCGAAAACCGCCCCTTCGATCAGTATCCCAGAAATGTTGCCATCCGCGCGCTGGAATACATGAAGGAAGAGGGCGTGGCTGACCGCATGGTTATCGGGCCGGAGTATGAGTTCTATCTCTTCGACAAGGTTCGCTACAATACCGACTATTATAACATGTTCACGGAAATTTACACCTCCCAGGCAGCCTTTGCCGCCGGCGATGAGGAAAACAACAACGGCTATCAGCTGCTGCCCGGCGCGGGATACCACAATTCCCTTCCCACCGATATCAGAAACGACGTCCGCAGCCGCATGTGCCTGGCCATGAAGGACTGGGGCGTGGACGTGAAATATCACCATCCCGAGGTGGGCGGCAGCGGCCAGATGGAGATTGAGGTGGAGCTGGGCGACATGCTGAAGCTGGCTGACGACACCATGTCCGCAAAGTATGTCATCAAGAACGAGGCAGTGCGGGAAGGCATCACTGCCACCTTTATGCCCAAGCCCCTGGCTTCGGAAGCCGGCAGCGGCATGCATGTGCATATGCTCCTCTTTAAGGACGGGAAGCCCGTCTTCTACGATCCGGAGGGCTATGCGCAGTTAAGCAAAGAGGCACACTGGTTCATGGGCGGCCTGCTCTCCCACGCCAGATCCCTCTGCGCCATCACAAACCCGTCCACCAATTCCTACAAGCGCCTGGTTCCGGGCTTTGAGGCGCCGGTGACCATCGGTTACGCCATGAGCAACCGCAGCGCCGTCATCCGCATTCCGGCGTACGCCAAGACGCCCGATACCAAACGTTTTGAGCTGCGCAACCCCGACGCAACCTGCAACCCCTACTACGCCTACGCGGCTATCCTGATGGCCGGCCTGGACGGAATAAAGAAGCAGATCGACCCGCATGCGATGGGCTGGGGTCCGTATGATTTCAACCTGTACAAGCTCTCCGATGAGGAGAAGGCAAAGCTCACCGGCCTGCCCGCTTCCCTGGATGAGGCCATTGCGGAGCTGGAAAAGGATCACGATTACCTCACCGCCGGCGGCGTGTTCCCGGAGAGGCTGCTCGCGCAGCTGACGGCGCGGTGCAGAGCCAGCGCCTCAAAGGTTTCGAAGCTGCCGCATCCCATGGAGTTCGCGCTGTACTACGATCTGTAAACGAGGAGAGCCGCACTGAGTCAGGGATACTGTCCCAATGACTCAGTGCGGCTCTCTGCCTTTTTATTTCACATTTTCCTTCGCCGCGGCCGACGACAGCGCCCGGTATTTCTCCTTCTCGGCAGCCATCTCCTCCACGGTCTTCGGCTTCAGCGTAAAGCCCTTCACCGGACGGTAGGGAACCTTTTTATCCTTCAGGCGTTCCTTCGCCCGTGCGATCTCCTCCGCGTACTGGGGAAGCAGGGGCTCGTTGGCGGCCAGCATCTCATCCACCATCTGGATGATTTCATCGGGTGTGCAGACCGCGCCGGTGAGCGGGTCCATCATGGCCGCCTGACGCAGCAGCGTGATGTCGCCATGCACGGCAGCCTCCACCGAGAGCTTCTGAACCCAGACGCTCTGGGAGCAGATGGCGGCGCAGCCGAGCGGCAGATCGCCTACCTTCGGCACGGAAATGCCGTTTCCGTCCACATAGCAGGGCACCTCCACCACGCACTCATCCGGCAGGTTTGTGATGGTACCGTTATTCATGATGTTGAAATGACCGCGGTATACCCGGCCGGTCTCCAGGCCCTCAATAATGTAGCTTCCGTGCTCGGTGGAGCGGTTCTCCGGCGTGAATCTGTTCGCCGGCTCCTTCAGCCAGTTGGGAAAATCCGTCTCAAACCAGTTGCGGCCTTCCTTGCAGACGCGCAGGTAACCGGCCGTCTCGCCCTGGATCCAGGAGCTGTAGTTGATCCACTTTTCCATGTCCTCCGGGCGCTTGCGGTACCACATCAGGTACTCGGAGAGATGTCCGTTGGATTCGGTGGAATAATAGCCGAAATTCTTCATCACATCCAGGCGGATGTTTTCGTCCTTCGCAAACTCGGCCTTTTTCATGTACTCATAGAGCTCCGGCGTGCGCTCCACGCCGTCCGTCTTCACGCTGATGTACCAGGTCTGGTGATTTAAGCCTGCGCAGATGATATCCACGTCCTTCTTCTCCCTGCCCAGGGCCTTTGCGATCTGCTCATGCCCGTGCTGCACGCCGTGGCAGAGGCCGTAGGTCTCCACGCCGCCGTATTTATTGGCCGCCCAGGTCATCATGGCGTTGGGATTGGAGTAGTTGAGCAGGATGCATCCCGGCGCCGCCACCTCCCGGATATCCTTACAGAAGCCCAGGATTGCCGGGATCCCGCGCTGGCCGTACATGATGCCGCCGATGGCCAGGGTATCGCCCACGCACTGGTCCACGCCGTACTTCAGCGGAATCTCCACATCCGTGGCAAAGGCTTCCAGCATGCCGATGCGCACGCAGTTGATCACGTATTTCGCCCCGCGGAAGGCCTCCCTGCGGTCTGTGGTGGACTGAATCCGGATCTTCAGGCCGTTCTCTTCGATATCGCGCTGGCAAAGCTGCGTCACCATACGCAGGTTGTCCTCGTTGATATCGGTGAAGGCCACCTCAATGTCCGCAAACTCCGGTACCGTAAGAATGTCCGAGAGCAGCCTCCTTGTGAAGCCGATGCTGCCCGCGCCGATAAAGGCGATCTTAAACTTTGGCATTTTTTTCCCTCCTGAGTATTATACTCGCGAACGAATTTAACTGCAGATTGCAATTCTGTGCCGCGGTATATGCAGTTACACTAGAATAATTGCCTCCGGCAATTATTAAGTGTAACTAGTATAGAACAAACGACACAATTCTCTTTATTTCGTCGTTTACCGCCCCGACGCTGTCAAAAGGCGGCAGACTTCCCTGGCAAATCATCGCGCTCCCGCCGGGTGCCGTAAGTACCCGTCAGGTTTTATCTGACGTTCACTGTAATTCAGTTCTCCAGCACCTCGCTGTTGATGGGGAAGGTGAAATAGGTATCCGGATAGGGCTCGTCCTCCAGCGTAAAGTGCCACCACTCTTCCACCAGGGGCTTAAAGCCGTGGGAAAGCATGGCCTCCCGCAGGATCATGCGGTTTGCATACTGTTCTTCGGTGATGTCCGTGTAATCCGGATGGCTGAGCTCTCCGAAGTAATCGAAGGTGCCGCCCATATCCGCTTCCTTTTCCGTGGTCATGTCGAACAGCGTCAGATCGACCGTGCTGCCCCGGCTGTGACCGGAATGTTCGGCGATATAGCCCAGCGGGAAGAGGACGTTTTTCTCCAGCTCCGGATAAAAATAGGATTTCATGCGCGTGTCGGTAAAGTCTTTAGCCCAGCGCACAAAATGGGATACAGCCCGCTGGGGGCGGTAGGCATCGTAAATTTTCAGGCGGTAGCCTTTTTTTCTGAGGTCGTCGCTGACGAGTTTCAGCGCCTGAGCCGCTTCTTTCGTCATCAGAGCGGTCGGCTGCAGATAGCCGTCGATACGGTCGCCGACGAAATTATAGGTGGAAAAATAGCGGATCTCCAAAATCGCATCCGGCACCACATCGGTCAGAACCACAAAACCGGACGCATCGTCTGACAGCTTGATCGCCTTGTCGGCACAGGCTTTCTGTCCGCATAAGCCTGAAATGCAGGCACAGAGCATCATGATCATCAACAGCTTTTTCATTGTCGTTTCCTCCCTGACTGTTTGAAAATACCTTTGCAGCTTGCTTTAATCTTAACAAAAAAAATTCCCATAGGCAAGCTGTTTCCTCTTTGCGCCGCACGAATCGTCCTTGACGGAACGCCAAAAGAGAGGTATTCTATAACGTGTTGCGCTCGTAGCTCAATTGGATAGAGTGTCGCCCTCCGGAGGCGAAGGTCGTGGGTTCGAATCCCGCCGAGCGCGCCAGTTTTCTTTTCGCTGCATGGCGAGCTGTTACCCCGTGGTGCAACGGCAGCACAAGGGATTTTGGTTCCCTTGATCCTGGTTCGAATCCAGGCGGGGTAGCCATTTTATTTTTTCATGTTGTTTCATAAACGCCTAACCCTCT
>CAMOSC010000114.1 GCA_946624325.1 uncultured Clostridia bacterium
AGAAGAAAAAGAAAGAGGACACCACAGCCGCTTCCGAGAACAATGGGAAGGAACAGACGGGGGAAATTACCGAGGACGGCGAGTATCTCTCAAAAGAGGCCGTAGCGTTGTACCTTCACTATTTCGGACATCTCCCGGACAATTACCTCACAAGATCCGCCGCGGAGAAGAAGGGGTGGAACGCGGATAAGGAAAACCTCTGGGAGGTCGCTCCCGGAGCAGCCATCGGCGGCAATAAGTTCGGCAACCGCGAGGGCCTGCTGCCGTCAAAGAAGAACCGTCAGTACTATGAGTGCGATGTGGATTCCGAAGGCGGCGGGCGCAGTGACAAGCGCCTGGTCTATTCCGATGACGGGCTGATTTTCTACACGGAAGACCTGTTTGAATCCTTTGAGCAGCTCATTGACGGACCGGACGATACGGAAGGCGAAGCTGCGCTGCGTGAGGCTCTCGGCCTGGAGGAGAATGAAAAGGGATCCGGGAAAGAAGAGTCCGAAAACAGTGCATCCGTCAGCGTGGAGGAAGACGGATTCTATACCACGAAGGAAGAGGTCGCCCTGTATCTTCATCTCTTTGGACATCTGCCCGACAATTACATTACCAAAAACGAGGCGGAGAGCCTTGGCTGGGTATCGAATAAAGGAAACCTCTGGAAGGTAGCTCCCGGCATGAGTATCGGCGGAAGCCGCTTCGGGAATTATGAGGGCCAGCTTCCCGAAAAGAAGGGACGTAAGTACTATGAGTGCGATATTGATTTTGACGGGACCTACAGGAACGGTAAACGTATTGTATTCTCCAATGACGGCCTGATCTATTACACGGATGATCATTATGAGAGCTTTGAGCTGCTGTACGGAGAAGAATAAATGACGGGAATGCGCTGATGTATGCTTCGGGGAAATGCTGAGAAACCGCTTTTTCCGGAGCGGCTGTGCGCCAGATATATGGGAGGATGGGACAAAACATGAGAGATTTAACCATTGATCTTAGAAAACTGAAAAAGCCGGAACAGCTTCATGAGATGATCGCGCGGGAGCTTTCCTTCCCGGATTATTACGGGAAAAACCTGGATGCCCTGTATGACCTGCTGAGCGTTTATCCGGAAACTCTGCGCATTATGGTGCTGAAAGACCCTTCGGAAGAGGAGAGCGGATGGCAGCAGAGACTCAGAAGGGTGCTCATGGATGCGGAATCGGAGAATATCCATCTGATATACGGCGAGCGTGCTGCGGGCAGTATGCGCTATGAGAACGGGCGTGTGAAGAATATGCGAATTGCCTATATCGGCGGAGGATCCCGCGGGGGGGCCTGGACCTTTATGAAGGATCTGGCCCTGGAGCCCGCGCTCTCGGGCACCATCGCGCTCTATGATATTGATCCGGAAGCCGCGAAAGCCAATCAGGTGATCGGACGCAGGATTTCCGCCCTGCCCGATGCGGTGGGCAAATGGGATTACGAAGTGGCCGGCTCCCTGGAAGAAGCGCTTACGGGTGCGGATTTTGTCGTCATTTCCATTCTGCCGGGCACCTTTGACGAGATGGAGTCGGATGTGCATGCACCGGAAAAGTACGGTATCTGGCAGTCCGTGGGCGATACGGCCGGCCCGGGCGGCATGGTCCGCGCCATCCGGACAATTCCGATGTTTGTTGAGATCGCCACAGCCATCCGCGATTACGCTCCGGATGCCTGGGTCATCAATTATACCAACCCCATGTCTCTGTGCGTCAAGACTCTTTATCATGTATTTCCCCAGATCAAGGCCTTCGGCTGCTGCCATGAGGTGTTCGGAACGCAGAAGGTGCTTGCCGGTATTGCAGAGGAAGCGCTGGGAATTGAGGGGATCAGACGTGATGAGATTGAGGTGAACGTCCTCGGAATCAACCATTTCACCTGGTTTGACAGGGCGTCCTATAAAGGCGTGGACCTGTTCCCCATCTACCGGGAATACGCCCGCACCCACCGGGAAAGCGGCTATTCAAAGAATGACAATAACTGGATGAACTCCACCTTTGCCTGCGCGCATATCGTGAAGTTTGACCTGTTCCTGCGGTACGGATGG
Organism: uncultured Clostridia bacterium; assembly: GCA_946624325.1. Taxonomy (GTDB): domain Bacteria; phylum Bacillota; class Clostridia; order Lachnospirales; family Lachnospiraceae; genus Anthropogastromicrobium. The sequence continues at coordinate 2,060 of CAMOSC010000114.1, forward strand.
ATCGCAGCCGCGGGAGACCGCCATCTGGCGGAGTTTATGCCGCCCATCTATCTGAAGGATCCGGAGACTGTCCGCTCGTGGAAATTCGGGCTGACGACCGTTGCATGGAGAAAGAAAGACCTGGAAGAGCGTCTGGCAAAAAGCAGACGCCTTGTGGACGGGACCGAAGAGATCAGGCTGGAATCCTCCGGCGAGGAGGGAATCCTTCTGATCAAGGCGCTCTGCGGACTCACGAGGGTTATCAGCAACGTGAACATCCCGAATACCGCAGGACAGATTCCGAACCTTCCCAAGAGCGCCGTCGTTGAGACCAATGCCGTGTTCGGGCGCGACAGCATCGCGCCGGTTTCCGCCGGTCCGCTTACGGAGGAGATCCGCGAACTGATCCTTCCCCATGTGATGAATCATGAGGATGTGCTGAAGGCGGCCCTGGAGTGCGATTATGAGAGACTGCTGCGCGCATTCCGCAGGGATCCGCTCGTAACCTGCAGTGCAGCCGATGCAGACGTTCTGCTGCGGGAGATGATCCGCAATACGAAGAAATATCTGCCGGAGGGCTGGCAGGAGATCTGACGCGGGAGGCTGCTGTCTGCGGTCAATAGTGGTTCATCATTAATGAGACCCGCCCGCAAGGCGGCGTGCAGGGTGTGTTCTTCATTTTCGTGACCCGTCCGCGATGCGGCAGGAAAATGTCTTCAGGCTTCGGTTCCGTCGCAAAGAATTTCTAAATACACAGAAAAGCCGCTAAAAACATGGGGACAAAACCACAAACTCCTTCGTCAGACATGTGGTTTTGTCCCCATAACGCGGTTTTCTGCGTATTAAGAAATTCTAATTGCTCCTCCACAGGCGCCTTCAGACATTTCCCTGCCGCCTCGCTCACGTTACCGATAACGATAATTAGCGCTGCCAGCCGCAGGATATCAAGAAGGCCTGGGCGTGTGACGTGTTTTATGCTTGTGATAACGTAAGCACGGCGGCGGGTTGCGAAAATGATGAACAATCCTCAGCCATCATAGACCAGGAACCGTGCTGAATTACAGATACAGCATTTCCGAATAAGCCATGATAAACGGCCCGAGGCCTTTGCCCTCATTCGGCAGATACCAGTCGGGATTCTCGTAGTTGTTGGTGCCATTGGCGCTGGCCATGAGGTAAATATCGGTCAGGGCGTTGTCTTTGAGCTTCAGAGAGACCATGGCAGTGAAGGCCTTCACGGCGGGCTCTCTGTAGGAGTCATCCAGGAAACCGAGGCGGACGGCCTTGAGCAGGGTGTAGACCATCATGGCGGTGCCGCTGCTCTCAAGACGGTTGGTTTCCGTTACCGGGTGATCCGCTATGTTGGCCCACATGCCGCTTTCATCCTGGTAGCGCAGCATGCCGTCCGCAAAGAGCTTCAGGGCAGGGGCGATGTGGTCGGCATCCTTCGGGGAGAGCGCCTCCATGACATCAACCATGGCCATGGCATACCAGCCCATTGCGCGCAGCCAGTGCCAGTCACAATAATCCTCGGTGCTGTTGGCAGCATGATAATACAGGCCGGTTGGTGCGAGCATGGTTCCGGCAACCCAGCGGAAGCGGGAGAGGATCTTTTCGACCTGGGCTTCATCGCCGCAGCGGGAGGCGAAGCGCGCCAGGAAGGGCTGGATCATGTAGATGCCGTCCAGCCAGACCTTGTATTTCGGAGCTGTGCCGTTTGCCCAGGAATGCCAGTAGTTTCCGCCCAGGGCGTCCTCCGTAAATTCGACAGCAACGATATTTCCTTTGGAATTGACATGTCCGGGGTCCGTGATATCCCGGTAAAGGTCTCCCGCGATTTTCTGATACCGGGGATCCATATCTGACAGCCTTACGAGCAGACCAGCTGTTTTATAACAGTCCGCGCCGTGATGGTCCACGTAACCGGCCTTGTTCCGGTCGAGTACGGGCCTGCCGTTCTGGTCCTGTGTGATCATGCCGTTAAAATAATCTTTCACATAATCCAGGTAAACCCGGTTCTTCTCCGGATCGGAGAGATAAATATCAAAAAGTCCTTCCATAACCACACCGTTGTAGTAGCTCCAGTCGAAGAGATAGGGCTTTCTAGACGGTGTTCTTTTTTCGTTATCCCAGGTGAAGAAACGGTTTTCATCCGCGGTTACTTCAGCGGGAACATTGACTTCGGAATGGATGGTGAGGCTGTCGATCATGGCTTTTGAGCGTGCAATTGCCTCGCTTATACTCAGGTCTGGCATCTGGAAACTCCTTTCAGGCAGCGGTCCGCCGGGCTGTCTTATGCAGGGAACAGCCGGCGGTTTGTAAAGCGGCAGGCAGGGAACCGGATCCCTGCCGAGTCCGCTGTTGTTTGTTACAATCTGATTCTGTCCGGACAGGCAGCAGGTGCGTGAAGCATCAGAGCATCAGCCGGTAAATATTTGCACAGTCTTCCTCATTCAGCTGAACAAAGCCATGGAGACTGCCGTCGCGCCCGTTTCCGCGGCAGAGGACATGTACAAGGGTGGGAATATCCTCTTCGCGGGCACCGAGCTCCTTGAAATTGGACGGCATGCCGATGGAAATTAAGAAGCTGCGAAGCACAGTTGAATTTTATCACATTTGAATGAAAAAGGAAATACGGATGATGGGAAAACCTGACGCGTGAGAGGGCAGAAGTGTCTGTCTCCGGCAGGTATCCCGATGCCGTCAGATCTGCAAGTCTGCGTAAAAATCCCGGATGGCTGCGGCAGACTTCATCAAAGCTTCCTTCTCGTCATCTGCCAGGCGGATCTCCACGATTTCCCGGGCACCGTGCCTGTTAATGATCGTCGGAACGCTGATAAACATATCCGTGAGCCCGTACTGGCCGTGCAGGCAGACGCTTACCGGCAGGATGCGGTTTTCGTTGAAGAGAATGGATTTGATAATCGCCGTGGTGGATGAGGCGATTCCGTAGCAGGTATTTCCCTTGCGGTTGAAAATATCCCATCCTGCTTCTTTTGTCTGCTTCAGCAGGGATTCGCGGGTGACATTCTGGGTGCGCTCCGTATTGTCCGCCATGACATCCGAGACATATTTGCCGCCGATCAGGGCCGTAGACCACGCAATAAATTCGGTGTCGCCATGCTCGCCGAGGATATAGCTCTGCACGCTCTTGGAGTCGAGATTATACAGTTCGGAAAGCTCGCAGCAAAGGCGCGCGGAATCCAGGGCGGTGCCGCTGCCGATGATCTGGCCCGACGGCAGGCCGGAGAGCTTCCAGACATAGTAGGACATGATATCCACGGGATTCGATACCACCACAAAAATACCGCTGAACCCGCTGGACATGACGGACTGCACGATATTCCGGATGATTTTCATGCTCGGAGCGAGCATTTCCAGGCGGTTGTGGGAATCCTTGGGCATGGGAGCGGAAGCCGTGATCACTACGATATCGGCATTCTCGCATTCGCTGTAATCACCGGCCTTGACCGTGATGTTCCGATTCATAAAATAAAGGGAATGCCGGATATCCAGCGCTTCCGCGTAAGCCTTGTCCTTATTGACGTCGATCAGGACGAGCTGTGCGCATACGCCCTGGTTGACGAGGCTGTATGCTGTGGTTGCCCCGACGTTTCCGCAGCCTACGATGACAACTTTTGACTGATGAAGATTCATATCTTTTCGCGATGCCGTTCTCTTTTATTTCCGTTGACGCGCCGCGGCGGCACGGACGAAGCCTGAAAATCCGGATGCGGCATCGCTCCTCCTTTGAATGATCGGAATGATCAGGCCTTTTTCTGCAGCTGCATTTCAACGCACAAAATGCGGAATGCATCCCGAAAAATGCGCTTTCCGGGCGGAGCCAGGCTCTGACCGGACACAGCAACTTTTCAGGTTCTGAACAGATACAGTGTAGCATTTTTCGTGAAGGCTGGCAACTCCAGAAACAGCATTTTCTGCCATTTCCGGAGTCTGGTTCTGAATAGTTATGTTTATAATGTCAAAAGAAAAAGGGATATAAATGCTGGGAAACGCATCAGAGCCGTACTCCGGGAATGAACATCGTCAGTCATTCACGGAGTACGGCTCTGAACAGTTGCCGTTACTTTCCTTTTATAAGTGCCTCAGCCAGATGGTTGAAGGAATCCAGGTCTTCGCTGGAAAGCTTCTTGGCAAATTCCAGCAGCCGGTGGATGCGGAGAGGATAGGCTTCATCGGTATCGAAATATTCCACGGGCGTGATGCCCAGGTAGCTGCAGATATAGAAAAAGCTGTCCATGGAAGGGAAGGCTTTCCCGTTTTCAATGCTGTTGATATAGCCCGGGTTCTGACCGATATCAATACTCATCCGGCGGGCTGAGATATTTTTCTGCCGCCGAAGGTCAGAAAGCCTGCTGCCAAAGGATTGTTCATCTACCACATCCTCACCTCCTCATGGCATTTATTATACAACAAGCCCTTCCGAAAACAGGTGCATTCAAAGAGACATAACAGAATATATATCGTAATAGATCGGATATTGATGAACGATATCGCTAAAAAACAGATTCCACGACGCGTTTATGGTATTCCGCATGATCCGCAGCATGCTCTCCCTGCAAAATCCCGCCCGGTCCGGATCACTTACAGACTATCATATTTTAAAATAACAGACAATACTGTGCGGGAAAGTGGCTGTTAAAATGCATCAGAAAAGATAATATGTTCCTGTTCAAGGTCAATGCCGGAATCCGGCGCTGAAGCGTTTCCTTCATTTGCGGATCTGCAAGATGAATAAAAGCGGGAAAAGTTTCGTATTTCTGTATAAAATGGGAATAGGCAGAAGGGAAAAAACATGGTATACTGGGTTGCGCTGTGTAATGGCGGACACGCCCCAACTCCGGAGAAGGCTTTATTGCGTTTCCTGGAGTCTGGCTCTGAACAGGTACTTCAATTCTATTTTTATCCCGGGAGCAGAATTCTATGACACGCTCGGTTCACAAGAACGAAATCGTAACTGGAACGATCTGGAAACAGCTGCTGCTGTTTTTCTTCCCGATTCTTTTCGGGGCTTTTTTCCAACAGCTTTACAATACCGTGGACGCGGTGATTGTAGGGCGCTTTGTGGGAACGAATGAGCTGGCTGCGGTGGGCGGAACCTCCGGTACCATCATTAACCTGCTCTTTGGCTTTTTCATCGGCATTGCCTCGGGTGCTACCATCATCATCGCGCAGTTTTACGGCGCAGGAGACCAGGAAAATGTAAGCCGCTCCGTGCATACGGCGGTGGCGCTGGCCATTGCCGGAGGTGCCGTCCTGACTGTGCTTGGTGTGGCCGTGGCAGGCCAGGCCCTTGTCTGGATGCGGACGCCGGAGGAGGTGCTGCCGCAGGCCAGGCTTTACCTGCGGATTTTCTTCCTCGGGATGATTCCGAACATGCTTTACAATATCTGCTCCGGAATTCTCAGGGCAGTGGGAGATTCCAAACGCCCGCTCTACATCCTGATCGCGGCCTGTCTCATAAATGTGGTGCTCGACCTGTTTTTTGTAGTTGCGCTGGGGCTCGGCGTGATCGGCGTGGCGATAGCCACGGTGCTTTCACAGCTTTTTTCCGCTGTTCTGATTGTATGGTGCCTGATGCGCACGGAGGATTCCTATCGTCTGGAATGGCGCAGAGTCCGTTTTCACAGGCAGCTGCTCAGAAGGATTATCCGTATCGGCATTCCCGCCGGCATGCAGTCTGTCATGTATAATATCGCGAATATTGTCATCCAGACCAATATGAACATGCTCGGTGCAAATACTATGGCGGCTTATACGGCCTATTCCAAGATTGACGCCGTTTTCTGGATGATGATGAATGCCTTCGGCGTGTCTGTTTCCACCTTTGCGGGGCAGAATTACGGCGCCGGTCGGATAGACCGCGTGAAACGGAGTATGTGGATCACGCTGGCCATGGCCGGAGGCGCTTCCGCAAGCTTAAGCATCCTGCTGCATTTCTTCGGAGAGTATGTATATCTGCTCTTCACGCCCGATAAAAATGTAGTCAGGGTTGGCATGGAAATCCTGTATTTCCTGACACCTACCTATATTACCTTTGTGGCGATTGAGGTAATCTCCGGAACGGTCCGGGCGATGGGTTTTGTCCTGGTTCCGATGCTGCTGACCAGCGGAGGCGTCTGCGCGCTGAGGCTGCTCTGGCTGTTCCTTGCAGTTCCCATGGACCGGACGGTCCAGTCCATCCTGTTCAGCTATCCGCTCTCGTGGGTGGTTACTTCGGTGCTTTACGTCCTGTATTATATTTACCTGAACCGGAGCGGGAAGATGAAAGCGCCTGCGCAGCTGTAGAGGCGGCCGTGGTGCCGATAGTATTATATTCATTCCGGCCGACAAAAGACCGGCCGTTATCAGGGTAACCCGAATGTCCCGCTGTCAAGGGCATCGCTTCCTGAAGAAGATCCGGGAGGGGAAACCATTCCGGCCGAGCCAAGGCCGGCCGTTTTCGATGAAAAATGAGGGAAACATTAACAGATAAAAAGGCGTTCCGGAAAGTGCTGGATGACCTGCTTGTGCGCACCAGGCTGGTTACAACCGCGGGGGATATCCAGCATGGAACCACAAGTGTCCTGGAACACAGCATTGCCGTGGCGCTTTATGCCCAGGAACTTGCAGATCATCTGCATCTTAAGATACGGAGGGAGGAGCTGATCAGGGGAGCCCTGCTTCACGATTATTTCCTCTATGACTGGCACAACGGCGCCGCAGCGCCGAGCTGGCACGGGTTTAAGCACCCCGGCATAGCTCTGCGCAATGCGCTGCGGCATTGCAGTCTGACCCGCGTGGAGCAGGATATCATCAGGAAGCACATGTTTCCGTTGACGCCTATCCCGCCCATGCACCGTGAGAGCTTCCTTGTCTGTATCGCGGACAAGATCTGTTCCTCTTTTGAAACGGTAAAGAGAACGGATAAGCTGCACGTTTACCGGGAAGCCGCCATGGAACTGAAGCTGAGTCTGAGGAGGATACGCGGCGGCAGCACACAGGCCCCGCTGCCTGCAGAAAGGAGTATATCTGATGGAACTGATGGAATTGCTGAAGACAAGAAGAACTTATCGACGTTTTGACCAGAGCCGTCCGGTTCCGGCGGATGTGGTGGAGGACATTGTCCGCTCCGCCCAGTATGCCTCCAGCGCCGCAAACGGACAGCCGCTTTCCTACTGTGTCGTGCAGACGCCTGACATGGTGGAGGCTGTCTATGAGCAGGTCCGCTGGGCGGCAGCACTGCCGAGGGAGCAGGGATGGCCGAAGGACGGGGAGCATCCGGTTTTGTTTGTGGCTGTTCTTACGGACGCGAAGAGAAGCGGCGGGATGACGCCCTGTGATGCGGGGCTTGCGATCTCCAACATGACGCTGGCCGCCTGGAATAAGGGCGTGGGCAGCTGCATTATGGGAGCCATCAACCGGCCGGAAATCATGCAGATCCTGGGAATCAATCCCGAAGAAAAAGAGCTGCATACCGTGATCGCGTTCGGATATCCCACACATAAAAGCACCATCCGGGAGATCGCAAAGGGTGAACCCGTGAAATACTACCTGGATGAGAACCGGGATTATGTGGTTCCAAAGTATCGTCTGGAGGATGTGGTAGAGTACCGCTGAGAAAAAAGGTACGGTTTCCCGCAGCTGCGTGAGTCTGTCCCCGGTTTTATGAGGCTTGCCTGAGCGGATACGGAAGCTGAGCCAGGAGGATTGCGATGAAGACGATGACGCACCCGGCCAGTTCCCTTGCGGAAAGGCTCTGGTGCAGCAAAAGCCAGCCAGCCAGTACCGAGAAGGTGGATTCCAGGCTCATGATGAGTGAGGCGAGAGCCGGATTCAGGCCTTTCTGTCCCATAATCTGCAGGGTATAGGCCACTCCGGTGGAGAACAGGCCGACATACAGGATGGAGCCTGCGGCGCCGAGGATGTCCGACGGTGCCGGTTTTTCCAGAAAGATGGTCGGAACCAGGCACAGAAGACCTGCCGTGAGAAACTGGAAGCAGGCGAGTGCCACACCGTCGCACAGCGGTGCAAAATGATCTATCGAGAGTATCTGAACCGAAAAGCAGAGGGCGCACAGAAGCAGAAGAAGGTCTGCCGGCTCCACGGAGGAGAGGCCGTCCGTGACGCTGAGAAGGTACAGTCCTACGGTGGACAGCCCCACGCTGACCCAGATGAGCGGACTGCATTTCTTTTTCAGAAAAAGCCCCAGGATCGGTACGAGCACGATATAGAGCGCTGTTATGAAGCCTGCTTTCCCGATGTTGGTGGCGCTGTCCGTATCATGGTAGAGCAGGATACCGTACTGCTGGAGCGTGGATGCCACGGTGAGGGCCGCACCGCAGATCAGTCCGCCGGTTACGGCTCTGCGGACGGCGGGGGAAAGCTTTGCGGTTTCGCCGCTCCGGGAGGCTTGCG
>CAMOSC010000115.1 GCA_946624325.1 uncultured Clostridia bacterium
CCCGGCCCGCTCAGACCCTGAACCGCCGCCGCGGGCTCATCTCCCGGCACGTCTTGTGACTGCAGGGCCGAATCCCCCGCCGGCAGGGCTTCCGGCTTCTTTTTATGGGCGTTGAATATATCCATGAATTCCCTGCCCGTGATGGTTTCCTTCTCGATCAGGAAGCCGGCGATTTCATCCATAATCTCCCGGTTTTCCGAGAGCATGCGCTTTGCCTCCTCATAGCAGGATTTCAGCAGCCGCATGATGGCATCGTCCACTCTGGCGGAGGTTGCATCCGCGCAGTTGAGCACGGTGCGGCCGTCCAGATACTGGTTCTCCACGGTTTCCATGGCATAAAAGCCGAACTCATCCGACATCCCGTACATGGTGATCATGCGTCTGGCGTAATAGGTGGCTTTTTCAAGATCGTTTGCGGCACCGGTCGTAATGCTGTTAAAGACAAGCTCTTCCGCCGCCCGGCCGCCCAGAGCCACCGTGATCATGGCCAGGATTTCGTTCTTGGAATTCAGGAATTTCTCTTCCTCCGGGGTCTGCATGACATAACCCAGTGCGCCCATGGTACGGGGCACTATGGTGATCTTCTGAACCGGCTCCGCATCCTTCTGCAGAGCGCTGATCAGGGCATGACCCACCTCGTGATAGGATACGATCCTGCGCTCCTCCTGGTTCATGACGCGGTCTTTCTTCTCTTTGCCGACAAGGACGACTTCAACCGCATCCATCAGATCCTGCTGGGTTACCAGGGCGCGCTTATGCTTTACGGCATTGATTGCCGCCTCGTTGATCATATTGGCGAGATCCGAGCCCACCGCACCGCTGGTCGCCAGGGCAATGGCGTTTAAGTCCACGGTCTGATCCATCCGGACATCCTTGGCATGGACCTTCAGGATTTCCACCCGGCCCTTCAGGTCAGGGCGGTCCACGATGATGCGCCTGTCAAAACGGCCCGGGCGCAGCAGCGCCTTATCCAGAATTTCCGGACGGTTGGTGGCTGCCATGACAAGGACCCCTTTGGAAGGATCAAAGCCGTCCATCTCCGAAAGCAGTTGGTTTAAGGTCTGCTCGCGTTCATCGTTGCCCCCGCCTCCGAACCGCGAATCCCTGCTCTTTCCGATGGCGTCAATTTCGTCTATGAAAATAATACAGGGGGCATTCTGCTGGGCCTGACGGAACAGGTCACGTACGCGGGAAGCACCCACACCCACAAACATTTCCACGAAATCCGAGCCGGAAAGGGAAAAGAAGGGAACCTTTGCCTCACCGGCGACAGCCTTCGCGAGCAGGGTCTTTCCGGTTCCGGGAGGGCCCACCAGCAGCGCGCCTTTCGGAAGCTTCGCTCCGATCGTGGCATACTTCTGCGGATTGTGCAGGAAATCCACGATCTCCGTAAGAGACTCTTTTGCCTCATCCTCACCCGCAACATCGCGGAAAGTAATGCCGGTTTCCTTGTTCATGTACATTTTGGCCGTGGATTTTCCCACGCCCATCACACCGTCGCCGCCCGTCATGCGGCGCATCAGCAGCGTGATCAGCCCCCACATCAGCAGGATCGGCAGGATATACATCAGCAGGAAATCAATGATGCCCGACCCGGCGGATTCCTCCTTTCCGGCCCAGGTGACATTGGCTTTCCGGAGATCTTCATACAGCTGCTGGTCGGGAAGATACGGCGTATAGTAGGTGACGCCGAATCCGTCCTTCATGGTGAAGCGTATGGTAGATCCGGATATTTCCACCTCATCTACCGTTCCCTTCTCCAGCTGTTCCAGAAAAGCGTCATAGGTAACCTTTTTCGTCGTCTGTGACCGGATCAGCCGGTCCAGCGAGTTGACGATCAGAAGTGTGGCAATGCCGACACCCGCCAGAATCAGAATGAGCCGGATGGTATTTCTCGGGTTTTTCTCCGGCTTTTTGTTGTCACGATTATTATTCAAAGCTAGCTGTTCCTCCCGTACGCATTCAGCGCATCCTCAAGGCTGACGCTTCAGATTTGTCTTTATGCTGCGTTATCCGGTTTCATTATAAGGTCTGGCAGAATGAAAATCAAGGTAAGATTCTTATTTTTCCGCATTCCACTGTTCGGCCGCATAGCATGCACAGCGCTCGGCAATTTTCCAGCCGCGCAGCAGCTGCGCGCGGGTTTCGGCAGTCATCGACCCGATGAAGGAGCGCTCCAGCCTCCAGTTTTCTTTCAGCTCATCGGTATTCTTCCAGTAGCCCACCGCAAGGCCTGCCAGGTACGCCGCGCCAAGAGCGGTGGTTTCCGTACAGGATGGACGCAGCACTTCCGCACCCAGAATGTCCGCCTGGAACTGCAGGATGAAATTATTGGCGCTGGCACCGCCGTCCACCTTAAGAGCTTCTACCTTTACGCCGCTGTCCTGCTCCATGGCGCGCACCACGTCGCTGACCTGGTATGCCAGGGATTCCACGGTGGCACGGATGAGCTCGGCTTTCGTGGTACCCCTTGTCAGCCCGATAATGGTACCCCGCGCATCCTGGTTCCACACCGGTGCGCCGAGGCCCGTAAAGGCCGGAACCACGTAAACCCCTCCGGTATCCTTTACCGAACGGCAGATTGCTTCGGTTTCCGGGGCGTTTCTGATCATTTCCAGCTCATCGCGCAGCCACTGAATGGCGGCTCCGGCAACAAAAACCGAGCCCTCCAGCGCATAACCCGGATGGTCATCGGTTCCGGCCGCGAGCGTGGTAACCAGACCGTTTTTCGAGATGCAGGGTTCATCTCCGGTATGCATAAGCATAAAGCATCCGGTACCGTACGTGTTTTTCATTTCCCCCTTCCCGAAGCAGCACTGGCCAAACAGCGCCGACTGCTGATCGCCCGCGGCGCCCGCGATCGGAATGGGAAAGCCGGTAAGCTCGGCAATTGTGGAGCCAAACAGGCTGCTGCTTGGACGCACTTCGGGCATCAGGCAGGCAGGTATGTCAAAAAGCGCCAGCAATTCTTCGTCCCAGCGGCGCGTATGGATGTTGAAAAGCATGGTCCGGGACGCATTGGTATAGTCGGTGACATGAACCTTGCCGCCGGTCAGTTTCCAGATCAGCCAGCTGTCTACCGTCCCGAAACACAACTCCCCGCGCTCTGCCCGTTCCCGGGCGTCTCCCACATTCCGCAGAATCCAGGCAATCTTGCTGGCGGAAAAATAGGCGTCCGGTATCAGGCCCGTCTTGGCACGGATCATCTCCTCAAAAGCCGGGTGCTTTTTCAGCTCATCAATCATTCCGCTGGTACGCCTGCACTGCCAGACAATCGCCGGATATACCGGCGCCCCGGTTTTTCTGTCCCAGATAATGGTGGTTTCACGCTGATTGGTAATCCCGATGCCCGCGATCTCCCGGGCTGTCACCCCGATCTTTGTCATGGCCTCCATCATAACGCTGATCTGCGAAGACCATATCTCCATGGGGTCATGCTCCACCCAGCCGGGCTTTGGATAATACTGCGTGAACTCCTTCTGAGCGCTGCTGCAGACCGTTCCCTTCCGGTCAAAAAGAATGCAGCGCGAACTGGTAGTACCCTGGTCCAGGGCCATCATATAGCTTTTTTCCATAGCGTTTCCTTTCCGTACAGCACGTTATAGACGCTGGCCGCAGCAGATTCACGGCGAAACAGCCAATCAGAGATTCCTGATTTTAAACTCCCGTTCGTTTTCCCGACGAAGATCCTTTTTCGCAATATCCTCCCGCTTGTCATAGAGTTTTTTACCCCTGGCAAGCGCAATCTCCACCTTCACAAGACTGCCCTTCAGATATACCTGAAGCGGGACAGCCGTATAGCCCTTCTGATCGATTTTCGCATTCAGCTTGTTGATTTCATAGCGGTGCATCAGCAGCTTTCTGGGCCTGAGCGGATCACGGTTGAAAATATTTCCTTTCTCATACGGGCTGATGTGGAAGCCGTACAGGATCACTTCCCCCTTTTCCAGATGCACATAGGATTCCTTCAGGCTGCACTTCCCCATGCGGATGGACTTGACTTCGGTTCCGACCAGCGAAATGCCGGCTTCCCAGGTATCCTCTATAAAATAGTCATGATAGGCTTTCTTGTTATTCGCAATCAGCTTCCTGCTCTCCTTGCCCATCTGTATCGCCTGCCTCCTCCCGAAACGTAGTTTCGCACTTTGACCTTATGGCCACGGATGACTATTTTGCAGCCACGCCTGCAAAGGACGCAGCCGTGGGCAAAATATGTCTCCTTTGACTCGCAAACAGTATTGTAACCAAACAGTTACGCGATCTCAAACTCAACGGTTTTTAAAGCCGTATCCACGGCGCTCACCGTTACCTGTACACGCTGGCCGAGCGAATAAACTTTTCCGAGCATCTCTCCCGCCAGCTGGTATTTTTCTTCTATATATATGTATACATCATCCCTGAGGGCCGTTATGGGAACCATTCCCTCTACCGTATTTTCCAGTTCCACATAAAACCCGCGGGCGGTAATGCCGGAAATAACCCCATCAAAGCTTTCACCGATAAACTGAAGCATATACTGGGCTTTTTTCAGTTTTTCGACCTCCCGCTCCGCTTCATCGGCCCGCCGCTCCGTCAGAGAAGACTGGGTGCACACCGTATTAAGCACCTCGCGGTATTCCGCCATACGTCTCTCATCCAGCTCTCCATGCAGATAATCCTTCAGAATCCGGTGAATCTGCAGATCCGGATATCTGCGGATCGGGGAGGTAAAATGACAGTAAAAGCGCGCGGACAGGCCGAAATGTCCCGAATTTTCCGTTGAATATTTCGCCCGGCGCATGGAGCGCAGCAGGATCCTGCTGATGAGGCCCTCCTCTTTTGTTCCGTCAATCTTCTCCAGAAGTTTCTGCAGTTCCTTCGGGTGAATCTCCCCGCCGCCGAAATGCAGGGAATATCCGAAATTGTTGATAAAAAAGCCGAACGCGCGGATTTTCTTGTCCTCAGGCTTCTCATGGACTCTGTATACAAACGGGAGATCCAGCCAGAAGGCCTCTTCCGCGACAGTCTCATTCGCAAGCAGCATGAAATCTTCTATCAGCTTGTGTGAGACCGTCCGTTCAGCCGCTTCCACGCTGACCGGACGCCCTTTTTCATCCAGGCTTATCTTCGCCTCCGGGAAATCAAAGTCAATGGCCCCGCGGGCAAAACGTTTCCTGCGGAGTATCAGGGACAGATCCCGCATCTGTTCGAACATGGGCATCAGTTCAAGATACGATGTTTTCAGAGGCGAGTCCGCGTTTTCCAGCAGCTCCGTGACCGTGGCGTAATCCATACGCCTGTCAACCCTGATCACGGTCTCCGCCAGCTGATGGGAAATGACGGTTCCTTTCTCATCCACATCCATCAGGACGCTAAACGTCAGACGGTCCTCGCCCGCATTCAGCGAACAGATACCGTTTGAAAGCTTCTGCGGGAGCATGGGAATCACACGGTCCGTCAGATAAACACTTGTACCGCGTTTTTGCGCCTCCCGGTCCAGCTGACTGCCTTCCCGCACGTAATGGCTGACGTCCGCGATATGCACGCCCAGATGCCAGATCCCGTCCGAAAAGGAAAGCGAAACGGCATCGTCCAGATCCTTCGCGTCGGCCCCGTCAATGGTGACGGTCGGAAGATTCCTGAGATCAAGCCGCCCGAAGGCGGCATTTTCCGACACAGACGAAGGCAGGCTGTCCGCCTCCCGCAGCACTTCCTCCGGGAAAACCATCGGAATGTCGTAGCCGCGGGCAACAGCCAGGATATCCGTCCCGGGTTCTGAAGGAAACCCGAGAATTTCCGTAACCTCACCCTCCGGGCTTTTGCCGTTCTCTCCGTAGGAGGTGATCCGGACAACCACCTTCTGTTTGTCCAGGGCACCCCTGGCCTTTTCCGCAGGAACAAATACATCCTTCCTGAAGCGCCTGTTGTCCGGAATAACAAACCCGTAATCCCTGCCCCGCTGAAAGCTTCCGACCAGAGTCTCCACGCCGCGGCTGACCACCTTCAGAATACGGCCTTCGGCTCTCTTCCCGTCCTCGCTCTCGGAAGTAACGGCCAGCTTAACGGTATCCATGTGAAGCGCGGGGCCCGTAAAATCCGCGGGGATAAATATATCTTCCGTACGTTCCGGCACGGTCACAAAACCGAACCCTCTCGGAGAAGCCTGAAAGACGCCTGTCAGCGCAAACAGCTCCGGCTTGGCATATTTTCCATGGGATGAGAGGCCGATTTTCCCCTCGAGGACCAGTCCCGAGAGCAGCTCGTTAAAAGCGTCCTTCTCTTCTTTTGATATTCCGAGCCGCATGCAGAGTTCTTTAAAGCGCAGCGGCCTGTACGTCTTCTCGTGCATCAGATCGATTACGGTTTTTTTCATCAGGTTGGTATTCATCCGTTCCATCCGTTCCCTGCAGCTTTCTGCAGATTTCTTAAGGAAACGCTTAAATCAGCGTTTCCCGGACTGTTCAGAGCCGGGCGCAAATCCGCCGGGCTGAAAAAAGGCTGCCGCACAGCGCGGCAGCCCTCTGATCGATCAGAAATTCAGGTTCAGGATAATTGCAATCACAAAATATGCAACTGCAAGGATTCCCGTCAGCTTTTCAAGCCTTCCTTCTACGGAACGTCCCTTGTTCTTACCCCAATAGGTTTCAGCCATACCGCTGATAGAGCCCAATCCTGCGGATTTTCCTTCCTGCATCAGCACCGTAATCGTGAAAACGATGCAGCAGATCACAAACAAAATCGTAAGAATAACCCTTATTGCTGCCATAATTACCACCTCCTCAGCCTAACAAATTCATCATATCATATCTGCCGGAAAAAGGCAATCACTTTCTCAGCTCAATCTCCAGTTCGGAGAGGCCCTGCAGGATAGTATCCATAACCTTCTGAACTTCCTCGTCGGCAAGTGTTCTGTCCGGGGCCCTGAATACCAGCTTATAAGCCATGGACTTAAATCCGGCCGCAATCTGCGCGCCTTCAAAAAGGTCGAAAAGCTCACAGCTCTCAAGCAGATTTCCTCCGTTTTTGCGGATGACGGCCGAAATATCGCCGGCAAGCACTTTCCTGGGAACCACCATGCTGATATCCCTCGTAACGGCCGGGAAGCGGGCCAGACCCTGGTATTTATAGTTGAAATCCGCCATCTGCGCAAGATACGGCAAATCCAGAACGGCAATATAAACCCGTTCCCCGATCTCATAATTGTCCGCAACCTGCGGATGGACTTCTCCGATATATCCGATCACCGTGTCATGATAGCATATATTGGCCTGGCGTCCCGGATGCAGGAAGTTCTTGCCCGCCTTCGGGTCATATACGGGCTCGTCTTTCATGCCGAGTCGTGCGAGAACTTCCTCCACAACACCCTTCATGGTAAAGAAGTCTCCCGCTCCGTACATACCGAGGGTCAGCTGGGTGCGCTCATCCGGAAGCTCCGTCAGCGGCAGCGCCTTCGGGAGATAGATATTCGCGATTTCATAGAGCCTGACATCGCGGTTCCGGTAATTATAGTTGGTCGCCAGCGATCCGAGAAGGCCGTTTAAGGGGAGCGTGCGCATAATGCTGTAATCTTCACCCAGCGGATTCTGGATGGTAATCGCATTGCGCAGCGTATCGTCCGGATCCAGGCAGAGCCTGTCGAACACCTTCGGGCTCTCAAAGGAATAGGTCATGGCCTGCGAGAAGCCGTTGAATTCCACGACATCCTTTACCTTGGCCTCAATCTGCAGTTTCCAGGAAAGCTGTCCCG
This sequence comes from uncultured Clostridia bacterium, assembly GCA_946624325.1. Taxonomy (GTDB): domain Bacteria; phylum Bacillota; class Clostridia; order Lachnospirales; family Lachnospiraceae; genus Anthropogastromicrobium. The sequence continues at coordinate 7,727 of CAMOSC010000115.1, forward strand.
TCGTTGCCTCACCCGTCGGCAGCGTGGTCGGGATTTTATCATATCCGTAAAAACGGGCTACCTCCTCCGCAATATCGGCCGGCCTGAGCAGGTCCTGCCTGAAGGTCGGGCAGATGAGCTCATTGGAATCCGCATCATACCGGATCTCCAGCGGTGCAAAATACCGGAGCATCTGCTCTTTGGAGATATCAATGCCCAGCAGCCTGTTTACATAAGCCGGATCAAACGGGATCCTTTTTTCTTCGCTCACCCTGCTGCAGACATCAATGGTTCCGCCGACCACTTCACCGCATCCGAGTTCCTCAATCAGCTGGCAGGCTCTGTCAATCGCTGCCTTCGCGTTGTTGGGATCCAGACCCTTTTCAAATTTCCCGGAAGCATCGGTCCTGAGTCCGAGGCGTTTTGCGGAGAGGCGGATATTGGTTCCGTCAAAGCAGGCTGCCTCAAACACCATGGTTCTGACGTCGTCTGTGATTTTGGAATTCTCACCGCCCATGATCCCGGCAATGCCGACAGCCTTATCGCCGTCGTTGATCATCAGGATATCATGGTCCAGGACACGGTCCTGGCCGTCCAGTGTCTGAAAATGTTCACCGTCCTGCGCGCGCTTCACGATGATCTTATGTCCGGAAAGCTGATCGTAATCGAAGGCGTGCATCGGCTGGCCGTACTCTTCCATGACATAATTCGTAATATCCACCAGGTTGTTGATGGGACGGATTCCGCTGCCCATGAGCCTGCGCTGCATCCATTCGGGAGAGGGGCCCAGCTTTATGTTTTTCACCATACGTGCGCAGTAACGGGGGCAAAGCTCCGTATCCAGGACTTCCACGGAGAGATAGTTATGGATATCCTCCCCGTTCCCGGTCTCACGGACCACCGGCGGGACAAAGGGCTTCCTGAAGGTGGCTGCGGCTTCCCTGGCGATACCCAGGACACTGTAGCAGTCCACCCGGTTGGATGTAATCTCATACTCGATGGAAGCATCATGCAGGCCGAGATATTCCACCGCGTCCATTCCGACCGGCGCGGACTCCGGAAGGGGATAAAGCCCGTTTTCGGGGGCATCCGGATAATATTCACGGCTTGACCCCAGTTCCTCGATGGAGCACATCATGCCGAAGGATTCAACCCCGCGCAGTTTCCCCTTGTTTATGCGGATACCATCCTCCGGGTTCGGTCCGCCGTCATGGCCTCCGGCCACCTTGCCTCCGTCAAGGACAACCGGAACTTTCATTCCCTCGGAGACGTTCGGAGCGCCGGTAACAATCTGCACAGGCGCTTCGGCACCCGTATCCACCTGGCAGATCACCAGTTTATCCGCATTCGGATGCGGTTCGATTTTCAATATCTGTCCGATTACGATTTTTTCAAGATTCCTGTCGTAACAGTGATAGCCCTCCACTTTTGTACCGGAAAGCGTCATAGCGTCCGTGTATTCCTGCGGTGTACAGGAAAGCTCCGGCACATAAGCCTTGATCCAGGATAACGATGTATTCATTCTTTCCTCCAATTATGTCGAAATCGGGGCTTACCGCTCCTATTCCGGTCTTATCAGAACTGCTTCAGGAAACGGATATCGTTCTCATAGAGCAGACGCATGTCATCAATCTCATATTTCAGAAGCGCAATGCGCTCGAGTCCTACGCCAAAAGCAAAGCCCGTATATTGATCCGGGTCAATCCCGCACATCTCAAACACATGGGGATGAACCATGCCGCAGCCCAGAATCTCGATCCAGCCGGAGCCCTTGCAGAAGCGGCAGCCTTTGCCGCCGCACTTGAAGCAGCTGACATCCATCTCGGCCGAGGGCTCCGTAAAGGGGAAATGATGGGGGCGGAATTTGACCTTTGTCTCCTCACCGAACATCTTTCTGGCGAACTCTGCAAGCGTGCCTTTCAAATCCGCAAAAGTGATGTTTTTATCAATAACCAGTCCCTCAATCTGATGGAAGGACGGAGAATGGGTGGCATCCACCTCGTCCGAACGGAACACCCTGCCCGGGGCAATCATGCGGATCGGGAGTTTGCCCTGTTCCATCACGCGGGCCTGCACCGGGGAAGTCTGTGTGCGGAGGACGATTTCACTGTTAATGTAGAAGGTATCCTGTTCATCCTTTGCGGGATGGTTGGCCGGAATATTCAGTTTGGTAAAATTATACTCATCATATTCAATCTCGGGGCCTTCCACCACTTCATAGCCCATACCCACAAAGATCCGCTCTACCTCGTCCAGTGCGATGGAATTCGGATGCCGGTGGCCGAAATGCATCTTTTTAGCCGGCAGGGTGACGTCAATCTCCTCCGCCGCAAGCCTTGCCGTACGCGCGGCGTCGGCAAGCTGTTTTCTGCGGGTTTCCATCTGAGATTCAATCTCTTCACGAAGGCTGTTGACCATCTGGCCGAATGCCGGACGTTCCTCCGGTTTCAGATCCTTCATGGATTTCAGCAAGGCCGTGATTTCGCCTTTTTTCCCGAGATAGGAAACCTTCAGCTCATTGAGCGCTTCCAATGTTGAAACCTGGATTTTCCCGAGCGCTTCCTCCCTCAGCTTCTGCAACCTTTCATCCATTTTTCTCCTCCTTGAAAATAAAACGCATCTATTCAGGGGCTCCCCGTGCCTGGCTGTATTCTTCCCTGCGCTTCCAGCCATGCCGACAGATCGCAGCGCATAAAGCGTGCGCTGCGATTG
>CAMOSC010000116.1 GCA_946624325.1 uncultured Clostridia bacterium
AGCTGCTCTTCAAGCTTACCCGGGACAGTGATGGCATTTTCTACCATACGGCGAATGCCGCGACAGCGAACGGCCTGTTTTTCAAGGCCGTGAGCCTGTTGGCATGGCTCAGAATAAAGCGCAGGGATAGAAAAAGAGGAGTTTGCGGCATGAAGGGAACCAACTGTGAGGAATGTGCATACTTTACGTATGACGAAGAATTTGACAGCTATGAGTGCGAATTTGCCATCGACGAGGATGAGGCGGCCAGGGCTTCTTTTTACGGGGAGCGTTATGTCTGCCCGCATTTCCAGTATCAGGATGAGTACCGTGTCGTGCGCAGCCAGATGAAGTAAATATCCCCTTTTGTAAGGTTTTTGTAAAAAGCCGGTCCGCCTGCCGGCATTGACAGGCTGTAACGAAAATGTTACAATGTTTTTTACACTGTTTGGCACTGTCCGATCCGTATCTTATCAGAGTATGCTGAGACATTTTCCCGACTGCGGCGAGGTTTTCCGCGCGGCAACCGGAAATCAGACAAGCGGATAAGCGGGATGTTCAGTCATTTCGTTAGTGCGCTAAGTATCCTGAGAACAGTTCCTAAGCGGCGGGCCGTAAACACGTGTAAAATTTCACAGAGAGCAGATGAATCCAATGGAGAGAGTACTTGTGATCGGCGGCGGCGAATGGCAGACAGCCCTGGTCAGAAAAGTAAAGGAAATGGGGTATGAGGTTGTAAACAGCAACCTTTATCCGGATTCGCCGGGCTTTGCCTGGGCGGATTACAGCGAGGTGTCCGACGTCCTGGACATGGAAAAAAACCTCGTAATCGCAAAAAAATACGGGGTCAGCGCGGTGCTGACGGATGAGAGCGATATCGCCGTGCCCACCGTGGCCTATGTCGCCGGCAAGCTTCATCTTCCAACGATCGGAAGCGAACTGGCCGCTCTTTATACGAACAAATTCCGCATGCGGGAATTCTGCAGGAAGCATGGCCTGAATACGCCGGAATACAGACTTTGCAAAACGGCGGAGGAAGCGGCGGATTTTACGGCACAGATTGGTACCGCCATTTTAAAACCGCTGGATGCGCAGTCCAGCCGCGGCGTTTTTATCGTCGGTTCCCCGGAAGAGGCAAAGGAGCATTTTGCGGAATCCCTGAGCCATTCCCGTTCGGCCAAAGCCGTGATCGCGGAGCGCTTCATTCAGGGTACGGAGTTTACCGTGGACGGTATGGTGGTGAACGGAAAGCACCGCTGCCTTGCCATTTCCGAGAAGAAGCACTATGCCTACAATGAGAGTATCGCGTCGGAGCTGTTTTTCTCACACAGCAATCCGGTGTATGATTACGAAAAGCTGAAGGCCTGCAATGACCGGTTTGTCAACCTGTCGGGGCTTCCGTTCGGCTTCACCCATGCGGAATACAAATATGAGAACGGGGAGTTTTACCTCATAGAAATTGCCGCGAGAGGCGGCGGAACGAGGATCTCCTCCCATATTGTCCCCCTGATGACCGGCATTGATAATTACCGCTGCCTGGTGGAGACAGCCCTGGGTCACAAAACGGAGGCGCCCGGAGAGATTCCGGAAGCATATCAAAACCGCTGCGCGGTGCTGAAATTCTTCGACGTCCCCGTAAACGGAGGAATTGTAACCCGCATTGAGGGGGAAGAGGAAATCAGGAACCACCCCGGAGTGGTGGAGCTGCATCTGGAATTCCAGGTGGGAGACCGCCTTTTCCGCGCCGCGGACGACCGTTCCCGCGTAGGCTTCTACATCGCCGTGGGCGAAAGCCGCGGGGAACTGAGGCGCACGATGGAATGGGTTGAGAATACACTCAAAATAGTGGAGGAAGCAAGATGAATCCGGAAATGGGTACAATTCAGGAACAGATTATTCATAAAATTAAAATAAACCGCATCTCTACCACGGAAGTGGCGGACTGTATGGGAAAAAGCGGTCTGTACGAAAATGCAAAAGCCATTCTGCCCGGCATGTTTAAAACCGGCGTGGTCCGCTGGATTTACGCATACAACAACTCCAACTGGAGTATTCATGAGCAGGCCAGGGATATAAAGCCCGGCGAGATCGTCATGATTGAAGCCTTTAACTGCGGCGACCGCTCCACGATCGGCGCGCTGGTGTCAAAGTATATGGTTCTTTACCAGCAGGCGGAGGCCATCATCACCAATGCGAACATGCGCGATGCCAATGATCTCCTGAAGGAGCGTTATCCCGTGTGGTGCAAGGGCTTTTCCCCCATCGGCTGCTTTAACACGAAATGTGAGGAACCTCTGGATCCGGAGATCTACCGTGAACATTATGAGAAATATCACGGCAGCATAGCGGTATGCGACGACAGCGGCGTGGTGATTATCCCGAAAGAGCTTCACACGGAGGCTTTCCTGCAGAAGCTTACCGATATCGAGAACCAGGAGGATATCTGGTTTGACTGTCTGGATCACCGGAAATGGGATACCTTCGATATTGTCTGTCTCAAGCGTTATAAAACCGAAAACGGAGAGAAGTAATGGGTCTGGATGGCAGAAGCGCGGTCCGGGACGGCGCTCATAATGAGGCCCCGTGGATTCAATGGCTGAAAAAGCACCGGATATTTGTCCGGAACCTCCTTCTGGTGCTCTGCATTGCCTATCCGTTTGCGGGTATGTTCTTCGGGCTGGATCTGGGAGATACCGGCTATCATCTTTTCGCCTTCGAAAACCTGGCGTCCAATCCGGAGAAAATCAATTATACCACCTATCTGACCACGGTCGTCGGCTACTTCTGGGGAAGGCTTTTCGGCGGCTTTGGTCTGCTTGCGTTTAATTTTCTGGAGGTACTGCTGGAGTGGACCATCATCTGGCTGGTATACCGCACCTTTAAGGATATTCTGGGCGAAGTGACTGTCCTCGCCGGCAGCCTCATCGCCGTGATGGCAGCAGATGCTTATCTGAATATTTTCAACTATCATCAGTTTAATGCGTTCCTGCTGGTCGTGCTGCTGTGCCTGGAGTTCAGGGCCATCTCGGAGGACCGGCTGAAATTCAGCTTCCTTGCGGGCATGATGTACCCCGTCATCGTCTTTGCGCGGGTCGGCAGCGTTATAGCGGTGGTTACCTGGTTCCTCTATCTCTACGATACGGTCATGAATCACGGGTCCTTCAGGCGTCTGGGAAAGCAGCTGCTTGTGTTTATCGCGGGCTGTGCGGTTTCCGCGATTCTCGTGATAGGCGCCCTGCAGCTCACGGGAACGCTGGGACATTTCTACGACAATGTCATACGCTTAAGAAACATCGCCTCGGACTCCAGCACCTCTTACGGTTTCGGAAATCTGCTGGAGATGCTGATCATGGACAACCTGAAGGTCATGGCTTCGGGAGCGATCTATGCTGCAAGCGTACTTGTACTCATCTGTGCCTTCAACATGCTTTACGCGAAGCAGGAAAAGCGTTCCGGGAAAGTCATGACGGTACTGGCCGCCTGCTTTATCGGCGGTATCAGCATCTATCAGATGGGCTTCGCCTGGAATGTAAACCCGGCGGAGAACTGGCCGCAGATGACCTCAGGCCAGCGCTTTGTGATCGGCGTGATGTATGTAGCCGCCTTCGGTGCGTACATGCTGAATGCTTTTTCGCATGATCTGGCATCACGGAAGCGGACGCTTCTTGTGCTCTCGGGGTATATTCTGGTAATCCTGACCATAGCGGGTTCCAACACGGGCACCAAGCATGTCATCCTAGGCATGTGGCTGATCGCGCCGGTATTTGTGTGGGCGGTCCGGAAAATCTTCTTCAGCCTTCAGACCGAAGCATGGCTGTCCGTGGCTTTCAGGCGGATCGGGCTTCCCATGGATAAAAAGACCCTCTTAAGCGCCTTTCTCGTCGCAGCCTGCATGTTTCTCCTGAAGTACGGACATATGCTGTATTACACCTTTAATTACGACAGCGTGGACCGCACAAAGCTTACGGCAACTGTCGGCGCCTGGAATGTCCGCGGAATCTTCACCACCGAGCGGGAGGCGGAGGCTCTGCGGGGCGTACTGCAGGCCATCGGCGAGAATGACGGCGGAGAGCCCCTCATGGTCTACGGCAATTCCCTGCTGTTTTATTATCTGACGGGCAAGGAGTCGTACGGGGCGGCCTGGGTTACGCCGGCCACCTATGCCTTTGAGCGCTACCAGGCTGATCTGGAGCTGGCGAAAGAGAAATACGGGGACACGCTCCCCATTGTGATTTACTGTAAAACAAACTATGCCTACGGATTCGAGGAAGAAAAGCTGGAAGAAAACCTGCAGCTGGAAAAGAGCATCTGGTACAGCGGAAAAAAAGAGTATTTTGTGAACTTTTTGCAGGCCGGCAATTACGGGATTATTTTTGAAAATGATTACTACAAGGTTCTGATGCCGTGGCGTGGAGACGGCAACCCGGATACGCTCTGGTGGTCCATCATGGGCTAAGAACCGTATGCAAATAACTTCTGCATTTTACTTGTCTGATTGACAGACTGGACTGCGTTGTCGTCGGCCGCTGTAGGCTGGCGGGCGGATTGGGTTTGCAAGGTTCTGTTACTGTTCAGAGCCAGACTCCGGAAATGGCAAAAAACACCATTCCTGGAGTGGAAAGAAGTGCCCACCGGTAATCCCCGGAAGCTATAGAAGGAGAGAACCTTCATGAGACAGTTTACAAAGGAACATACAAGGATCTTAAAAGGAGCAGCTGTTTTGCTGCTCCTTGTCCATCATGGCTTTTCTCCGCTTGTTTCCGATCCGGAGCATACCGCGGCCCTTTCACAGCTCGTTTCCATTGCCAAGCTCTGCGTGGGTATTTTTGCATTTCTTTCCGGGTACGGGCTGTACCGGTCTTTTTCGGGAGATCCGGAGCGGGGCTTTGGCAGAACCATCCGCTTTGCCCTGGTGCACCTGCTGAAGCTTATGCTGACCTACTGGCTGATCTTTGCCGTGATGGCCGGCGGACTGATTGCGGCCGGCCCCGCGTGGGAGCGTTACGACAGACAGATACTGAATGTCTTCCTGGATTTTATTGGGATGGCTTATCTGGCCGGAACGCCCCAGTTTGTCAATTCCTGGTGGTACATCACTGCGGTAATCTGCTATTACGCGGCGTTTCCTTTCCTTGCATTTTTTGCGGCCCGCCTGAAATGGGCAAACTGGCTGGTGCTTTTCGCAACGGCAGCAGGGATGTTTCTGTTCCCACGGATGAGTCCCGTTCTGATTTACGGCTTTTTCTTTCTGTACGGCATGATCTTTGCGGAGCGGAATGCCTTCGGATGGGCGTTAAACCGGCTGGGACGCGGAAGGACTTTGCAAATCGTCCGTATTCTGATTTATGTGCTGCTGTTTGCCGGCGGATGCCTGCTGCGGCAGCGGTATCTCGCGGATCTGATCGGCTACTATAAGCTGGACTGGGTCCTTGTCGTTTTTCTGGTGCTGATTACGGCTGAAGTCTTTCAGGATGGATCCGGATGGACCGGAAAGATTCTTGCCTTTATCGGCAGATACTCCTATGAAATATATCTGGTTCACGCTGCTTTTATTGTCTACATGCCCGGCGTCGCATACTATACCAGGGAGCCGGCGGAGGTGCTGCTGCGCCTGCTTGGGCTTTCCATTGCTGTGGCTTTCAGTTTTGACCTGCTCCGGAGAGGGATATCCCGGTGCGCCGGAAAAATCGGGCTCAGGCTCCCGAAAGCGTAAAGGGCGGTTCGGTTTGGAAGACACTCCGCTCAGAGAGGAGACATATTTTGCCCACGGCCGTGCTTTTTCGGGGCTTGGCTGCAAAATAGTCATCCGTGGCCGTCAGGTCAAAGTACAAAACTCCGTTTAGGGAGGATACAAAGTATGACGCCCATGTGAGGTGCCAGTAAGTCGGGCATCTGTAGCAAAAAGTCGCTGCAGGGAGGAGAAAAATATGCGGAAGGAATACGGCGGATACCTGCCGTTTGAGGGAACAGAAGGGCCGGATTATTTCGGCTCTTTTCCACAGGAGAGGGTGCTTCGCACCAACTCTGCAAAGGCGGCCATTCATTTTGCGCTTTCCATGATGCCGGTGCGGATTCTTTACATTCCGCACTATATCTGCGCAAGCGTCCGGGAAATGATGGCTGCGTATGATCTGGAAATCAGACCGTATGCCATCAATGAACAACTGCTTCCGGCAGTTGACAGCATTGAAGCGGATGCCGGAATTCTGATTGTGAACTACTTCGGCGTGATGGAAGAAGCGGCGGCCGGAGCTGCCGCGCGATTCGATCATGTCATCCTGGACCAGTCCCATGCTTTTTACGCGGCGCCAATCTGGCGGAAGGGGCTGTTTAATATCTATTCATGCCGCAAGTTTTTCGGCGTGCCGGACGGCGGGTACCTTATCGGGACGGACGTGAGAAAGCCCGAACCCGAACCGGAGTGGGATACGGTGAGCGGACACTTCTCGTATTTAACGGAAAGCCTGGAAAAGGGGACAAATGCGGCTTATAAAGAAAAGCAGGAGAGCGACCGGTACTTTTACGGAAACTATAAGGGTATGTCCCGCCTGAGCCGGCGAATGCTTGCCGCGACAGATTATGAACGGGTAAAGGGCATCCGGTGTGAGAATTTCAGGCTGCTCCATTCACTGCTCGGCAGCAGAAATAAATATTCTGATGTGATATCCTGCGACGCACCGCCGGCGTACCTGTATCCCTTCTACGGAAGCAGCACATTAAAGCAGCGCCTGGTGGCGGAAAAAATCTATGTGCCGACGCTCTGGAGGGAATTGATCACGGAGTCCTTCAGGGATACCAGGGAGTACAGGCTTTCCAAAAACACGGTATTCCTTCCGGTTGACCAGCGGTACGGAGCGGAAGATATGCGGTATCTCGCAGAACGGGTAAAGGCACTTTCCGAGGAGACAGAATGAAATCGGTTGTACTATTTGGCACGGGGGATTTTTCGGATATTCTGACCTATGTCCTGGAGGAAAAAATCGGAGCACGCGTTCTGGCTTATACGGTGGACGGAAAATATCTGCCGGAGGGCAGCGCAGCCGCGGAGAATAACGGGAAGCCCCTGCTTGCCTTTGAGAGTATAGAACAATGTTATAAACCTGCAGACTGTACCTTCGTTGTCGGGCTGATCGGGAAAAAGATGTTTCGCCAGCGGGAGGCGGTTTTCGGGAAGATCCGTGAGAAAGGCTATGACATCGCCAATGTCATAGACCCTTCGGCCAGAGTGGACACGAAAGTGCTTGGCTGCGGAAATGTGATCCTGGCGAACACGTCCATAGAACATCATTGCAGAATCGGCGACGGAAATATTATCTGGCAGAATGTTGTTCTGCCGCACCATAACGTGGTCGGAAATTTCAACAATCTGGCGCCATCCGTAAGCCTTTCGGGATACAGCAGCATTGGAGAACATTGTTTTATAGGCAACAATTCCTGCATCAAGAACCGGATTCACGTGGGGGATTACGCCTACATCGGCGCCGGTTCCTATATTTCCTCTCCGGTGGCGGAAAACACCGTCATGGTACCGCACCGCAGCTACAGGCTGGAGGGAAAAACCGGCTTTGATTTCCTGTAAAAGCCGGAAAATCGCGAAAAATTGGTTGCTTTTTTGGTTTTACTGGATTATACTCTCTGCGTTGTGCTGCCGCACAGGGCGGCATGAAATTATATATAAGGCTTGCAGCTGCTGTTCAGAGCCGGCTGCTTAAAACAGCAGAGGACGCCATTTCCGAAGGCGCGATGTGCTCGCCAGATGCAAATAGTCAGGGGCTTTTTCATTCAGGGCCTCTGTTTTAAACTGTGGGAGAAAAATTCTGCCATGAAAATATCATTTGTTATTCCCTGCTACAGGTCCGCGAAAAACATCGGCATTGTCCTGGATGAAATCCGCGGCGCCATGGACAAGCACCCGGACACCGAATATGAGATTATCCTGGTGAACGACTGTTCCCCGGATAATACGGCGGAGGTTATAAAGCACCTGGCCGAAGAGGATCCGCATATCCTGGCCATCGACCTGGCCAAGAATTCCGGCCAGCCGAATGCACTGCTTGCGGGCCTCAATTATGTCACCGGGGATTACATCATGACCTCGGACGACGACGGCCAGACGCCGGTCGGCCGCGTTTTTGACTTCCTGGAGGAGATGAACAAGGGATACGATGTGGTCTGCGCACGCTACACGGAGCGGGATCAGCCGTCCCTGTTCCGGCGTATGGGCTCTGCCCTGAACCGCGCCATGTCGGACTGGCTTATAGAAAAGCCAAAGGGAACCTATATGGCGGCCTTCTTTATGGCGAAGCGCTTCGTGACGGACGAGATGATCCGCTACCGTCAGCCGTATCCGTATATTTCCGGACTGATCCTGCGGATCACGCAGAACGTCGGCAATCTGGACGTGGAGCAGCGCAGGCGAGAGAGCGGCAGCTCCGGCTATACCCTGAGTAAGCTTTTGAAGCTCTGGATGAACGGCTTTACCGCATTCTCCATAAAACCGCTCCGGATTGCCACCGCGGCAGGCGTCTGCCTGGCCGGAATCGGCTTTATAACTGCAATCGTAACAATATTACGAAAGATTTTTGTGGACGATATTCAGGTAGGATGGAGCTCCCTGATGGCGGCGATCCTGGTAACCGGGGGCCTGATTCTCATTTTCATGGGTATTATCGGCGAGTATATCGGCCGCATCTACATGTGTATCAACGAGACGCCGCAGTATGTGGTGAAGGAGGTGACGGGACATGCCGGAAAGCAGGAAGAAAATTAACTGGAAGCAGATCGCCATCCTGCAGGCCGCTGTCTTTGTCTATTCCTTTATCAGCATGCTCTCAAAGTGCGCATCCTCCCTGTTAAAGGCCCACGGGCTTTTCTCCTGGCAGGTTATTCTGGCGGGGTTCGGAATTGTGCTGGTGCTGGCTGTATATGCTTTTTTCTGGCAGAAAATCCTGAAAAAAACCGAGCTTTCCGTGGCGTATTCCAACAAGGCCGCGGGGCTTTTATGGAGCCTGGTCTGGTCCGTTTTTCTATTCGGGGAGAAGATTACCGTCTATAATGTGATCGGCCTCGTCATCATTGTTATCGGGGTGATGCTGATTACGGTGCAGGAGGAGGAAAAGAAATGAACCGTTATCTCTTCCTGATGGTCGGTGCAGCTTTTGTGGCTGCCGTCTCCCAGATTCTCCTGAAAATCAGTGCCGGAAAAAAGGAGCAGAAGGGTATTTTCGAATATCTGAACCCCTGGGTTATAACCGGTTACGCCCTGCTCATGGCAAGCCTTGTCATGAATATGTGGGCTTATCAGTACGTGGAATACCGCTTCGGTCCGGTCATCAACGCGGCCAGCTATGTGTTTGTCCTGATCCTCGGCAGGCTCCTCCTGAAAGAGAAGATTACCCTGCGGAAGTTCGCGGGGAACTTTCTTATTATATTGGGAATTGCAATATCTGTCGCCGGACGTTAAAGAACGGCTTAAAAACAGGGATGCAAAACCCGTACAATTCTATGAAACTGTAATTTTTTTGTAAGGATTTTGACCGGAAAAATGGTACAAAAACGCATAAAACCAAGGATTTTAAGGGAAAATTAATTTGTGCAACATTTTTCACCAAAACAGGGATTCTTCTCTTGACAATCATTTTATCCTTTGGTAGAATATCGGTTGTAGACAATGGTCAATTACTATGCAGCGTTAAGCGGAATGGCTGACGCGCGGGAGGCTTTCCTAAACTTCTTTTTTATTATTTGAAAGGAGATCGAAAGCCCATTCGTTGACTGTTGTTTATGCATAGGCTTCGCCGGAGAGTCCAAGTTATCCGGACACCGGGACACCGGGTGCGAAGGGTGCCCGGGGCTATCGAAGAGCGTTCCGCCCCGGAATATGAGAACGCCAAATACTTGGGGGAAGGAGGTGAAGGACGCAGAGTTGCTGCGCTGTATTCTCATGAGCAGTACAGACCAATCTGCGTTGTTGGCCTTTGGTTTGCTTTCATAACCGACTGCTTTTTGCAAGTAAAGCAGAAGGTATCTTTGCGGACTGGGTCAGAAACATTTTAGAAATTGTAGTTTGATCCCTTTTAAGCTGGATTTATTAGAAAGTGAGCCGATTCTCTCATCTATAATAATCCTTGGGGGAAACCCAGAGACGGGAGTTTCTGGGACCACAAACCTGGCTTGCCTGATGAAAGGGAAAATCTGAAAGCACTCGTTGGCCTGGCATCTTGCCTATCATGAGACTTAGGTTTGGGCATCCTGCCTGTAATGAGAATTTTCAAGGCGTTCTAGAAATCAGGTACGCCACCAACGGCCACCATTGTGGGCGAATAGTAGACAGCCCCGCCGGTGGACGGCAAGTAAACAGAAAGGA
>CAMOSC010000117.1 GCA_946624325.1 uncultured Clostridia bacterium
CACCAGGTAGGTTTTGCCGCTGCCCGTGGGGCCGACCATCAGCATATTGGACTTTTCGATCTCCACATCGCTGTCTTTATTGGCTATACGTTTATAATGATTATAAACAGAAACCGAAATGACCTTTTTGGCATATTCCTGCCCTACGACATATTCCGAAAGACGGGCGTGAATCTTGTGGGGAGCCGGTATTTTCCGGATATCAATCACCGGAACGGTCTCCTCTTTTTCCTTCTTCTTTTTGACAAACTGCGGCTGCGGCGGTACGGTAAAGCCCATACCGGCGAGATCCTCCGGAGTTGTTATCCGGATCATGCCTCCCGGGAAATTCATCTGTGGGAAGCCGCCGTTTTTTACGCTGTCAAAGCCTTTCTGCATGCAGTCCGTGCAGATACAGATATCACCCGGCAGGGATACCATTTTTCCTGCCTTGCTTTCGGGACGCCTGCAGATATAACAGACCTTTTCGTATTCATCCGTATTCGTACGGCTGCCGGTATCCGGCTCACTGCCGCCGTTTGACGACGGGTCTGATAATTCTTTATTCTGATCCGGCATGAAAAATACTCCCCTTCTTCACGGAAGCAGACTTCTCTGATACGGCATCAGTTATTGACGAGAAGCTCTTCCTCGTTATTCCAGCTGTAGAGCTTGCGGATCTCCGCCCCGATCTTCTCTGCCGGATGTTCGGCGGCTTTCCTGCGCATAGCATTGAAATGTACCTGGCCGCCGGCTTCGGACATGTCTAACAGGAATTCCTTGGCAAAGCTTCCGTCCTGGATATCCGCCAGAATTTTCTTCATGGTTTTCCTGGTCTCTTCCGTAATGATCTTCGGGCCGGTGACATAATCGCCGTATTCGGCGGTGTTGGAAACGGAATAACGCATACCCGCGAAACCGGACTGATAAATCAGGTCGACGATCAGTTTCATCTCATGTACGCACTCGAAATATGCGTTGCGCGGATCATAGCCAGCCTCCACCAGCGTTTCGAACCCGGCCTGCATCAGGGCTACAACGCCGCCGCAGAGAACAGCCTGCTCTCCGAAGAGGTCTGTCTCAGTCTCGGTGCGGAAGGTGGTCTCAAGAAGTCCGGCTCTTGCTCCGCCGATACCGGCTCCGTATGCAAGTGCGCGGTCAAGGGCCTTGCCTGTGGCATCCTGATGAACGGCAACCAGGCACGGAGTTCCCTTGCCTGCCTGATACTCGGAACGCACGGTATGACCGGGTGCCTTCGGAGCGATCATGGTGACATCCACGTCTGCGGGAGGGGTGATCAATCCGAAATGAATATTGAAGCCGTGTGCAAACATGAGCATATCGCCGGCCTTCAGGTTCGGCTCGATATCCTTCTTATACATGGCTGCCTGCTTTTCATCGTTAATCAGAATCATGATGATGTCCGCCAGTTTTGCTGCCTCGGCGGCCGTATAGACTTCAAGGCCCTGTTTCTCAGCCTTCTGCCAGGATTTGGAACCCTCGTAAAGGCCGACGATGGAATGAAAACCGGAATCCTTCAGGTTCAGCGCATGGGCATGTCCCTGGGAACCGTAACCGATGATGGCTATGGTCTTTCCCTCCAGAAGAGAGAGATCGCAATCCTGCTCGTAAAACATTCTGGCATCCATTTTTATTCCCTCCGTAGAAATAGATATTTGGCAGCTGTTCAGAGCCAGACTCTGAACAGTATGTTATTGGATTCCTGCTCATGGCAGATATCCGCGTTTTTGCGGAATACAAATCCGCCGCCTGCACATGATGTTCTTAAATAATGATGCGGCGTCAGTCAGTCCCTGCTCTCGTCGGACCAGCCTCTCGTAAGGCCGGTAATACCTGTACGTGCAAGCTCGAGAACCTTGAAGTCCCCGAGCAGGTTGGTGAACGCATCAATCTTGCTCTGCGTCCCGGTCAGCTCAACGATAACCGACTCCGGAGAGACATCAACGATTTTCGCCCGGAATATATCCACGATGGCTATAAGCTGCTGCCTGGATTCACTGGTTACGGCTATTTTCATGAGGATCAGTTCCCGGCAAACGGAGGATTCAGGCGGAAGCACCTTGATGAATTTGACATCGATCAGCTTGTCCACCTGCTTCTGGATCTGCTCCAGAACATCTTCATCGCCTTCGGCAACAACGGTCATGCGGGAGATGGCCGGGTTTTCGGTTTCTCCTACCGTAAGGCTTTCAATATTATAGCTTCTCCGGCTGAACAGACCGGCTATCCGGCTGAGCACACCGGCTTCGTTGTCAACCAGCAGTGAAAAAACGATTCTCTTGCCCATGCAACTATTCCTCTTTGGTTTACGGCAGACTATCTGCTGAAAACTGCCGTCTTTTCTCTTTGTGTCATGAAAAGCAGCTGTTCGAAACCGTACTTTGGAACCGGCAAAAAGCGGCCGGCAGGGCTGCCGTCCTCTCAGACAGAGCCTGAAACCAGCTTATGGTTACAGACAGCTACCATATAATCATAACAACGGGGGATTCTTTTGTCAAGCAAAACTGATCTTCCATTTTAGATGTATTCATGTTATAGTGTAACTGTTCAGAGACAGGCGACTATCTCATGAGAATTATGGATTACGGTGGCGGAAATCCATGATTCTCATGAGATGGTCATCCGGCGGGAACGCCGCAACTCCGGAAATGACCTTTTTGCCATTTCCGGTATCTCGCTCTGAACAGTTACGTTATACTAAGGAGCGGAACAACATTCCCAGAAGAAAGGAAGATCTGTCATGATTCGAAGCGGAAATGCCGGAAAGCTGAATGAAAGGCAGCGCAGCCAGATTCTCGGGCTTTATGAAGCCTGTGCCGAATATGAAGGACTCACATTTTCCGAACCGGAGCTTTCCGATCCGGAGACCCTGGTTTTCCGGTACTATGAGGGAAGAAAGGAGGACGAACTTCTTGCGGTACTGCTGGCCTATAAGGAGGAGGAATGCATGGAAGTAACAGCTTTCACGCATCCCGGACACCGCTGCAGGGGCTTCTTTACAGGGCTGTTCGAACACTTTCTGCAGGCTGTCGGCGAAGACATGCCGGTCTGCTTCTTTCCGGACGGAAACAGTTACGATGCCCTCTGCACCCTGGATGAGCTTGAGGCCGAGTATACAGGCACGGATCACCTGATGGACTGCAATCTGCGGGATCACCCGGAAGTACGAAGCGATAATGCATTTTCCCTGGAAGTCTGCGAGGATCTTTCACAGCTTGCCGGTATCCACAGCAGGGCGTTTGAGCTTGAAGGGGCGGCATCCGGAGACTACCTGAAAACCGCGTTGGATGATGGGGCTGTCGCATGGCTGTTTAAAAAGGAAACGGATCCTGTCGGTATGTGTCTGGGGACGGCGGATTCGGACAGCGTATATCTGTTTGCCTTCTGTATTGACCCCGAATACCAGGGGAAGGGCTTTGGAAGCGCCTGTCTTTCTCTCCTTCTGGATTGCCTGGCCAGGACTTATCAGACAGCACGCGTGCAGGTAACGGAAGAAAACGCCCCGGCTTTTGCACTGTATCGGAAAGCCGGTTTTATCTCCCGCGAGGAGCTGATGGAATACTGGTACTGATTTTGTTTGGCACCCGTGTCCGCATGGCTCACTGCTTCGTACAAAAGAGGGCAGGCCGGCTGTTTAGCCGGCCTGCCCTTTTCCATCAGGTTTTTTACCTGAAATTGAAATAATTCTTTGCGTTGGTATAAGAGATTCCCTCAACGATGGCTCTGAGAGCTTTGATATCGTAAGGATACTCGCCATCCTCCACCCAGGTTCCGACCAGATTGCAGAGGATACGGCGGAAATACTCATGTCTTGCATATGAAAGGAAGCTTCTGGAATCGGTCAGCATACCGACAAAGTTCCCAAGCACGCTTTCATTTGCAAAGCTTGTCATCTGAGCTTCCATGCCCGGCTTGTGATCATTGAACCACCATGCGGAGCCGTGCTGTACCTTCTGTACCGCGCTGGAATCCTGGAAGCAGCCGCAGATCGTATCGATCAGCGCGTTGTCTGCGGGATTCAGGGAATAGATAATGGTTTTCGGAAGCTCGTCTGTTACATTCAGCGCATCCAGGAAATCGGCAAGCTGAGCAGCCGGGGCATCGTTGTTGATGCAGTCGTACCCGGTATCCGGTCCGAGCTTCTCATAGAACAGGCGGTTGGAATTGCGCTTTGTCCCGTAGTGAAGCTGCATCACCCAGCCAAGGCGGTGGTATTCCCTGCCCATGGCCAGCATAAACATGGTCTTATACTGATCCGCTTCCAGAGCCGTAAGCTCTTCCCCGGCAGCTTTCTTCGCGAAAATGGCCTCGACCTCTTCTTCGCTTACCGGCTTATATACGGTATAGTTGATGCCGTGGTCGGAAACGCAGCACTTCATGGAATCGAAAAATTCCATACGGTTTTTCAGTGCGGAAATCAGGGAGCGGAAGCTGTTGATTTCGATGCCGGATACCTCGGAAAGCTTTGCGACATAGTCACAGTACTCGGGCTTTTCGATGTTCATGGCCTTATCCGGTCTCCAGGCGGGATATACCTTAAAATCAACCTCCGGATCCTCGGCCAGCTTCTTATGCCATTTCAGATCATCCACGGGATCATCCGTCGTGCAGATTACTTCGACGTTGGACTGGCGGATGATATTGCGCACGCTCATGCTGTCCTCAGCCAGCTTCTCATTGCAGAGAGTCCATACTTCCTCGGCGGTATCCGCGTTCAGGATGCCGTGATAGCCGAAATAGCGCTGAAGCTCCAGGTGGCTCCAGTGGTAAACCGGGTTGCCGATTGCCTTCGGAAGGGTTTCCGCCCATTTCTGGAATTTCTCACGGTCGGAAGCATCGCCGGTAATATATTTCTCGTCCACGCCGCAGGCACGCATCAGGCGCCATTTATAATGGTCGCCGCCCAGCCATACCTGGGTGATATTCTCGAATTTCCGGTCTTCGGCAATTTCCTGCGGATTGATATGGCAGTGATAATCGATGATCGGCATGGACGCCGCATAGTTGTGAAACAGTTCCTGAGCCGTGTCATTGGACAGCAGGAAATTCTTTCCCATGAATTTTTTCATGATCTGTTCTCCTATTATTCGAATTTAAAGGGTTACACCCTGTTTGAAGATTGCCATATCGTGGAATCCCGCCTCTTCGGATTTGACCTTTTTGCCGGAGGCAACCGCCATCACAAACGCAAACAGCTTTTCGGCAAGCTCCGATTTCGGCGTATCATCCACCATTTCACCCGCGTTGAAATCGATCCAGTTGTGTTTGAAGCCCGCAAGCTTTGAATTGCTGGAGATCTTCACGGTCGGTACCGGGGAAGCAAAAGGCGTTCCGCGCCCCGTAGTGAAGAGGACGATCTGCGCGCCGGAAAGGGCCAGGGCCGTGGCGGCCACCAGATCGTTTCCGGGAGCCGAAAGAAGGTTCAGCCCGGCATTCTTCACCGGCTGTGTATATTTCAGCACGCCGTGCACAAGGGCACTGCCGGATTTCTGCGTGCAGCCAAGAGATTTATCCTCCAGGGTCGTAATGCCGCCCTGTTTGTTGCCGGGCGAGGGATTCTCGTAGACCACCTGATCATGCTTTTTAAAATACGCTTTAAAATCGTTGATCAGGTTTACGGTCTGAGCAAAGAGCTCTTCATCCGCGCAGCGGTTCATGAGGATTGTCTCAGCGCCGAACATCTCGGGAACTTCCGTGAGAATCGTGGTACCGCCTTTGGAAATCAGCAGATCCGAGAAAGCGCCTACAACCGGGTTTGCCGTGATGCCGGAAAGACCGTCGGACCCTCCGCACTTCATTCCGATAATCAGCTTTGAGGCGTCAACAGGCTCTCTCTTAAAGGTTTTCGCGTATTCAATCAGTTCCTCCAGAAGCTTCATGGCGTCTGCCTGCTCATCCTCGGATTCCTGGCAGACCAGAAACTTCACACGGTCCGGATCATATGCGCCGATATATTCCTTCAGAACCGGAATGTTGGAATTCTCGCAGCCCAAGCCAAGCACCAGTACGCCGCCGGCATTGGGATGACGGATCAGGGCCGCAAGGGCTTCGCGTGTATTCTCCTGGTCATCGCCCATCTGCGAACAGCCGTACGGATGCGTGAAAGCGATCACATCCTCGACGCTCCCGCCGATTTTTTCTCTCGCCTGTTTTTCCAGAGCCTGCGCGATGCTGTTGACGCAGCCGACCGTCGGGATGATCCAGATTTCATTGCGCACGCCGACGCTTCCGTCTTTGCGGCGGAACCCTTCGAAGGTCGCGGGAGCGCTTGGCGCAGGATCCTTCCCCTGAGGATTGTAACTGTACTCCAGAACATCGCCCAGACCGGTATGTACATTGTGGACGTGGACCCAGCTGCCTGCCGGGATATCTTCCTTCGCATATCCGATCGGATAGCCGTATTTGATAATCTTCTCTCCCGCCGCGATATCCTTCAGGGCAATCTTATGCCCCTGGGGAATCTCCTGCCTGGCGGTAACCGTCAATCCGTCCGCACTGACACTCGTCCCTTCCGGGATAGGCCTGAGCGCTACGCAAACATTGTCGCCGCTGTTGATCTGAATATAGGATTTCATGATTCACTCCCGCCCTTTTCAGGCTCCGAGCACTGCCGCGTAGGCAGCCTTCATGCCGTCTTTTTCAATGATATCATAATATTTCTGAACAGCAGGGATCAGGTCCGTAAGATCTGCATGCCAGTATTCTTCCTTCTTAAGAATTTCCTCAACGCTTGCAGTCTTCATGAATTCCATGATCTCAGCACCGTCATTTGCCTTATCGGTGCGATAGAAGGCAATCAGGGATGCAAAAGACATGGTAAGGGCTTCCGGAAGCTTTCCGAATTTCTCTTTGTATTCCAGAATGGTCGGCAGAACGCGGACCTGGAATTTGGAGACGGAATTCAGGGCGATGGAAAGCAGCATATGACGGATGAAGGGGTTGGAGAAACGCTCAAGAACCGCCTTTCCGAAGTTGATGTCGGTCTCGCTGTTGCCGAGTGTGGGAACAATCTCGTCAAAGATGCACTTCTTCAGATAGCTGCTGACCGTCTCATCCTTCAGGCACTCTCCGACGGTTTCCAGGCCGTACAGGTAAGCACCGAGTACCATGGACGTATGTCCGCCGTTTAAGATGCGGACTTTTCTTCTCTTGTAGGGGGCAACGTCATCGGTCCACACGATATTGTAGCCGGCTTTGTTGAAGGGAAGCTCATCCTCATGATGTCCCTGGATTACCCATAAATGGAAGATCTCCGCCGTATCGATGAGATTATCGGTATAGCCGAGCTCCTTGCAGATCTCCTCTGCCTCGTTTCTGGGATAACCGGTAACGATGCGGTCAACCAGCGTATTGCAGAAATCATTTTCGGAAAGAAGCCAGTTTTTGAAATCCTCGCCCAGGGACCAGAGATCGGCATATTTTAATACGCACTCCTTCAGAGTGTCCGCATTGTGGTCGATCAGCTCGCAGGGAAGCAGGATAAAGCCTTTCAGGTCGTTCTGGAAACGGCGGTACAGGAACTGCGTAAGCTTTGCCGGATAGGATTTTGCGGGACGGTCGTTCAGGCTTTCCGTTCCAAGATACTCAATACCGGCTTCGGTGGTGTTGGACACAATAACACGAAGATCGGGATTGTCCGCAAGCTTCATATACTCGTCAAAATCCGTATAGGGATTGATGCCCCTGGAGATGACGTCCACATGCGTATGCTCGTTTACGACTTCACCGTTCTGGATTCCGCGAAGATACAGATTGTATTCTCCGTTCTGGGCATTGAGCATATCAATCATGCCCTTGTCGATGGGCTGGATTACGACCACCTTGCCCTCGTAAACACCGGCGTCATTGAGCTTCTTGAAGAAATAATCGACAAAGCCTCTTAAAAATCCGCCTTCTCCAAACTGCATTACTGTTTCTTTCATGTTTTTTCTCCTTCTGTAAAAAACAAATGGTAGCAACTGTTCCGGTTTGCTAGCGCATTGCCCGCAATGGCGGCTGTGACACGGATGCGCCTTCCACGATACGTGCCCGCATCATTACCGTTTCGGGAGGGCGTTTCGTATCCGAAGGCTGCATTCTGGACAAGAGCAGGGCCGCCGCCCTGACGCCCATCTCCCGGACGGGCTGTGATACGATGGTCAGCGCAGGCTGCATGGCTCTGGCAAGCTGCAGGTTATCGAAACCGATGAGTGAAACATCCTCCGGGACATTCCTTCCCAGGTCCTTCAGGGCAAGCAGCGCGCCGAGCGTCATCTCGAAATTCGTGGCAAAAATCGCAGTCGGCCCTTCACCCCTGGAAAACATCGACAGCGTCTCCCGATAGCTCCCCTCAGTTGTAAAGCCCGTGAAGCGGATCAGTTCCTCCTCGATCGGGATGCCCTCCTCCTTCAGCGCAGCGCAATATCCGCGCAGACGTTCCGAAGCGGTATAAACCTCCGGCGAACCGGCCAGGATGCCGATATGCCGGTGCCCGCGCCTGATCAGGTACATGGTACTGTCAAACGCAGCCTGATAGTTGTCCAGAAGAACCATATCCAGGGTGTCCGAAAAACGCTCTATTTTCCTGTCGATCAGGACCACGGGAATTCTCCGGTTCAGCACGGCGTTCAGGCTTTCCGCTTCCCTGCCGGTAGCAAGAAAAATCAGGCCGTCCACCATTTTCTGCTGAAGGAAGTTCAGAACCTCGCTTTCACGGGACTCCATGCGGGAGGTGTCGCACACAAGTACGCCGTATCCCTTTGCACGGAGCGTTTCTTCCAGGCTTGTAATAATGGAGGTCATAAACAGGTTGTCAAGCTGTGGTATGACAACGCCGACCGTCATGCTGTGATGTGTTTTCAGGCTTCGGGCAAAACCGTTCACCTGGAAATCCAGCTCGTCGATGGCCGCCTCAATGGCCGCCTGGTTTTTCTCAAGAACATGTCCTCCGTTGAGATACTTGGAAATGGTCGCGAGGCCGAGCCCTGTTTTTTCAGCGATATCTTTAATGGTAGCGCCCATTCCGGCCTCCTTTCGACGTGATTATCCTTCCGGGATCGAAACGTTTCGCTTCTGCTTTTAAAGTAGCACTCTACAGACCGTTTGTCAAGCTTTTTTCAGGAAGAATCAATCGGTCGGCCAGAGGCTTCCGAGCGGGTTCGGGCAGGTGGATGAAGCCTTCGCCGCCCTGACTTCAACATAGCATCCGCAGATCCTGCAGAGACCGGCCAGAAGCCTGTCACAGCCTCTGCATCCGTCAAGGCGTTTTCCATAGAGGCTCGGATCGGCCTTCGCTTCTTCCGGGATCGCTTCGATTGTCCGCCTGATGCTCTCCTGAAGTTCTGTTTCATTCGTTTCGCTGATCAGACAGCGTTTACAGGGTATTGTGTTCATTTCCGTTCACCGGACATTGACAAGATGTCCTTTTTATCATATGATGGAACTGTTCAGAGCCGGACCACAAAAGCGGCCAAGCAGCCCTTTACAAAGCTGCGGCGTGCTCTCCGGATGCAGATCAATTCCTGCTCAGGCATCTGCACATGGATCTGAACAGTTACGAAAAAGGAGGTATTTTTATGAAAATAGCGTTAATCAATGAAAACAGCCAGGCTGCAAAGAACAGCCTGATCGAATCCGTTCTGAAAGAAGTTGTTGAGCCGAAGGGCCATGAAGTGGTTAATTACGGTATGTACAGTGCCGAGGACGAAGCTCAGCTCACCTATGTGCAGGAAGGCCTGCTGGCTGCCATTCTCCTGAATTCGGGTGCCGCCGATTTTGTAATTACCGGATGCGGAACCGGAGAAGGAGCCATGCTGGCTCTGAATTCCTTCCCGGGTGTCCTCTGCGGGCATCTTGTAGATCCCTCCGACGGGTATATGTTCTCCCAGATCAATGCGGGTAATGCGGCTGCATTTCCCTTTGCCAAGGGGTTTGGGTGGGGTGCCGAGCTGAACCTGAAGTATACGCTTGAACAGCTCTTCGCAAAAGAACCGGGCGGCGGTTATCCGCCGGAGCGTGTGGTGCCGGAGCAGCGCAACAAGAAGATTCTGGATGAGGTCAAGAAGATCACGCATCAGGATATCATGACGATTCTGCAGAAGATCGACCGTGATTTCCTGAAGGCTTCCATCGCAGGTCCGCACTTTAAGGAGTATTTTTTCCGTGACTGCAAATGTCCGGAAATCGGCGCCTTCATCCGTTCCGTACTGGAGGATTGAGGCAACCGGTCACCCTTCAATCAATGGGCGGAAAAACCATCCGCCCACCCGTCCCTTCCGCCTTGAGCCATGCCGACAGATCGCAGC
>CAMOSC010000118.1 GCA_946624325.1 uncultured Clostridia bacterium
CGGCGCCAACGCCGCCGCCATCGCCGTGGGCATGGAACGGCTGATCAAGAAGTGCAAGTCCGTGGAATGCTGGACGGCGAAAGGCCCCAACATCCTGGTCATCTGTCCCCCGCCCCTGGGCGACGGCTTCCACGACGAGGTAATGGGCCCGGGCTGCGTGGAAAAATCCAAGGCGCTGCCGAAGTACATGAAGACCGTGGCCGAACGGAACAGCGTGTATTACCTGGACGCCAAGGACTGCGAGTTCAATCCCGTAGACTTTACCCACCTGACGAAAAATGGCCACGCACAATTGGCCGGAATGCTGGCGAAACTGGTGCCCGGCCTGGTCAGCTGAAAAAACCTTTTCGATTCCCCGAAACATCCGAAATTTTAAGGCCACTGAAAAAGTCAGTTCTGAAAAGGACTGGCTTTTTCAGTGGCCTTATTCCTGACGAAAAATATCTACGGGCGGTCACGGTGTATTATCCTGAAGAATTGAAATAGCCCCTGCTTATTACTGGCTTTGAATGAATACAAGATATATCCGAACGGGAAGATTTCAAACAAACGCCAAAGGAGCTTCCCGTTCGGGATTCTTATTCTCATAATACAAACTGATGGTTTGAGTTCCATCGCAGAATCCGCAATATAAAAATAAGAAAGATTCAGAGAGCCTTATATCGTGATCTTAAATCCTTCTTCAATGCATGCGCGGCCACGGTTGCCGATTTCTGCAGAGAACGGAGTATTGCGCTTCATATAAAAGATGGGACAATAGTTGGCAAGCAGGGTTTGAATTTCGTTGTACCTGTCTTTCAGCTTCCTGGATTCCTCTTTTTTTCGGAACGCCTTCCTCATTTTCCTCTTCAGCGATTCCTCAGAATGTCGTTGTATGGGCCACATACTCGGTATCATCCAGTCGCTGCTTGGCTACCAGCTTTGCAAAGAAGCCATCCTTTTTAATCAGCTGTTCATAGCTCCCGTCCTCGATGATTTTTCCCTGATCCAGTACGATGATCCTGTCGCATTGACGAATCGTGGACAGTCTGTGAGCGATCACGAGCCGCGTACAATTCATCTTATCCAGCGCATCGGCGATCCGCTTCTGCGTCAGATTGTCCAGCGCGGAGGTGGCCTCATCGAACATCAGAATCTTGGGCTTGGGCGCAATGGCTCTCGCGATCATGAGCCGCTGCCTTTGGCCGCCGGAGATACTGCCAAGCCCTTCGGAAATCACGGTTTTCATACCCATGGGCATCCGCCGAATATCTTCCGCAAAACCGGAAATTTCCGCGGCCTCCCATGCGTCGTCCACCGTAAGCCAGGGAGCGGAGATCGTGATATTGGAGTAAATATCCCCCATGAACAGCTTGCCGTCCTGCATCACAGACCCGATCTGCCGCCGAAGCGATTTGGGATCCAGTTTGTTTAAGTCCTTCGAGTCATAGTAAACGGCGCCCTTCTGTGGCTTCTCGAAGCCCAACAGGATACGCATCAGCGTAGACTTGCCGCAGCCTGTCTTGCCTACGATGGCCACATACTGACCTGCCCGGATCTTGAGGCTGACATCGTTCAGTATTTGCGGCATTTCCGGATGATAACGGAAACTGACGTGGGAGAGCTCAAGATTGCCTGACAGCGATGTGATCATGGTCTTGTTCCCATCAATCTCCGGAACCGTTTCAAGAAGGGGCTTCACCATATTCAAGGTCGGTTTGATCCTGGAAATAGAGACCGTGACATCGGTCAAGGCGCGAAACGCGCTGTCGATCATACCATATGCGGTGGTGAAAGCATAGTACTCCGCGATCGAAACGCCGTTCTTAATGGCAAGATAGTACATCACGGCCGTTCCGATGAGGGAGATGGCCTGGGTGATGACCCCGCTCACCCGCATGAGCATGGGAGGGTTATAGAGGAATTGAGCGCTTTCCGCATAAAGCTTGCACCATTTGGCAAAGGAGCGCTGTTCTGCCCCGGCCAGCCGGATCTTCTGAACGCCGCCTACCAGTTCATGGGTGATACCGTTCTCTTTTGAGGTAAGCAGCATATGGTTTTTCGAGACGCCGGTAACGATAAAATACCTGCCGACGGAGACCAAGGCCGTCAGGAGCGTGATGATCAGCGAAGGCTGCACCAGGGCCGGCGCGTACACGAAAATCTGCGAAATGTATATCAGGGAGAACAGGCTTGTCAGACTGGTAGACAGCAGGATATTGACCATCTTGTCAGACAGGTCATTGAGGAATCCAATGCGGGTGGCAAGCTCGCCTGCATTGAAATTCTTAAAGAAGGTGGCGGGCAGCGAAAGAACCCGCATGATGGACGCCGCCTCCACAGCGATATCCAGCTTTGTAGTGATCCGGGCCGTGGCGAAGCTCTGCACGACGCTGAATACCAGTGCGGAAAGGGAAACGCTTACCATATAAATGGCGATACCGACCAGCAGCCTGCTGCTGCCGATCTTGATAACATCCGAGAACAGGGCTGAAGTCAGTTTGGGCATGAGCAGACCCACGCCGGAGGCGGCCGCCATAGCAATAACCAGTATCAACAAATCAATGGGAGCGATCTGTTCCATGAGATAGTGCATAAAATCGCGGACGCTCATTTTTTTCAGCGGAAAAGGCTTATAGAAAGCAATCGCGTCTTCCTCAAAAAGATCCTCGTTGCGTCTGCTGACCCGCACATAGCGTTCCCGCTTGCGGTCATAGAAACGATAGCCGCCGAAGCTGTAAGGGAGCAGCGCAACGACGCTCCCGTCATCCTTTTTTGTGCCCAGCATCGCGCCGACAGCGTTCTTGTACCATCCCTTTTCGAGGCGGACGCCGCGCCGCATGATTCCATAAGGGCGCATGAGGTATTCCAGCACCTCGTTCATATCCCGGATTTCCTCCGGAACATCCTTCGGCTTGACGCGGTAGTATTCCAGGATCGTTTCAATTGCGTCCGTGATCATCTGGCGGTCGTCGCCCACCGCCTCCGAAAGGCGCTTGCCCATCACGGCATTGGCAAGCGTCTGGAAAGATTCCTCAAATATTTCCGCGTCAGATTGTTTTCGATCTCTGATCTGTTCGTCGAACCAGCCCATACTATTCGCTCCTTACCAGTTCCGTGTACAGTCCGCCATTTTTCATGAGCTGCTCATGCGTCCCGCGCTCCACAACCTTGCCTTTATCCATCACGATGATCTCATCGCAGTCCCGGATCGTGGAGAGCCGGTGGGCAATCACCACGCAGGATATGCCGCGGGCCATGATAGCCTCCACCATTTCGCTTTCGGTGCGGGCGTCCAGCGCGCTGGTGGCTTCATCCATAATGAGCAGGGTCGGATCCTGGGCCAGCACCCGCGCGATTTCAAGGCGCTGCCGCTGTCCCCCGGAAAAATTCTTGCCGCCCTCCGTAATCATGTACTGGTAGCCGTCTTCCCGCAGCATGATGTCATCGTGGATTCTGGCATCCCTGGCCGCCAGGATCATTTCAAAATCCAGAATGGAATTATCCCACATCTTGATGTTGTTGGCGATTGTATCCTCAAATAGGGTAATGTCCTGATCCACCACGGCCACAGAACCGGTCAGGACATTCCGGTCGATAGTGGCGAGGGGCTTATCATCCAGCAGAATCTCACCGCTCCATGGCTGATACAGACCGGAGATCAGCTTGGCCAGGGTAGACTTGCCGCACCCGGAGAAACCAACGAAAGCCACCCGCTGTCCGGGAAGCAATTCCAGATTAAAATCCTCAATCAGCGGCGGCTCCAGGCGGGAATAGCCGAAGGTCACATGCCGCATGGACAAGCGGCCGCTCAGCTTATCATACGTTTTCGGCTCTTCCCGCTGCTGCTCCAGCATCGGATCGTCGGGATATTTCATCACATCCTCGACCCGCTCCATTTCACTCCGCAGTTCCTGTATGGTCTGTCCGGCAGTGATGAGATTGGCGGCGGGTTTCATGAAGCGGGCCATGATCCCCTTAAACGCTAAGATCATACCCACGGTAAACTCACCCTGCATCACGAGCGAGACGCCCAAAACCAGGATGAGGGTGTTTGAAACGGCATTGATCGCATTGGGAAGCAGCCCCCAATACTCAGACATTTGGATGCGCCGGTAATTCTGCGTATTCACCGAAGCCTGATAGCCGGACCATCTCTCGAAATACCCGTTTTCCGCGCCGCTGGCTTTAATGGTCTCGATCATGTCCAGGGCACCGGTGGTAGCGCCGGCGAGCTTTCCATGGTCGCGCATGGCTACGCGGGTAATGTTGACCCGCTTTTTGCTGATGTACAGGGACAGCAGCAGATTGACGACGATGGAACCGATGGCGATCACCGTCAGCAGCCAGGAATACCGGAACATGACGATCAGGTAGAACACCATCATGGCGGCCTCGATGGCAAGCGGCGCAAGGGTACTGACGAGCTTTTCGGCGATGGAAGAATTGCTCGCTTTCCGGCCCTCAATGTCGCCCGCCATCCGCTGGGAGAAAAACGACATCGGGAGCCTCAGAATCTTCCAGATGAACGCGGCGTTGCCTACCGCCGCCATCTTCCCGTTGAGCCGGCGCAAATAGATCGACTGTATGAACGAGGAAACCAGTTGGATCGAGATCAGCAGAGAAAACCCAAAGAAGAACGGCGTGACCCACGCGGGGTTCGTTCCTGGCAGCAGATAGTCCAGAAATACCCGGGAGAATCCGGACTGGATGATCCCTGCCAGGGTGGTGATCACGGAAGTGGTCACAACGAAAGCGATGGCCGCGTTTGCGCCCCTCAGCCGCTCTTTGGCGAAAGCCGCGATGGATCTTTGCTTGCCGCCGGGCTCGAACTGCTCCGTCGGCTCCATCATGAGCGTAACGCCAGTGAAAGATTCATCAAACTGTTCGATGGAGACGCTGATTTCGCCTCTGGCAGGGTCGTTCAGATAGACCTTATTGCCTTTGAAGCCGTCGCACACGACGAAATGGCTGAAATCCCAGTGGATGATGCAGGGAAAAAGCCCTTCCCTGCGCAGTTCCTCCGGCTCGAAGCGGTAGCCCTTCGCGTTCAGCCCATAGCCGCGGGCCGCCTTCAGGATGTCGCCCGCGTTCGATCCATCCCGACTCACGCCGCAGGCCAAGCGAACCTGCTCCAGCGAAATCCATTTTTCATAGTATGCCATGACCATGCAAAGACAGGCGGCGCCGCATTCCAGCGCCTCCTGCTGCATGATCACCGGAACCTTGACTACGCCGGTGCGTATCGGGTGTTTCATCTTCTGCGCAGACATCTTTTTCGACCCCGTCAATTCGTAATAAAGGTGATTGGATGGACAGTTATGATCTCGCCGTTTTGGTTTACAACATCCACTGTTCCCAAAATACTCCACGCGAGCATTCCAAACAGCAAAAGAAGCAGCGCCGCCAGCGTCAGCCAGATGGAGGGCTTCGTTACACGGATGTAGTCATTTAACTGCTCCGGGGAGGAGATCTTGTCCAGATTCTTTTTCCTAAAAAGATTGCTCATAATGCTTCTTCCCTCTCTGAAAAACATTTTCAGCGTTCTGAACGCCGCTTTCCTTTCTCAATTCCGCGACAGTTCCCGCGTCTTTGGGCAGGATCTTCCAGACATATCTGCAAGCATCCAGACGCTTTGCGCCGTCAGGTACACTGTCATCCCAGACCATGAGAGGCAGGAACGCCCTGCCCGCGGCATATTTGGGCAGATACCGGAAGCAGGAGCAGGAAAGCGGCGAGTTATACACCACGATGTCCGCGTCCGCGCAAACGTCCGGCCACCGTCCCAACTGATCCGGCCGCACGCAAAGGATTTTTTTTCCGTCCATCCCATTCTCGGCCATCCGCGCCGCCCGGAAAGCCGCTTCGATCAGCGCCTGCATCCTCGCGTTAGGGTCCTTCCGAAGATCGGGAATCACGGCGGCTGTCACGTCATAGCCTCTCTGACGGCACATCTGCTCAAACAAAAACCGGCTGGGGAAAGAATCCCACGCGCCTGTCAGAAAAACAGCCTTGATTTTCTCCCCTCGCTTCATTTTCTCCGCGATCCGCGCGGCCTTTTCCGCAAGAGTGCGCCGGTGCTCCTCGATGGAAGGGAGCCTGTAATCGGGCAGCGGCAGCGGCGCATAGCTTAAGAGCCTGCCCAGCGCCACGTTTTGAACGCGGATGATCTCCAGCAGCGCGTTCATGTCCTCTGTCTGCGTTCTTTGAAAGGACTTCTTCTTAACCAGGGGCACCCTGTATTTCGCAACAAGCGCCAGGGGGTTATAGATATTGTCCAGCTCCAGATCGGGGCACAGGGTCTGCCACAGAAAGCCCCGAACCTCCAGATAGGCGGTAAATTCCGTTTCCAGATGCCCGATCACGTCATTGCGGTCATAGGGCCCCTGGATGCGGTCCATAAACGCTTCCAGACAGCCGGACGCGATCACGCTTCCGCGGAACACATAAAAGTACGAGGAGATGAAGGTCTTGAAAAATCGGCTTTTTCCGTGCCGGTAGCCGGTGAGCCCCCAGAAGTCGCAGGGCGCCTTGGTCATTGTCCTGAACGCTTCGGACAGGGGATAGACCGGCCCGAAGCAGGAATCGTTGAGAAAAATCAACTCATCGGCCGCTTGAAGCAAGCCCTTTTCTCTTAAGAAGGCCAGCCCTCGCTTATACGAGCCAAAATCGTACTGCTGATGTCGTGTAAACACCGCGTAGCGGACAAGCCCCTCCAGCTTGCTCACTTCGGACGGATAGACGGGACAGTCTCCCACCAGCACGACGGTATCGGCCACTTCCCGCAGGCCCCGGATCAGGATGAGCAGCGTCTCCGGGAGAAGGCCGTCGGAAAAAAAGCACGCGAGAACAGCGGCCCGTCTGTGGACGGCAGGCGTTCCGGAAAATTCCCTGGAGAGATACTCCGCCCCCTCCGGGAAAGAGGGCTTTTTCCTTTGCAGCGAAGAAATTTCATAGCCCGTCTTCCGGCCGTAGAGTTCATAGGAAACCAGCGGATTGAGCCCCGACAGCGCCACGTCGCAATGCAGGGAGAGATACTCCGCCGAGCAGAATCCTTCCGAAGGGTCATGCCCCGGCAGCATCCAGTTTTTCAGATAATGCGCCGCGGCGTCCTCTTTATCGGATATGCCGGTGTTTCTCCTGTAATAATCCGCGTCAAAAAGGGGGGATTTCCGGATCGTCCGCCGGTACACTTCGTCCTTGCAGTAATTCAGCGTAACATAATCCCGTATTTGCTGCTGATGGCAAAGGCGCCACTTCACCTTGCCCAATGCCTGTAACAAAGACATGGCTACATCCTCAGTATGTCAAGCGGCCGGTTATCCGCCAGATATCTGGTATTCCTGTACGTATACCCGTTCGCCCGCGCCAGGGAGCACCAAATCCGTTCGATGGCGTGCATGATCGTTCCGTCCAGCTGGCCGCGTTCTTCGGGAAACTCGTCAAGGGACGGGCCCCCGGTGAACATCTGCCGGACGGCGTCAGTCCTCATCCAGAACATGTCTCCGGCGGGAAACGTGGTATTTTTCCGGGGCAAACGGCCCGGGAAGCCCATCCGCCGCATCAAAGCTTTCGCGGGTTTCCTGTTTTTCAGCCACCCGACCCCTGGCCGGACGAGATCCAGGTTCTGGGGAAATACGAGGCCCAGGGCCGGTTCCTGCTCGAACATATACAGAATCTCACGAACCAGCGTCTCGCTGCCCAGCAGATTCCGCAGCAGGTATCTGCGCCAGGCGTTCCCGCAGTCCAGATGCGCGGATTTCTTTGTGTGAATATGGCAGATATACCGGTAACGGGAGAAAACCCCGCGCATGGCGGACAGAAACGGGGCAATATCCCTGCCTTTGTTCGGCTGCACGCTTACATTCACACGTGCCGGGACGGAAGATGTGTCCAATCTCGCCAGATAACGGAGGATTTCCTCCTTTTTTTCCGCTGTGTCGGTGGTGATACAGAGATCGAAGGGGAAGGGGATGTTGGAAACGAAGCCCAGCGTTTCTTCGGTCAGTTCGGGATAAAAGACGTGGGCGTGAACCGCGATGAGGGGCGTTTTATCCAATTCCCTGTGCCATGCCTGATCGTCCCGCATCCGCAGGCTTCCCGCACCCAGGTAATACAGGCTGTTTTCCTCCGGCGCGTCTTCACAGGGCAAATCAAAAACCGCCCTGGACAGCGCGTTCAGGCAGGCATAGCCGTATTCCCGATCAGGCTTCAGGGCAGTCCCGTGCTCCCGGTCGTTCCAGGCGTTTACAAACAAAATCCGATCCTGCGGGCGGTTATGCTCCCGCAGGAATCGAATGTTGATTCTGTTCCACAGGTAAAAGCGTTCCGGCGAAAAGCCGATCCAGCAGTCGTAGCGCTGCCCGCGCACCTTAAAATCATCCCAGGCCAGCATACTTCCGCGATAGACCGGGATTTTCCCACTGTCCGAGAACCACCGGGCTCCCTCGATCAGGCTGCCGTAGTCGTGAGCCGTACCCCCGTCCCGCGTGGCGCAGCTGGCGGCGTAATCCTTACCCCGGGGCGGAAACTCATAATACGCGTCGGGCTTGCTTCCCTCTGGCGTCTGATCCTCGGCTGCGTTCTGTCCGGAACTCGTTCCTGCGCCGGGCGCGCAGGCCCAGATCAAAATCTCCCCAAGCCCCCGGTCCCGGGCCTCTTTGCGCCACGTTTCAAATACCGGGCCGGTTTTCTCCATGTCCTCCGGGTTGTCCACGCCGATCACCGGTTTTCCGTCAATCCGCAGATAGCCGCCGCTCTTCATCGCGCCTGCCAGGCCGGCGATGAGCTGTTCCGGGGCTGTCCGGCAATCATATACGCAGACCGCCATGAAGGAAAAGTCCATGGCCGCCAGCGCGTCCAACGTCCTTTCGGGCCGCTCTCCGGCGGAGGGATCATATAGAACCGCGAAGCCGGAAATCCCGTGCCGCTTCGCCAGCTGAATCTGATCCCGGATCGCCGCCGGTTCGCAATCCCCCGGCAGATAAACCGCCAGAACCGTAATATCGGTGCGCAGGCCGGAAAAATCCTGATCCGCGCAATATAGCCGGTTTTTCATTGTGCGCAGCATCGATTAATGCATGTGGAATTTTCCGTCATTATACGTAAATTTATGTTTTATCGCGTTACCAAACAGCCTCAACAAATCGAATCCATCCCCGGCGTCCACCGATATTTCGGCCTTCTCCTGCGCTTCTTCATCTAATTCAAATGTGTCGTCGCCCTTGCCAATATCAAATTTACCTTTGCCGTCTCCTCCCTCCATCTTGAAAAAGTCTGCGCCGTCGCCCGTATTTACACTGGCTTGGGAACCATTTGCCATCTGAAAATTATTTCCCTGGTTTGCAGTCGGTGTTTCAATATGATTATTACCGTCAACGAATTGAGTGTCTGTAGCTGGCGAATCAAAAGCACCAGGACGAACATCTGCGTAAACGGCAGGTTGAAAACTTGTATTTTGATTTACGATACCAGCATCGGAAGAATTCGCTTGTTCATTATTGCTCGTATTCGCAAAAACAGCTCCTCCCTGTCCCATAAGAGCCTGTATTGCGTTTTGTACTTCCGCGCTCAACCCTGCATCGCCAGCAAGATCCTTCAGTGCGCTTTCGTTCGCCTCGTACTGCGCGCCGCCTGTAACGATAAACAGGTCGTCGTCATCCAGCGCTTTGCTGGCTATCGCCAGATTGGCCAGCATCTCGTCGTCGTTTCTGCTCTTCTTCATCGCTTTTCTCAGCGCATTTGTCAGCAGACCGTGTTTCCTTTCCTTCATGACATTTTTCCTCCCCAAAAGCAGACGAACGGCTTTCCCGATCCTATCCGTGTGAGCAAAAAGAATACATTCGTAAAAATCAATACCTTAATATTATACGCTCGAAAACATCTATCCGTCAATTATTTTTGCTCCAAAAAATAGGGAAAATGTGGAATATATTGACTTCACTCTGTTTTTTTGCTATAAAATAGGATGAAAAGCACATTTGATACGAATGAGGAGGTATGATCATGAACAGCGAGCCCATTGTTTCTGTCATCATGCCGGTGTATAACATGGCCGCGTACCTGAATGATTCCATCGCCAGCTGGGCGAACCAGACGCTGCCGGACATCGAAATCCTCTGCATTGACGACGCGAGCACGGATGCTTCCCTGCAGGTGCTTCGTGAATGGGAGCAAAAGGATGAAAGGGTCAGGGTATTCGCGTTTGAAACCAATCAAAGCGCATGGACCGCCCGGAAGCTCGGCATCGAGAAGGCAATGGGAAAATACATCATGTTTGCCGACGCG
>CAMOSC010000119.1 GCA_946624325.1 uncultured Clostridia bacterium
AGGAGGCGTTTAAGGGGAGATTCTTCCAGTATCTTCCCCCCTTCCCGGGGCCGGACGAGGAGCTGGCATCCCTGGAGATGACCGGCGAGGATGATAAGATTGCCTTTGCACTCGTAAACGGGGCGGTTTCCGTGGAGAGCAACATGGGATCCGCGGCCCAGTTCGGCGGTTATCCGGATCCGAAGAAAAACTGGAAAGCCAGTGCGGCGGTGGCGGAGTTCTGCCGAAAAAAGGCGATGGAGTACTATGGCTGCGAACGGCCCATCGGCATTGTTTACGGCGGCAGCGGCGGCGGATATAAGACGATGGCCTGCATTGAAAATACGGCGTCCTGGGAGGGAGCCGTCCCCTACGTGATCGGTTCTCCGGTATCTCTTCCCAACACGATCACCATGCGGGTACAGGGCCAGCGTGTTCTGCGTCACGCCTTCGGGAAGATCATGGATGCCATTGACGCGGGAGGCTCGGGGGATATGTACGAAGGCCTGAACGTGGATGAGGCTGCCATGCTCAGGGAACTCACCCGGATGGGGATCCCGCCCCAGTCCTGGTTCCTTGAGGCGGCCGGAAAGGTTGATCCCGGTTCGCTTCCGGTGCTGACGCCGGGTGTTAAGATGGCGGATCCTTCCTACTTTACGGATTTCTGGACCAGGGAAGGCTATGAAGGAGCCGACCCTAAGAGCGGTGCCGCGAAAGACCGTATTGTGTTCCGGACCGTGGTGAAAGCCGTGCATATGGGCGGAGATGAGACAACGGCTGATGCGCTCTATGAAGGGACTAACGGGGTGGATACGGCCTGGAGGAAACAGCTCTCCGGCGTGAACGGTGGTTATATTGAAGTGGAGAGTCTTCCTGAGGGAGAAGATCTGTACCTGCAGGGCCTGAACATTACGCCGGAGGATGGCGAAGGAAAAGGCATGACGATGCTGATGGATCGGATGATCCCAGGCGAAAAAGGCGGGGCGCTCACCATCGGCATGTGCTTTGGCATGGCAAGCGCGGATGAGGCGCTGGCAAAGATCAGGCCCGGCGACCACATCCTTTTGGATAATTCGGATTATATCGCAATCCAGTCCTATTACCGCCATCAGACGCCGGACGATCCGGATTTCCATGCCTGGGACCAGTTCCGGGATGAGAACGGAAAACCGCGCATTCCCCGCAGGGAAAAAGTGATGGGTTACGGCTTCACCGGGACGGGAACGGTTCAGGACGGCCAGATCCAGGGGAAGGTGATCAATATCCAGGCCCTCTATGACGAGAGTACCTGTCCCTGGTGTGCGGATTGGTACAGGCATACGGTGGAGAAGGCCGGAAAAGGCGCGGATCACCGGGTTTACTATATGGACAGGTGCCTGCACGGGGATGTTTCCATGCTTGCGAGCACGATGGTCGTCAATTATCTCGGCGCGCTGCGGCAGGCGATCCTGGATGTTTCCGACTGGATTACGGAGGGAAAGGAACCGCTGCCGAGCACGGTTTATGAGAATCGTGACAACCGGATTTTCCCGGAAAAGGATATGACGAAGCGTTTCGGCATACAGGCAGGTGTTACGCTGACCGCCGATGGCAGGAAGTGCCTGAAGGTAAAGCCCGGACAGGTTTTCACCCTGAAGACGGTGGCAGAGGTTCCCGCAGGAGCCGGAGAGATCACGTCTGTATCCTACGACTTCAGCGATCACAGGCTGTTCGGGGGAGAAAACGTTTTTCCGGTGCAGGGAAGTTTTACCAGGACCTGTGAGAATGGCATTCACGGGGCGGTATCCGAGCAGGTCTGCAGCCTTACGGAGCCGGGGACCCATTTCCTTGCGGCAAGGGTCACATCCCAGAGAAACGGGGACGGGAAAGATCTCTTTACGCAGGTGCAGAACCTGGACCGTGTCCGGGTGATTGTCGAAGCTTAAAAATTTGCTGCTGTTCAGAGCCAGGCGCAAATCTGCGTGAAATCATGGATTCAGCTGGCTGAAATCCATGGTTCACCACAGATTTGCATCTGGCGGGCACGCCGCAACTCCGGAAGCGTCTGCGGGATTTTCCCGATGCAGTTTTGCAATCAGGGAAGGATTCGTACGTCGTTTTTCTGTCATTCCCTGTCGGAATATGCAAAGATTTCCGAAGGAAAAACTGATAAAATCTCTGTAAAGTGCATGTCGGGATTTGTTCCCGGAAGACTAAACAGGTGATATCCAGAAAGGACAGGAGGAAGCGATGCAGATTTTTCATCCGGACAGCAGGTTTTCCCAGTTTATCTATACGGTTACGGATTATATGAAGCTCGGGCTTCTGTTCCTGCTCTTTTCTCTTCCGGGGATCACTGCAGGAGCGGCCGCCGCAGCGGTGATGACCGTGGGCATGCGGATCGAGCGGGGGGAAGCGCCGACCATTTTCAGGCCTTTCTGGAAAGCCTTCCGTGATAATTTCCGTCAGGGTACGGGACTGACC
Source organism: uncultured Clostridia bacterium (assembly GCA_946624325.1). Taxonomy (GTDB): domain Bacteria; phylum Bacillota; class Clostridia; order Lachnospirales; family Lachnospiraceae; genus Anthropogastromicrobium. Next base: position 2,443 of record CAMOSC010000119.1, read on the forward strand.
CTGATTTTCATGATCCTCATCGCATTTCTTGCCGCTGACTGGTATGTGCTGTCCGGGATGGAGGCATCGGGGCAGCTTCGGCTGCTTTCCGCAGTTATTTTCGTGCTGGCGCTGCTGATCGGCATGGCAATGCTCTGGGTGTTCCCGACGCTGGCCCGCTTCATCCTGACAAACAGGCAGATCGTACACAATGCCCTGATCTATCTGTTTGGCAATTTCCCCGGGACGCTGCTTGCGCTGGCTGTAATTGTCGGCGGATTCGCGGCGGCCGCCATGTTCCCGCAGTCACTCCTGATCGTCGTGTTTTTTGTTCCTGCGTTTGCCATATGGTTTATGTCGCGTATGTGCGTGAAAACCTTCCGCAGGCATGACGGAAGCGCGGCAGAGACAGAAGAGGAAGAGGAAGCGGGCAGGAGAACGGAGGCGGGGGACGCCGGATCAGCCGCCCGGAGGATCGAAGCGGTCTGAAAGGGGGCGTGAGAATGGGAAACATGTATTATGATCCAAAGGAAGATTCCCGCTTCCTTGCTCCGGTGATCGACCGTGACGAGTGGAGGGAGCGGCACCTGGTTACCGGAACCACCATTCCGTACCGCTATCTTCACGGGTATTTCGCGGGAACCGCGGTGAAGTTTTCGCTCTGTTTTCCGCAGAAAGACCGGTATGAAAACCGGTTTTACCAGTATCTTGCCCCGTTTCCTGAGCCGGATGAAGAGCTGGCGGCCCTGGATCTTGTGGGGGAACACGACAGGATCAGCTTTGCCCTGTGCTGCGGCGCCTATTATGTGGAGACCAATCTGGGCGCTTCGGGCAGTCCTGGAGCTTTTGACAGAGAAGAGGGCAGCCCGGATGAGCGGTTTATGCTGCAGTGTTCCGCGGCTGCCGCGGAATTTTCCAGGAAAAAGGCGGCGGAAATTTATGAGACCGTGACGCGCCCCTACGGCTTCGTGTACGGCGGCCGGGCGGGATCGGGAGGCTTAAGCGTATCTTCCTGCATGAAGGAAACGGCGGTCTGGGACGAAGTGCTGCCGGTGGTGATCGCTGTGCCCGGAATTTTTTCGGCTTCCGGAAAAGAGAGGCAGGAAGGAGAGAGCGCGTGACAGAAGACTCTGTCGGATTTCCCGTATTTTTTATCGGAATACATAGAGCACGATTATCTGAAAAAAGGTATAGTTCAGGTATCAGAACACAGGCAGCGCCGACTGCCTGAACAGGAAGGGAGGAAATGTTCGATGTCCATACGAACAAAGTGGATTCTGCTGTTGTCCGGCGTCGTCCTGATGCTGGTGGGGATGCAGATATACTATGGAAGGTTAGGAGGCTCCGCCATCGGGGATGCGGCACTGGAGAATACGTATGACTGGTGGATCTATTCCGGAACTTCTTCCGAGTATTATGACAATTATTCGGAAAACCCCGCCATCCAGTATACGCTCAGAAAGGGCTGGGGTCCGGAAGAGAAGGCCATCGCGCTGAACTTCCTTCAGCCGGCTCCCGGTTCCGAGACCGACAACTATACAACCATGATCGCTTCCGGAGACCTGCCGGATATTATAGACGCGGTTATCTGTGAGCCGCCCCGCATCATGGCGGAAAAAGGATACGGCCTGGAGATTACGGATTATGTTCTCGAATACATGCCGAATTACCTGAACCTGGTCAGGTCCAACAGCACGTATTACAAAAATGCGGTCAGCGTGGACGACGAGGGAAATGAGCATTTCTACGGGCTGAACAATTTCTTTGACGGCTATGATTCCGTATTCCAGGGCTTTATGTACCGCAGGGACTGGATCGTGAAATACGGGACAAATCCGGAAACCGGGGAAGCCTTTACCGGCGGCTATACCGATCCCGAAGACCCGGACAGCTGGGAGGATGACGTGGTATTTCCTTCGGGAGAGACGGATCCGCTTTATATCTCCGACTGGGAGTGGATGTTTGAGATCTTTACAAAAGCCCAGGAAGATCTGGGGATCACCGATAAATACTGCGTGAGCATGTATTATCCCGGCTTCACCTGGTCCGGCGGCCTGCTTTCCTGCTTCGGCGGCGGGGTCAATGTCTGGTATCAGGATGCGGACATGAAGGTACATTTCGGAGGCAACGAGGAACCTTTTAAGACGTATCTGGAATGCCTTCACAGCTGGTATGAGAAGGGATGGCTGGATCAGGAATTCAACCAGAGGACATCGGATGCCTTCTATGCCATTGACACGACCTCCGTGCGCCAGGGACAGATCGGCATGTGGACCGGCCAGCAGTCGCAGCTTGGCGGAAGGCTGGATATGCATGACGGCGGCCTGACAGAAGGAATCTTCGTGGCCGGAACCGCCTATCCGATTAATGATGTTTACGGTCCGGACAGCTGCAAGTTTGTTGAGCCGAACTGCCTGATGGGAGGCAGCCTTGTCGGAGGCGGCATTGTAATCACTCCGAAAGCGAAGGATAAGGATCTGGCTGCGCTCTGCAGTTACCTGGATTATTTCTATTCCGAAGAAGGCTCCATGATCCGTTCGCTCGGCCTGAATGCGGAACAGGTGGCGGAGCTGGACGGAAACACGTTTTATGCGGATCACGGCCTGGCGGACGGCGCCTACTTTATCAATGACGAAGGAAAATATCAGAAGAGCAGCGTCCTGGTATCTGACAGCGGACAGCTGACAACGGCCGTCGGCTTTAACAAAGCGCCAGGACTGCGGATGATCACAAAGATTGATCTGGGCTACGCAAAGACGTATCAGGATTCCATTGACCGCTGGACAAAGTACCCGAATACCGGCTTCTTCCAGGGAACGCGCACGACGAACGAGATGAGTCAGGAAGATATGATGGCGACTGATGAGCTGAGGTCCAAGGTCCTGGAATACATGTCCAAAAACTGCGCGGATTTCATTACCGGAAAATCCAATTTCGGAAAAGACTGGGATAAGTGGTGCACGGTCCTGAAGAAATATAAGGTGGATACCGCGACGGAAATATACCAGAAATATGTGGACGAATATCCTTTCATCTGATCCCGTGCTTCGAAAATGAGAAGACGAATTTTGCCCGCGGCTGTGCTTTTTACAGGCGTGGATGCAAAACAGTCATCCGTGGCCATTTTGTCAAAGCGCGAAACTACGTTTCGGGAGGAGGTGCCATTCATGGCAAAGAAAAATACCGTGCTCGCAGGCTCCGCCAGGAGGACCTGGAAGGCCGAGCTGAAGCGCGACTGGGTTCTGTACCTGCTGTTTGTACCGATTATTCTCTATGAAGTTGTACTGCATTACCTGCCCATGTTCGGTATTGTCATGGCATTTGAGGATTACAGCGTGGCGGACGGCTATTTCCGCAGCCCCTGGGTCGGCTTCAAGCACTTTATCAATCTGTTTTCCGGGGAGGATTTCCCCCAGGCCATCCGCAATACGGTTGCCATTGCCCTGCTTCGCTGCACGATCGGCTTTGTTGCCCCCATTATCTTTGCGCTGATGCTGAGCCTGATCAAAAGCAAGCGGTTCAAGCGTATCTCCCAGACCATGTCCTATATGCCGAACTTTGTGGCTGCGGTTATCGTCTGTTCCCTGTTTACGCAGTTCCTGTCCAAAGACGGCCCTCTGACCCTGCTGCTGACGAAAGTGTTCGGGGCGGAGAATCAGAACTGGTTTGCAAACGACCAGATTCCGGTATTCTGGATCATATACCTGATGATGGGCATCTGGCAGGGAATCGGCTGGGGCTCCATCATGTATGTGGCGGCCATCTCCCAGGTCAGCGGCGACCTGCATGAGGCGGCTGCTCTGGACGGGGCGTCAAGGCTTCAGAGAATGTTCCGGATTACCATACCGAGCATCCTCCCGATGGTCGTCATGATGTTCGTCATCAATATCGGCACCGCGCTGGCAGCCGGATATGACAACATTCTGCTCCTGTATATGCCAAGCACCTACAATGTGGCAGATACGGTCTATACCTATACCTACCGTCAGGCTTTCGGCGGCGGCGCAAGCAATTATTCGCTCTCCGCTGCGTCCGGCCTGTTCCAGTCGCTCGTTTCCACGATCCTTCTGATCGGCTCCAACGCACTGTCGCGCAAAGCCGCCGGAAGCTCCCTGTTCTAAGGAGGTGCTGTCATGGCTAGAAAACGTCGCAAACAGGAAGAATGGGAAAACAATATGGTCGAAAACAAATCCGCTGCGGACCGTGTTGTGGATGTGGTCGTGTACGTCATTGTGGCACTGGTCGCACTGTGCAGCGTGATCCCGATGTGGCATGTGCTGATGAGCTCCTTCTCGGACGGAAAGTCCCTGTTAGCCCATGTGGGCCTGGTGCTCTGGCCGGTGGGCGGCTTTACCGTAGAGGGCTATAAGCTGATCTTCCAGAATTCGAGCATTATAAACGGTTATATCAATACGGTTATCTATACGATCTGCTATACAACTATCGGATTCCTGATTTCCACGGTTACCGGATATGCCCTGAGCAGGGACAGCAAGCTGAAAAAACCCGTAACAATGGGCCTTATGGTAACAATGCTTTTCAGCGGCGGCATGGTGCCTGCCTACATGGTGATCCGTGCCATCGGCTGGGTCGGAACCCCCTGGGCCCTGGTAATCCCGGGCTGCACCAACTCCATGTTCTGCATCATGATGATGAACGCCTTCAACGGTGTACCGAATGAAATGTACGAGGCTTCCCATATCGACGGCGCCGGGCATCTCTCCACGCTGTTTGAGATTGCCCTGCCCCAGGCTATGAACATGGGGTCCGTAATCATCCTGAACCTGGCCATAGGCCAGTGGAACTCCTGGCTGCCGGCGTCCATCTATGTGCCGAACAAGAAGGTGCTCTGGCCCCTGCAGCTGGTGATCAGACAGATTACGTCGGAGAATGCGGATTTCCTGAATTCCTCCAATCCGAACTACAGCCGTTACCTGATCCAGTTCGCGGTGATCATAGCGGCAATTGCCCCGATCATCATCCTCTTCCCCTTCTTCCAGGATAAGATGGAAAAGGGCGTGATCCAGGGCGGCATCAAGGGTTAAAAACAGTTCAGAATAACAGAGAGCCTGCGGACAGCAGGCTCTTTTTGTATGGAAAATCCCGAAAATATGTGCTAAGATATGCATAAAGCATTTCCTGTACTGCGGGCACGCCAAAACTCCGGAAACGGCGCCTTTTGCGCAGGAACCCGGCAGGCGTGGAAGCCGCTCGCGAGCTTCCACATCTGCAGGGTGATAGACAAAAGCAGCCGGAGGCTGCGAATGTCCGCCCGTGGAATCGGGTGGGTGGATGTTTTCTCCGCCCATCCGATCGCCGCGATATGTCGGTATGTCCGGAGCCTGTCTCTGATGCGTTACGAATGCATGAATGAAAAGCGGGGGCAATTGTGAAGTATTGGATTTCTCTGAGAGAACGTTTCTGGAAGCGGTTTCACACGCATCCGGCGGTGCGGCGCCTGAGGCCGCGGCTTATGACCATGGTGCTGGTCCTGGTGCTGCCCTGCTGCCTGATGTGCATCCTGATCTCTGCCGGAGCGATCGTGCAGGGCAGCAGGCTGGTTTATACAAACGGGAAAAACACCTTTGGAATGTATATGGCCAAGGTGGTACTGCGTGAGGAATATGAAGGAATTGATCCGCTGGATGATTTCCCTTCCGTTCCCGCAAGGGATCTTTCGTCCCTTGTCGCGCCGGTGGATTCCTACAAAGGCAGCCTGTATGTATCGGCGGACGGCCATAAAGCCTGGCGGATCCTGCCGGACGGAGGATATACCGCCGAAACGGAAGATTTCGGCGAGCTTTTAAAGCGCAGGTGGAACTATGCATGGCAGTCCGAGGAGGCCGGTTTTGAGGTGCTGGTGGTTTTTCCGTATAATTTTGCACTGCGCTATATTCCGAAATGGTTCTGGATCGGATTTGTCCTGGCTGCTCTGACGCTGCTGTTCTGTCCTTTATTATACCGGCAGCTCAGGACAGACGTCCTTATTCCCATGGACATTGTGGAGCAGGCGATGGAGCAGCTGAAGGAGGACAGGACATACCGGATCCCGCCGCAGAGTCTGCGCTACAGCGATGAATTCCTGAGAAGCTTCGAGGCGTTCAATAAAATGTCGGATGAACTGGAAGCGGCCTATGAGAAAGAGCTGAAGCTTCTGGAGACGGAGATGGAAAACCTGCGGCTGCAGGTGAATCCGCATATGCTGCTGAATTCCTATAATATGATCTACGCCCTGGCGGAATCGAAAAAATATGAGGTGATCCAGGATTACGCCCTGTGCCTGGTGGATTATTTCCGCTATGTGCTGCGGAGGGGGCAGAAGGTAGTGACGGTGCGGCAGGAGCTGGAGTTTGTGGACAATTTTATCCGTATCCAGAGGATCCGCTTTCCCGGACGGTTCTCCTATGTCTATCAGGCCGAGGGCTGCTATGACGGGCTGATTCCTCCGCTGCTGATCGAAAACTTTGTCGAGAATTCCATCAAATATGCCCTGGAGCCGGGGGAGGCGATCGAAATCATCGTATCCGTCCGCAGGGAAAAGGAAGCGGACGGGGCGGAGTTCCTTCATATCTCCATCACGGATACGGGCAGCGGGATCAGGCCGGAAGTGCTTCGTCAGCTGGAGAAACATGAGCCTTATGTGGATGAGATGGGAAACCGCCACATTGGTATTTACAACTGTTTCCGGAGGATCGAGCTGTTTTACGGGAAAGAGGGAAAAATTCATTTTTCCAGCAGCCTGGATAAGGGAACTCAAGCTTATCTGGTTGTCCCGTTCCGGACGGTGCCCCCGGAGACGGAAGGATCTGTTGAGGCATGATCGGGTGAGCGGGTTTAGGACAAAAGACCGGCGTACCGGAAGGGAAAGGGGAGACAGACGCATATGAATATCCTGATCGTGGATGATGAAGCCTGGGCCATCCAGGGTATGCTGGACGGCGTGAACTGGGAGCTGCTGGATTTCGAAAAGGTGCTGACTGCCTTCAGCTACGCGGAGGCGCTGAACATCTTAAAAAACACCTATATCGATATCATGGTCAGCGATATTGAGATGCCGGGGGAGAGCGGGCTGAAGCTTATTGAATATGCGAATACCCACAGCCCGAACACGGAGTGCATTATCCTTACCGCACATGATGATTTTGACTATGCCCGGACCGCGGTCAGGCTTAACTGCATTGAATACCTGTTAAAGCCGATCCGTTATCAGAAGCTTACCGAGATCATCCTTCAGGCGAAGAATAAGGTGGATGAGAGAAGGAAAAACGAGCAGATCCTTCAGTACGGGGAGCAGTACATCAACAGCCTGGCAAAGGAAGCAAAGGGCGAGACCGTGAACGCGCTGGAGAGTGCGGTGCGCTATATTGACGCGCATCTGGCTGAGGAGCTTTCGGTGAAGGATCTTGCGGCTTCCTGCTATGTCAGTGCGGATCACCTGACCCGTCTGTTTAAAAAGAAATACGGGCAGACCGTGTCGGAGTATATTCAGGAAAAGCGGCTGATTCTTGCCGGGGAGCTTCTGAAGCGGGGAGATATCAGCATCTCCATGGCGGCGAATATGGTCGGCTTCTGCAATTATTCGTATTTCACCGGGCAGTTCAAAAAGCATTACGGTGTGACGCCGAGGGAATACCGGAAGCTTGCCGGGTGGTGATGACGCAGAGATGAAGGCTGTATGAGCGGATATTCTTTCCGCCCATACGGTCCGTATATGCAGTTCGGATCTGAGCAGCAGCGTTTTTGCGGTTTTTATAGCAAACGACAAAGTTCTCTTTACTTTGTCGTTTGCCGCGCCGGATTTG
>CAMOSC010000120.1 GCA_946624325.1 uncultured Clostridia bacterium
CCCAGGCTGGCCGGGGAATGCGGCCCTTATGGCCACGGAAAATGGCTATATGCACTTTTCCAGTATAACAGGGGGGAAGGGGCAAGGCTCCGTAAACCGCTTCTGGAGTATTTTTGTGAGCAAAGCAATGCCATTCCCGGAGAGGAGGCTGCAGAAGAAGCTATATTATCATTTCTGGAAGAAGTAGGGTACGATGTGGCGTATATTGAATGGTGTTATCTCAGCCCTGATGTATTGCAGGAACTCAGAAGGATCCGAAACAGTTACTATCAGAACACGGGGTTCGGCATGATAGAAGAAGGCATAAGGGAGTGGGAGCAGGAAGGGATACTCTACTATGTTATACGCCAGAAAGTAGACGGCATTCTGATTGAATCCTTTACCGGGGAGTCCCTGATTGAGGCAGCGTATTCCCCTGGCTTATCAAGTATCATATATCTCCGTACAAGCATGCCGGTCTATAAAACGCACGAAACAGCAGATACAGAAGTGGAGATGATCAGCCGGAATGACGCAGAACTGTCTGCGCAGGAAATCCTGAAGAAGAAACTCCTCGGAAACTGGGAGATCACCTCTGCCGAACTGGTTTATGCACATAATATAATAGGGTCATACGATTATGAAAACCGGACAGGAACGTTGTGGCCTGCCTGGAAAGTCGGGTTCCGGTTTGAAGCCGAAGGCAGAGAATGGACGGATTATATTATGCTGAACGCGGAAACCGGGGAACAGCTTACGAATGCAACCCCACTATATTGATAGGAATCAGGAAATGGTCTGATATGAAGAATAATAAATCTGGCAAAGGAAGTGGTTGGGGAATGCTCAGGGCCGAACTCTCCCAATCAATCCTGACGAGGCGTTTCTGCCTGAGTGTCCTGGGGATTGCGTCAGTCTGCGTCCTGGGACATGCCGAAATCATTAAAACGGCTTTCGAATATCCGGATTTCAAGATGTTCTCGAGCCTGAAGCAGATCGAAACCCTGCTGATTTTTGACCGGTATAAAGCTGTTATGGTTGCTATCCTTGCCGGTGCATGCGGGTGTGGGATTACGTCTGACATCCGAACAAACCGGATTCGCGAAATAGCCTGCAGGATAACACTTGGGCAGTATCTCCGGATGAAACTGCTGTCAATCCTTGGCATCTGTGTTTTTGCAACCTGCCTCGGCTTCTTATTTGCCGTGGTGATTTTACGGCCTGTCATCCCGTTCAGGATACCGGCAGGCAGTACAGCTGCGGCAGGTGCTTTTGAAGGGATCGCAAAAGGAAACATGGCTTTCCTGTACCTGTTTCTGATAGGTGCCAATTTTGCGCTGTCGGCATCCATTCCGATTATTGCAGGCATCATATTAAGCCTGTATTTTCCGTCAATATATGTTTCGGCGGGCGGCGCGGTCATTACATTTTATGTGTTTTACTCTTTTTCCCTCTTCCTTCCGCCGGAATATTGCTACTCAGACCTCAGTTCCGGCATGCATATTCCCTATGGAATCGGAATCTGGGAGGGGATTCTGTGGCATCTGGGATACTGGGTCGTCCTGATTGGATGTATATGGTGGATTCTCTGCACAATCATCAAGAGGCGTTATAAAAATGGGAACCTTGTTTAAAAGTATCTTCCTGGTAGCAAAGGAAAGCCTGATGGAGTGGAAACGCGATTACCGTGTATGGGCGCTTGCAATCCTGTCGGCGGTGGTCATTGTTCGCTATCTTTACGGGTTGAACTTATATGGTTTTGAATATGGCACCAGAGTTACCCCGTTTCTGCTGCCGGTTTTGTTTAATGATTCAAGTGTAGCAAACGGGCTGGTAAAAATCCTTCTGTTCCTTGGGGCCATATGTCTGTTTTCGGATGCACCGTTCTACTCACAGACTTCTGCATACCAATGGATCCGGACTGGAAGGATGGCATGGTATCTGGGGAAGTGCGCGTATATCTGGCTGGCATCGTTTTTATATGCGTTGTTTCTTGCGGTGACGGCATTCCTTGCGGTACTGCCGACAGTTAGCATTCATGACCTTTGGGGATCAACATTACGGGACTGGCTTAACAACCGGAATAACTGGTACCTTTATGCGGGGAATCTGGAAATCCCATTCCCTGTCATCCGCATGATATATCCCTGGAGTGCTGAGCTCCTGTCACTTGGAGCGGTCAGCCTGTCTTTTTGCATGATCGGCCACCTGATCTGTCTGGTCAACCTGCTTGTCCATTCTAAGGCGGCGGGGATCAGCGTGGCAGCCATCCTGGTGATGCTGGACCCCGTTATCCATTATTTTGCATTTACGGAAGCCCAGCTGTGGATGTACCGGTATTCCCCGGTCAGCTGGTGCAGCATGGAATTATGGGACATTGCCGGCGGGATAAAGCCGCTGAGTACCGCAGCTGTATTTCCGGCCATGCTTCTTTTAATCATGATCATGACCGCTGGAATTGTGCTCAGAACGCGGGTGTGTGAATTGCAGACAGAAACTGCATTTCGTTGAGCCATAAGTGATCAGCGGTTCACTATAGCATGGATAATCATACAGGAAAACTGCCGGGATCTCTGCAGCGGAAAGCAAACTGTTTCAAAAGCGACATAATATGAAGCTAAATAATTAAGGCTGGCGAAAAGACGATGAATACGATTGAAATACGAAACCTGACAAAAAAATATGGCCAGACAACCGTTCTGGACAATGTCTCCGCTTATTTTGAGGCGGGGAAGATATACGGGCTGGTAGGGAGGAACGGGAGTGGAAAGACAATGCTCATGAAACATATCTGCGGTTTTGTCCGCCCCACATCAGGATGCGTTCTTATAAGCGGGAAAACGGTCGGTAAGGATATCGCGATGCCTGACAGCCTTGGGATCATAATAGAAACCCCCGGCTTTTTGCCGGATTACTCCGGGAAGAAGAACCTGAAGCTGCTTGCAGCACTGAGAAACAGGATTGGGGAGAAGGAAATCGTTGAAGCAATGAAGCTTGTCGGTCTGGACCCGGGCATGAAAAAGCACGTAGGCAAGTACTCCCTCGGCATGCGGCAGCGCCTCGGCATTGCACAGGCCCTGATGGAGGACCCGGATATCCTGCTGCTGGATGAGCCCCTGAGCGGGCTGGACAATGACGGCGTGAAGGAAATGTACCAGGTGCTTTTGAGCCAGAAGGAAAAAGGGAAGCTGATTGTTATTGCCAGCCACAGCAATGAGGATATTGCCGTGCTCTGCAATGAGATCTTCCGGTTTGACAAGGGAAGAATTGTGGGACATGAGGTGCTGAGCCTGACGGCATAGAGTTTACCTGCTTGAGTCTTCGTTGGTAAGAAATACATCAACTGGAAAAGTTACTGCGTCATCAAGACGGGCGGGGTCATTGGGAACAGTTGGTGTACAGCTGCAGGTAACGGATATTACATATGGGGTTCAATCCTTTCCGTGGTCTTTCCATGGGGATATAGCATCAATCAGCTATACGCCGCAATATATGCCGACAGATACGATTGGCGCAACATCGGCTCATCAGATGAAAAACAGCTCCGGAGTGGTTTGCCTGAGTACAGTCCTGAATCTTCCATAAATGACTGAGCCATAATGAGCCATGTGAAACTGTCCCCTATGCTTTGTGAGGATAAATCATGAAAAAGGCAGAATTCTTCAAAAGGAACTTCAGGAAAAAGGGATTTTTAATTTTTCCTTTTGCAGTCTTTCTGTTATGCGGATGCATAAAGCAGGCTGATCCTGAATACCGGGCAATTCTGATTACAGAGTTTGCCGGCGAGCCTGTTATGACGGAAGGAAAAGCGGATAGGCAGGACCAGCCAGGTACAGAGGAAATGAACGGGGAACAGGAAGCATCTGCTTCGCTGGAGCAGAATGAACAGTACTATGCATTGGCAAGGAACCGTCAGTGGGGGATAAAATCAGATTTCCCGGCATGTGAGGCCGAACTGGGAACGGTCGAGGAGCGGAGTATTTTCTGGCAGGAGCGTATGGCGGGGCATGTACGGCTGATCCAACTGGGGCAGCTGGTGACTGCCCAGGGATTCCGGTATGAAAGGGACGACTACGGGATATCTTTTTCCTCCGATGGGACGGAACATTTCCGGATCAATATTCTCTACATGCCTTACAGGGGAGGGAAAGCCAGGATCAGGATCCTTTCCGGAGAGGAAGAGGTTTGGTCTTCAGGGGAGCTTGGGACTGCGGAAGAATTCTATCTTTCCATGGACCATCCCGTAAGGGGAGAATACCGGGTGCTGTGTTCCTGGGATGATGATTCGGACGAAGATGGTGAGATGGCGCCGTATATTGATGTGCTCGTGATGAAGGAAAACCGGACGGACGCGGACCGGCTGAACGGGGGAGTGATGATACCTTGAGTAGGAAGAAAGGCGGATATGCCTGGAGTACGGCGTATTTTGTGTTCGGATTGCTGCTTACGCTGGTTTCCCTGTTCGACGTGATGGGGATTTATTCCGCGTACGCAGCGGAGCTTCACGCCAGGCGGCTGGCTTCGTACCCTTCTGAGATACAGCTCTCCATATATACACGGGACAGGATGGTGCTGGAGGGGCTTGGGAGGCTGCCGGGGGCATTTGAAGAGCCTGTAAATATCCTGCTGGAAGACCTTCTAATTGAGAGCAGCGATTCCATCTATTCCTGGTATGTCACAGTGCTGTTTTCGGAAGGCAGCCCGCTGCGGGTCTGGATGACGGACGGGCAGAGGCTGAGCTTTGAGAACTGCGGGAACAGCAGGGTGATAGCAGCCGGACGGAACCGGACAGCATTTGCTCGCATGGAAAACGGTACCTTGACACTTCACCTGGGCAATCAGGAGGCATTCGAACTGGCCGCTACCATCGGGATGGCTGGGACGGACTTCCAGGACGGGCTTCTTGTGATGCGCTATGCGGACCTGCCTGAAGAATGGAAGGATAAACTGTTTGAGGATGGTGTCCTCGGAATAAAGATCCAGAGTGAAGCATATCTTCCGGATGAGGCCGTAAACCGTGTCGTTTCCCTGTTATGTACCAGAATACAGGTCAGTGGCATTGATGCGCAGAGAGTGTCCGACGGTGCAGGAGGAACTGTACTGCTGCGCAGGTCAGGACTTGAAACGCCAATCCTGATTTACATGTTTTGCGGAGCAGTCCTGCTGCAGGTTTCATCGGTATGGATCCGGAGGAGGGAAAAGGAGTTCATGATACGAAAGGCTTTTGGCTATTCCGAACTCCGGCTTGCCGGGAAGATCCTGGCTGAAGTGGCAGGGCTGATGATAGTTTCAGTGTTTCTGTACACAGCCGGAAGGGCTGTTATAACAGCCCTTCCAGGAGGAGAGGGCGGACACGGCAGATTAAACGGCCTGCGTGCGGAAGCGTTGCCGGTGGCAGCTGTATATTTTATATGCACGCTAATCTTCTCCGCTGTCCGTCCGGTTTTGTGCATCTGCCACATGATGCCCGCTGAGCGCCTGAAGCAAAGGGGGGATTGAATGATATTCTCATATGCAAGCAGGAGCATCCGACGGCATTTCCTGATTTTTGTTCTCCGGCTTCTTATACTTTGTCTTGCCTTTTATATAATGGACCAGACTGTCAGCCGGGATGGAATGTACCGATATTACCTGGAAAACAGTCGGAGCCTTTACCGGTATGATCCGGACACCTCTGGGAGGATTGCCACAATGCTGATGGGTCCGGATGCGGCAGCCAACGCGAAGATTTACCGCAGCTTCCTGGAACGGGTGGAGGGGTTGGACGGACTGCGGCATTTCGGAATGTATACGGCACCTGGCGGTTTTGAAATCATCAGGGACGATGAGGAAGGGGAAGGTAATCCGACCGGACCGCTGCAGGGCATGCTGGTGGCGGGAAACCTGTGGGATATGGTACCGCTGAAGCTTACGGAGGGCTCCCTGGATCCGGTCTTTACCTGGCCGGAAGACCCTGACACGGTGCATCCTGTCATTGTCGGAAGCAGCCTGGGGGAGAAACTGCCTCCGGGCAGCAGGTTTACGGCAAGGAACATGGAGGATTTCCCCTGTGAGGTGTGCGGAGTCCTGGATGAGGACGCCGTATGGCTTGCGGGTAATACTGTTTTCAGTGGCCTGTCAGAGCTGACGCCGTTGAAGGACATGGTTCTTATCCCGGTTGAAGCTGAGGCCTGCGGCATATATACGCTGTCCAATCTGTTCGCTTCCAGATGCTGTATTTATGAAACCGGGTCCGTGGACACATTTGCCGCCCTTTCCGGGGAGATCGCCAAAATACGGAAAGAGACTGGCTTTATTTCTTCAGGCCAGAGCGTACGGGAACTGCTTGAGGAGCGGGAAAGGTTCCTGCAGGAAGCCCTTGGAGAAAACAGGTACCTGGCCGGCATGCTGCTGCTTATTACCGGGAGTTATATGCTTGTGTCATTTTATCTTTCGACATTGGAGCAAAGAAGAGAAAAGGGTATTCTGCTGTCGGTTGGTTTCAGCAGAACACGGATAGCCCTGTGCGGGTTCCTGGAGACGTCGATGCAGGTTTTCACCGCCCTTGGCATGGTGTGCCTGGCAAAGGAAGCCGAGTACCGCTCTGCAGGATGGGAGAGCTGGTCCAGAGGGCTTTTGTACAGCCATCATTTCCGTACATTACCGTTCCTGTTTGCGTTTGCCCTGTTTCTTGCGGCAGCACATGCGGTAATTGTTTTGCTGCAGTCTGGGAATAACAGCATAACGGAACTGATGAAACTGGATATGGAATGAGCGGCATATTTCCCTTCCAAAATCAGTTATATAGCCTGCTATGCGCCTGATTTTGGAATGGTACTGCAAAAGAAAAATCCTGCGCAAAATGATCAGGTTGTTTCTGAACAGTTCCTGACTACCCGTCATGTTCTTTATGACATTCATCATAATAGGATACAGGAGAGTGTGGGGCAGATATGATTATGCTTGAATCTTTGTCGAAAATCTATAATGCGGGAAAAGCTTCCGAGGTAAAAGCGTTGGATGGGGTTAGCCTCCGGATCAATGAGGGTGAATTTGTCTCGGTTATGGGCCCATCAGGGTGCGGTAAAACAACACTCCTGAACATGATCGGCTGTATGGACAGTCTTGGGAGCGGACATTATTTTCTGGACGGGACAGCAGTGCATGAATTGAAGAAAAGGGGCATCGGCCCCTTCCGGAAAAAGAAAATCAGTTTTGTGTTCCAGAGCTATGCACTGATGGAAGCGTATAGTGTTTTTGAGAATATAGAGCTCCCGCTGAAGGCCGTAAATATGCCCCGCAAAGAGCGCAGGAGGCGGGTTGCGGAAATCTTAAAGGCCATGGGTATGGAGGCGCTGGAAAAGAAGCTGCCTGCGGAACTTTCCGGCGGCCAGCAGCAGAGGGTTGCCATAGCAAGGGCCCTGATCATGGATACGCCCTATATCCTGGCGGACGAGCCAACGGGGAACCTGGACCGGAAGACGGGTTCTGAGGTTATGGATTTGTTTTCGGAGATTCACAGGCGCGGGAAAACCATTATACTTGTTACACATGATCCCGCCATAGCCGGGCGTACGGAGCGGATCATTCATATGTGCGATGGTCGGATTGTTGAGTCAACGGAGTACAGTTCAGTTGAATCTGTATGCAGCCCTTAGGCAAGTATTCCCTCGGTATGCGGCAGCGCCTCGGCATTGCACAGGCACTGATGGAAGATCCGGATATCCTGCTGTTGGACGAACACTTTTACTGGCCGTTATGTTTTCCGGATGTTCCGTTATTGCCGCTGTAATCAAAAATCAGGCATCTGAACGGACAGCTTAAAAGGGGACAGGTTCCCGACTCTCTGAAATGAGCCATGGGAACCTGTCCCCTTCTGTTTCATGCTATCAGAGCTTTATCTGCGGACAGAGAAAAGCGTATATTTTCCGGGCATGGCGGGCAGTTCAAAAACAGCCTCGCCGTTTGCCTCAAAGAGGGGCTTCAGCTCCCTGCCGGAAACGGGCTCGTACAGGGCAGAGGCGTCTTTTACATGCACGCGGACAATTGTTCTCTGTACATCCTCCATGACATAGGGATAGAGCATGAAGCTGTCATTGTCATAAACGAAGAGACTGACGCGTGCGGGACCCTCCAGCCAGATGCCTTTCACCGGGAATTCCTCACGGATGCGGCTGAGGGCTTCGGAGGGCAGACGGTAGAGATCCGGGAAAGCGTCCGGCACGGCAAGGGTCCAGAGCTGTCCTTTTCCCACGCAGTCCTGCAAGAGGATACCGAAGCTCTCCTCATCGCGGCTCGCCTTTACCACCGCCCAGGTGGAGTTGTTGCGGAATTCCGCCACGGGGATGGAGATTGCCTTTTCGGAATACGGGAAGGTGCAGCGGGCGCCTCTTCCGTATTTGCTCTCCACACGGTACCGGCTGGCGGTAATGCTGCGGCCGGGCATGCGGATGGAGCTGAGGGCATAGATGCCGCGGTCTGCCAGGGCTTCATGGAAGCCGGTGGTGACAAGGGCCTTTCCGCCCTTTTCAAGCCAGGGCTCAAGCTTTTCAAGAATCTGCGGGTCATATGCGGCGGCTTTGGTGAGGAGCATGGTCCGAACGTCCTCCGGGAAATAAGGCGTGCAGATGACAGGCAGGCCGCACATGCCGAGGAAATCCTGGATATTATCCTCTCCCTGGCTGTTGTCCGGGAGATAGCAGGGGATTCCTTCCGGCTTTCCGGCGTGATCCAGCAGCTCGTCCAGCTTTTCCAGCTCAAAGCCCAGGGAGGGCGTGAATTTGTTGTCATACATGGCCTGGAAGCAGAACATCATCAGCTCCCGCGGCCTGGAAAAGGCCGTGAGATAGACCTGCTCCAGATAATGCTCGGTGATATGCATGTCAAAGGGATCAAACCAGCCGCCGCCGTTATGCGCGGGCCACATGTTCTCAAAATAAGTCATCAGGGAGAAGCTCAGATACCGGGGCAGGTGCTGGTCGGTGGTGACGGGATCCCTGGTCTCGGTACCGGTGTAGATTTCGTCAAAGAGCTTTCGCTGATCAGCGGGATTATAGCCGGTTTCCTGATAACTCTCCGCCCAGTTGGGATATTTGATGGTGATCCTGCATTTGGGGTTGGCCGCTTTTGCGGGAGAGATGATATCCTCCTCACTGACCCGCCGCAGCAGGTCCAGACGGTATGCCTGCCAGCTGCCGTCCTTAATTCCGTGAAGTTCATTGAAGCGCTTTTTCTCGCGCATGCAGTCGGAACAGCTGCAGTTGGAAAAGAAGAAATCATCGATGATGAACTCATCAAAATGCGCACCGATGAAGGCGCTGACCTCCTTCAGCTTTGCCCGCATTTTCGCGTCATTGTAGCAGAAGGTGTCAAACAGGCGCTGCTTCGGCGCATCACCCTCGGGCGTGGGGATCACGGTGGTAAGGCCGCCGGCCACGGTAATGCCGTGGGCGTGCAGGATGTCCCGGATCATTTCAATCTGCTCGTGGGAAGCCAGCTCCCCGCGCCAGGGCTCCAGGTAAACCTTGTCGATTTTCAGATACCGTTCAAAAAAGGCGAGCTGCTTTTCCAGCTCTTTTGCGGTGACGCGTGCCGCCGCATGCGCCACAAAGTAGGTTGCGAGGGTAAAATTACGATAATTGCCCATACGGTAGTACTCCTTCTCTTAAGACGGGTCAGGCAGGTTGGAAGGCGGATACGGACCCGGCTGCGGTCCGCCGCGGAAGGACTCTATATGGTCCGACATGGCTGTCCGGAAATCCCGTCCGGCTGCCTGCCCGGAAATTTCATGCAGTATCATAGCGCAAAACGCTCTGCTTTGGAATGGAGAATTTCCTTTTCCTGTGGCGTTTTTTTTGGAGCTTCGCGCACCTATGCGGGGCAGGCGCAGGACCGTGCCGATGATTCCGGCGGGAAAGCATGGGCCGGGATTACCGGCAGGACCTGTTACAGGATGCGAAAACGGCAGGCGAAGTCTTTTTGAGCTTTCGCCTGCCGTTAAAAGGTCAGTCAAGATAGAAGATCCAGCGGATGAATTCGATGGCTGTATCAAGACGCTGCGTATTCTGGATGATGCCGATGTAGCTGGGAACCACCAGGAGCTTTGCGTCGTTTACCAGACGGCTCCCATCAATATTGATTCCGGCTGCATATTCGCGGATGGCAGCGCCGTT
Source organism: uncultured Clostridia bacterium (assembly GCA_946624325.1). Taxonomy (GTDB): domain Bacteria; phylum Bacillota; class Clostridia; order Lachnospirales; family Lachnospiraceae; genus Anthropogastromicrobium. The sequence goes on from CAMOSC010000120.1 coordinate 10,131, forward strand.
CTCGTCGAGGCGTTTGCAGTAGTAAAGCTTTCCGGCGGCCTCAAGCTGCGAGAAGAGATCTTCGGGAAGCAGCTCCTTCAG
>CAMOSC010000121.1 GCA_946624325.1 uncultured Clostridia bacterium
AGATCGCGGAAGTCGCTGGAAACACCGGACACACCCTGTACGCCGGACTTCTTATTCAGAATGTTCAGCACCTGGTGAACATCCAGATTCTCTTTGCCGGCGATAAACTCGACGATGGCCGGGTCAATGCTGCCGCTTCTGGTACCCATCGGTACGCCTTCCAGCGGAGTAAGTCCCATGGAAGTATCCACGCACTTTCCTGCTTTAACCGCGCTGATGGATGAGCCGTTGCCGAGATGGCAGACAATCACATTCAGCTCCTCGGGCTTCTTGCCGAGAAGCTCTGCCGTTCTGCGGGAGACAAAGCTGTGGCTGGTTCCGTGGAAGCCATAACGGCGGACGCCGTACTTCTCGTAATACTCATAGGGAAGCCCGTACATATAAGCCTTTTTCGGCATGGTCTGATGGAAGGCCGTATCGAACACGGCTACCATGGGCACGTTCGGCATCAGTTCCCTGCAGGCATTGATACCGATAATATTGGCCGGGTTGTGCAGCGGTGCAAGATCATTGCAGGCTTCAACCTGTGCGAGCACTTCTTCGTTGATGATGACGGAAGAAGCAAACTTCTCTCCTCCGTGGACTACTCTGTGTCCGACGGCTCCGATCTCGCTGAGGGAAGAAATCACCCCGTCCTTCGGATCCACAAGTTCATTCAGTACCATGCTGACAGCTGTGGTATGCGTCGGCATGGACTTCTCGATGCGGACGGAATCCTTCCCGGCAGGCTTATGCGTGAGCACGCCGTCGATGCCGATACGCTCGCAGAGGCCTTTTGCCAGAACCTGCTCTGTCTCGGAATCGATCAGCTGATATTTCAGGGATGAACTTCCGCAATTGATCACCAATACTTTCATTTTCTGTTTCCTCCGTTTCCGCCTTTATGGCTTCGTTTTATATTCTATCGCTGATAATGCCAAAAGTAAAGATAAAAATTGTTCCTGTTCAAATACTTTCAGCTGATCCCGGGATGGGAATCACAGTAATTCTGAATCCGCTGCTTCAGGGCTTCCCATTCATCCGGATGCTCCACATAGTACAGCGGACAGGGCTTCCCGACCGTTCCGTCATAGTGCCGGATCAGATGCGTGGAATCCAGGTGGTACTGCTGCATCAGCCAGGATGCCAGTTTGCAGAGACTTTCAATGGTGGTCTCGGTGAACTTCCCGGTCTCATCCGGGTGACAGCACTCAATATGAATGGTATTGTAATTGTGTTCCTTATCCATCCCGTAAGTGCCCTCATATACGGGGATACACTGAATGATTTCGCCCTCAAGGCCTACGACGAAGTGTGCTCCGGCTTTCCGGATCGCATATGCCGGGTCATTCGGATCCCCGAGGTTCTGGAAATATTCCCGGTTTCCGCGGGCGGTTGAGCCCGGGTTTGCCACATAGTGGATTGAGATGTACTGCAGGGGCTGCATCTCCAGCTGAGGCCTGGAGTAGGGATTGACCGGTATAAGATCCTGTTCAATCCACTCGGGAATGACAAATTCCCAGGGCTTTACGGGTGTATTCACCGTGGTGTTCACCGTTACCGTATGAATTTCCTGCTGCTGTGATACACCGGCCTCCGCAGCCGTCTCCGCCGGAGCCGCGGCCATGGTTATGGTTTCCCCGGCAATTACCGGAATCCCCTCACCGGCTCCCGGCGTTTCCTCCGCAGCCGGATTCACGGACTGCGCATGATCGGAGGGTGCCGGCGATGTCCCGGAATTCACGTCCACGCTGTCGGATACATCGGTTTCGGCACCGGTATTCGGGGGTCCGTCTTCCTTTTCCACAGCCACTGTTTCCGGAGTTTTTGAACCCTGCCCGAGTTTTCCGACAAACCCGATGCAGGTTTTCAGCCCTGTAAGAAACAGAAACAGTAAAATAAGGAAAACTGCGGCGGCAAGGATTCTCTTCAGAAAACGATTCCTTTTTCTCCTGTTTTTCAGGATATCCCCAAAGTAGGCCGAAATGGGATTCTTTTTCTTCTCCGGGAGCTTCTCCTCCTCGTCCTCCGGAATCTCCCCTCTTCCTATCATCGCAAGTCTGCGGCGTTCTTCCTGATCCATTCAATATGCTCCGTTTTTTGACAGCCGGGTCTGTCCTGTCCGGTTTCCGGCTGATGTCTTTTTGGTTTCTTCCCAAACAAGGGTTTACAATTTCTGTCTTCTATATTAAAATAGGAGTGTTGTGTTTTTTTGTAACTGTTCAGAGCCAGGCGCAAATCTGTGAGGAAACATGGATTCAGCTGGCTGAAATCCATGTTTTCTCACAGATTTGCATCTGGCGAGCACGCCGCAACTCCGGAAATGGCATCTTTTCGCCATTTCCGGAGTCTAGCTATGAACAGTTACGATAATTTGAGAACATACCCGTGCGGCGGGATCCATGCGTATCTGCGTACAGCGGCTGGCAGCTCCCCGAGCCGGATTCCGCGGGTGTAATATATTCGCAACAAGTGCAACATTTTAATTATAAGTCATCTTTCGCAAGAAGTAAAGTCTAAATTCGGGAAGGATCAAAAGGTTTATGAAAGATAAAATTCTGAATTCCGGTCTGCTCCGCTTCCTGACGGGTCTGAAAATCTGCCGCTGGGCAGCCGCCCATCCGCTGCTTGGCAAATTCTGCAGCTATGAGGTCATCAGTTATCTGATCTGCGGCGTGCTCACGACAGCGCTGGATTATATCGTCCATTTCGTCTGCAGGGGGCTTGGGCTTTCCACCGGCCTTTCTCTGACCATAGCCTGGATATCGGCCGTGATCTTCGCATATTTCGTCAATAAAATCTTTGTATTTTTAAGCACCGACTGGTCGGCCGGAACCCTCGCGCATGAACTGACCGGCTTTGTTTCCTGCCGGATAGCATCCTATTTTATGAATCTGGCCATCATGCTGGTCACCGTTGACGTGCTGCACTGGAATGAGCCGCTGATGAAGCTTCTCTCCGGCATCCTTGTTATGATTGTCAATTATTTCGGCAGTAAGCTTCTGGTTTTCGGAAGGCGGAAAGGAGAAATCGAGTCATGAACCTGCCTTTATTCAAAAAACAGAAAGACGCTTCGTATCGGCCGGGTAAGAAGGGGATTCTCTATTCCCCCGCCCTTCCCTACCTGGTATCTTTCTTTGTACCGATTCTGGTGATGCTGATCATATTTGCGGGCAAGCAGATTTTTCCTTTCGGGAACCGGAGTTTTCTGCGCACGGACCTTTATCACCAGTATGCACCCTTTTTTCAGGAATACAAAGATAAGCTTGCACACGGTGAAAGCCTGTATTTCACCTGGGATATCGGCCTGGGCACGAATTTCATGTCCCTCTATGCCTACTATCTCTCCAGCCCCATTAATTTCCTGCTTTTCTTCTGTCCGCGGGGCCTGGTAATCGAGTTTATCACCTACGGCATCGTTTTCCGGATGGCGCTCTCGAGCCTTACCATGACGTATTACCTGAACACGCACAACCATACGGCGCGTCCCGCCGCGGCGCTGTTCGGCATCTTTTATGGTCTGAGCGGTTATATGGCCGCTTACAGCTGGAACATCATGTGGCTGGACTGCCTGTTCCTCTTTCCCCTCATCATTCTGGGACTGGAAAGACTCATCCGGCAGAACCGCTGCCTCCTGTACTGTTTCTCGCTCGCGCTCTGTATTTATTCCAATTACTATATTTCCATCATGGTGTGTATGAGCGTTGTGCTCATCTTTGCGGTGGACCTGATCCTCCTGGAACCGGAGGATGGCAATTATGTGAAGCGGGTATTCTCCTTTGCGCTGTACTCCCTGCTCGCGGGCGGGCTTGCCTCGGTGATGCTGTTTCCGGAAATCGCCGCGCTGTCCTCCACGGCTTCGGGTTCCGTGAATTTCCCCTCTTCCGTAACCTCCTATTTCTCCATGTTCGACATGCTCAGCCGGCATCTCATGAATGTGGAGGTGGAGATCGGCCTGGACCACTGGCCCAATATCTACTGCGGCGTAGCGGTGCTTCTGTTTATCCCGCTGTACATTATGAGCAGGAAGGTCCCGTTTAAGGAAAAAGCCGCGAACCTCCTTCTGCTTGTCTTTTTCCTGCTGAGCTTCAGCCTGAATATCCTGAATTTCATCTGGCACGGCTTCCACTATCCGAATTCCCTGCCATGCCGCCAGTCCTTCGTCTACATCTTCCTGGTTCTCTCCATGTCCTTCAAGGGATTCCTGGATGTCAGAAGGCGCACGCCGAAGGAAATTGCGGTGGCACTTGTCACGGCCGTCGGATTTGTCATTCTCGCCGAGAAGCTGGGCGCCGAATACACCGGTACAAAAGGCTCCTCCACGAACGACGATTATTATGTCTGGTACACCTTCTATTTAAGCATCGGTTTCCTGATCATCTACGGCGCGCTGACAAACGCCTGGATTTTTGCCAAAAAGCGGTTCCGTCCGCTGATTTTCTTCACGGTACTGGTCTTTACGGTGATTGAGTCTACGGTGAACATGTCTTCCACGAGCGTTACTACCGTCAACCGTTCGGACTATGTGAAGGATGACCTGACCGTACGGGCCATCACGAAAGATATTGACGCCGTTGAAGGAAATTCATTCTACCGCATGGAACGCACGGCGTACCGGACCAAGAACGACGGTGCATGGTTTGATTTCCGCTCTGTCTCTATTTTTTCATCCATGGCTTATGCGGATCTCACGGCGTTCTACAAAAAAATCGGCATGGAGTCTTCCACCAATGCCTACGGATCCATGGGGCAGTCCTGGGCCTCGCTGATGCTTCTCGGCGCAAAGTACTCCATCTCCATGAAGGAGCTTCCCGAAAATTCCCTGCGGAGACTTTTCGAACAGAAGGACGGTGTCTGGGTCTACGAAAATACCTATGCGCTGCCGGTAGGCTTCCTGGTGGAGCCCCAGCTTTCAGAGACATGGAACAATACCGATGTCAACCCGGCCTATAACTGGAACAGCCTCTCCCAGGCCCTGACCGGAAAGCAGTTATTCATTGAGCAGACCGATATCGCGGACAATACCTCCACGAATGTGACAGTTACCGTCACCGACCCGGGATACCTGTATATCTATGTCAACAAGTCCGGCGGTCCGGACAAGGTTAAGGTCACCCATGAGGGTACCGGTAAATCCAAGGATTTCTCAAATCTCGGCCGCAGCTATTTCCTGCCGCTGGACGCCCTGAACGATGTGGATACCGTGGAAGCCGGGGATGTGGTCAGGGTGGCAAACAATGCGGAGGATAAAACCAAGAACCTGACGCTCACCGCCTGGGTGCTGGACGAATCGGTTCTGGCCGAAATGTATGAACGCCTGAATGAAACGCCGCTTCAGGTAACCCGCTGGGATACCACCTCCATTGAGGGAACGGTGGATGTCAAAAAAGCCGGTACCATGCTGTTCACAATTCCCTGTGACAAGGGCTGGACCGCTTATGTGGACGGCGTCGCGGTTGAAAAGGAAGCCTACAAGGATGCCTTCCTCTCCTTCCCGCTTTCCGCAGGATCCCACCAGGTCCGCATCGTATACCGCCCGAACGGTTTCATCATCGGGCTCCTGGTATCCGTTGTCAGCCTCCTGCTGCTCTTTATGATCAGACTGCTGGAAAAGCAGATCGCGCTCGCAAAGGCCAAAAAGGAAGAGGAAGAAGCCCGCCTCGCGAAGGAAGAAATGATTTCCGAAGACGACGAGGCTCTCCTGGAGGAGGAAGCGCTTTTTCCCGAATTCCGGGAAGAAAGCGATAATGACAGCCCGTAACCCCTGAGGAAACGCTGACACTTGCGTTATTCATGCTGATGCCGGACATCCGTCCGGCATGGATGTTCTTCAAATGAGCCGGCTTAAAACCGGTCCTGACACAAAAAATCTTCGAGGTAAAAGATCTTATGAAATTATGGGGCGGACGCTTTACGGAAGAAACCAATGAACTTGCCTTTGCCTTCAACGCATCGCTGCCTTTTGACTGCCGCTTTTATGCCCAGGATATCCGGGGCAGCATTGCCCATGTCAGAATGCTCGCAAAGCAGGGAATCCTCACAGATTCCGAACGTGATGCCATCCAGTCGGGTCTGGAAGGAATCCTTGCGGATCTTGATGCCGGAACCCTCAGCTTTGACGACGGCAGTGAGGATATCCACAGTTTTGTCGAAGCGCACCTGATCGAACGGATCGGGGACGTCGGGAAAAAACTGCATACAGGCCGCAGCAGAAACGACCAGGTGGCGCTGGATATGAAGCTTTACATCCGTGATCAGACGGACAGCATCGCGGCGCTGCTTAAGGAGCTCCTGACAACTCTTCTTCACCTGATGGAGGAGCATACGGAAACCTGGATGCCCGGTTTCACGCATCTCCAGAAAGCGCAGCCTTTAACCCTCTCCCATCATCTCGGCGCTTATTTTGAAATGTTCAGACGCGACCGCGGCAGGCTCCGTGACCTCCGAAGCAGGATGAATGAGTGCCCGCTGGGAGCCGGCGCCCTTGCCGGAACAACCTATCCGCTGGACCGTGAATACACGGCAGCGCTTCTCGGGTTTGACTGCGCCACAAGAAACAGTATGGATTCCGTTTCCGACCGGGATTACCTGCTGGAGTTTCTCTCGGCCCTCTCCATCGTAATGATGCATCTCTCCCGTTTCAGCGAGGAGATCATTATCTGGAACACCAATGAATACCGCTTTGTGGAGATCGATGACGGGTACAGTACCGGTTCAAGTATCATGCCGCAGAAGAAAAATCCGGATATCGCGGAACTTGTGCGCGGAAAGACCGGCAGGGTTTACGGTGCGCTCACTGCCCTTCTGACCACCATGAAAGGGCTGCCGTTGGCTTATAACAAGGACATGCAGGAAGACAAGGAGCTTTCCTTTGACGCGATAGACACCGCTAAGGGATGTCTGACCCTTTTCAACGGCATGCTTTCCACGCTCCGTTTCCATAAGGAGCGCATGGCGGAAAGCGCCAAAGCCGGATTTATCAATGCCACAGACGCCGCGGACTATCTGGTAAATCACGGTGTGCCCTTCAGGGATGCCCACGGGATCATCGGCCGTCTTGTTCTGCTCTGTGTGGAGCGCGGCTGTGCCCTGGATGATCTGCCGCTCTCGGATTATCAGGCGGTATGTCCGGTATTTCAGGAAGATATCTACGAGGCTATCAGCATGCGCACCTGTGTTGAACGGCGGCTTACGAAGGGAGCTCCCGGTGCCGCTGCTATGCAGCAGGAGCTGGAAGCCTGCAGGCAGTATCTGGCCGAAGCGTAACTGCCCTGAAAACAGCCTGGCTTCGGTATACCCATGATGACTTCCGGGATCTGCTCCGGAACGGTTATGCACAGTTTTTTATCCCAAAGTAGCGGATATAATAAAAGCAGTCCTGGCTTTGCTTCAGCCGCAGGGAGAATCGAATGAGTGGGAAAACCATCCATCCATCCGATTCCGCCGGCGCACATTCACGGCCTTCTGCTGCTCATGTCCCACACCCCTGCAGATGTGGAAGCTCGCGAGCGGCTTCCTCGCCTGCCGGTTCCGGTAAACAAATACAAGCCGCCGGAATCCTTTATGATATGCTGTCATAAATGGATTCCGGCGGCTTTCTATGCATTTTTGCGGTAGGAAAGCACCGTTCGTATTTTGGTACCTGTTCAGTAACGTTTTTTCTTTTATTGATATGGGACCGCCCATACATAATTCGTAAGCTTTCCGGCAAGAACCGTTTTTCCTTCATTGTTCCGATAGATCGGATAGACCCAGTAGAACTGGGCGGTGCCCGGCGTCACGGAAGTGTCGGTGTAAGAATTTGTCGTGACAACAGTACTCTTCTTCGCATTTTTACCGTTTCGTGAAATCACCACATAAGCATTCGCCCCATCCGCAGCCTTCCAGCTTACCTGGACCCTCTTCCAGCCTCCGACTGCCTTGAGATCGGATACGGTCCCGAGCGTTCTGCCGATCGCCCATACATAACGTCCGATCTTCCCTTTCTGTACCGAACCGTCCGGATTCTTGCCGAGGACTGGGATTACCCAGTAATAGTTGAATTTATCCGGCGAAGCGCCTGTATCTGTGTATGTGTTTTCTTTCCAGGTAACGTAGCCTCCCTGCAGCTGTTTTCCATCGCGGAGAACAATGTATCCGATAGCTCCCGGAGTCTTTTCCCAGCTCAGGGTCACCCTGTTCATGCCCGCGGCGGCAGCTTTCAGGCCTGTAACTTCCGGAGTGATTTTGGGGGCATTTGCGGCACCGTCCGCAGAGGCGTTCAGAGCGGATACCTTCATACTGCCGTTTCCGGAAAGACGGCGTACCCAGAATTCTGCCCCGGTCAGCTTTCCAAGCCCGGCCCAGCCGCGCGCGTCAAAGAGGAAGCTGATTTCGTCGCCGACGGTAAGACCTCCGACTTCGGCTTCCCAGATTTTTTCATCGGAATACAGCCTGAGAAGTCCGCTTCCGGTACCTCTGCATCCGTTCACGGTGGCCGTGACACAGAAAAACGGTGTTCCGGAGGCATTATAATTGTTCAGCTTCATGGAAAGAACATGGTCTGCCGTCGCCGCGGTTGTGAGCGAGATGTTGTCATTGTTCCGTACAGCCGCATTATAGAATCCCTTCCAGCCGGAGCCGATCACTGTCGGTGCCTTCAGGGTTCCCGAGGTTCTTCCCGTTCCCGAAGTAATGGCTGGCAGGGCGGCGCTGGTATAGAGAGTATCCCCCGAGCCCAGATATCTGAATACTTCATGGGAATACTTCGGCTGTCCCGACGCATTGCTCAGGCCGAACTTATAATAATTATTCCCCATCTCCAGTTGATCAATTTGACGGCTCAGGATAAAACTTTCGATATAGGGATTCGAGACGGCTTTGTTGTATGCATACGCGATGGAGGTTGCCTGCTCCTTTGATGCATCGGCGTTGGTCCGCTCTGAGTAGGAAGTATATCCCTGCTCGGTAAGCGCGATCGGCCGTACCGCTCCGGCCGTATTTTTAGATATCCTGGCGGCAAAGTAATTGGTCAGGACATCTATATTCTTCATAGAGATGGCAAAGGTCTCCTCATGATATGATATCTCTCCGCCTCCTGCAAGTGGTTGACGTGGGTTTTCGATAGGGTCATAGTCATATGCTATTACCCGCGAGCCGTCATCCCAGACCTCCGGAGCGCTTAACGGGATGGAATAAGCATGAAAAGCAAGGCACCAATCTATATTGCCTCCCTTCTGGATTTCTCTATCAAACAGGTCAAGATAGTCTTTAGCATCATAATTCTGATTGGAATTGTTTCTTTGCTTCCATCTGTGATCTACTGGGATATAGAGCTGCGCCTTCGGGTTTACTTCCCGAACAGCATTATAACAGAGTCGGAAAAGCTTTGCATATTCTTTAACATGCGTTTCAATATCTGCAGGCCCCATATAATGCCACTGGATATTGTCGTTCACTTCGTTTCCGATCACCCAGTGAGAAACATACGGAGAAACCTCTCTTGCCAGTGTTTCCATGAGTTCTGTGTAGATATTGATGCCCTCATCATCCGCGGTGTTCCATGCGACATAGTAAAGCCCGCCGTCGGAATTCGGGTACCGCAGAAGCTCCGGTGCATAATTCGGGAGAACCAGGATAAGATATACCACAATTCCGTTGTCGCAAAAAGCCTTGGTACGGTTTTTCAGGCTGAGCACGCCCCAGGAATTGATGCTTCCATCCTCATTCAAAAGCCTTGCGGCCCGGTTATGATCATAAATATTCCAGGTGATGGTTGTATTCTTAACGCCCATGGATACCAGGTCGCTCAGATCCTGCGTATCGGAAATCAGGCCCTTTTTACTGCCTGCTTTATGCAGAATTTCAATTTTATCGGTGACATTATCGATATCCGCTTCGCTTTCGCTGACGGTTTCGGCTTCCTCTGTCTCAGCCTCGTCCGTTTCTTCCTCATCCGACTCTGCTTCGTCAGTCTCTGCTACTTCGGACTCCGCTTCCGTTTCTTCGATTTCTTCTCTGATTTCTTCCGTACTTTCTTCTGTGCGCACTTCGGAAGGCAGCTCCTCAGATGCTGCCGAAGACAACTCCTCTGAAACTGCCGAAGACTGCTCTTCGGAAACTGCCGAAGACTGCTCCTCAGGAACTGCCAAAGACTGCTCCTCAGGAACTGCCAAAGACTGCTCCCCGGTAACTGCCGAAGACTGCTCCTCAGGAACTGCCAAAGACTGCTCCCCGGTAACTGC
>CAMOSC010000122.1 GCA_946624325.1 uncultured Clostridia bacterium
ATCCTTTACGGTCCCGGCAAACAGAACAGACCGGTCTCTGCCCGTCACCACAAAGAAGAAAGGGCGGTCCAGCACAAAGTCCACCTGCTCCTCGGGCGGCATGCCGGCACCCATCAGGAACATGTCCGTATAGGCTGCTCCGGTCACGCCCTCCTCATCAATGGAGACGCAGGCCGCATGCTCCGCTTTGGACAGAAAAACGCCCTCTTCTTCCGTCAGCGGCGAGAAGTCAGCCGCTTCGGAATCGAAAACATCGGTTATACCGAGCTGCTGCAGGAGGGGCGTCAGTTCCGTGTTGGCCTTTACTTCGAATTTCGGGACGGACAGGTTCACGATCAGGAATTTATTGTTTTCATAATGATTCATATCATTGATCAGCGACATGACCTCCGCACTCTCCAGCACTTCGTCAAGCTCCGTCCCTTCGTCCGGCAGAATAAAGAACATGCTTCCACCATTCGCAATGCTCCGGGATACGGCACCGAAGCCTTCGCCCCAGTAATAGGCACCGCTGTCGGACCAGTGCATCATCTCGCATTCCGTATCTCCCTTTGCCCCGTGGAAAGTCTCCGTGCGGGTGTTTTCCGCCAGGAAAGGCAGATCCCATGCGGCCTTATAGTAGAGGGTTGAAACCAGTCCCAGGATCATGCGCGGATCGGTGGTCAGCTGGTCGGCGTATTCCTTCAACAGGTCCTTTGTCTGTTCGTTTACCCAGCTTCGAAGCGCTTCATCCATGGCTTCCGTTCCCATCTCCCCTCGGTAGGAAGATGCATGATATGCGTCGGCCAGATGCTCCAGCGTCTCTTCATGGAAAGAAAAGTCATCGCTCAGCCAGAGGGAATTTGCCGGAAGGCTTTTCAACAGTGGCATATCCTGGCTGTTGGCCGTCCACAGGGCATCCGCGCAGGCTGAAAGTGCATCCGTATCCGATGCGCCCAGAAGCTTAAGGATCTGTTCCCGGCTGTTTCCCCCGGCGGTTTCCGCCAGGAGGGAGAGCGCCATGTAGAGGTTCAGGGGCGAGCAGACCGCCGAATCCTCCGATGCTTTAAGCACCGCCGGAATGACCGCGCCGTAGAAAGCATCCATATCATCCCGGTATTCCATGGACACCTTTGCTTTCTCCCGGGCATCCTGCCACCAGTCTCTGTAGGCATCGCTTGCGACGAAGGTATCCGCGCTCCCGGAATAGGTGACAGGCTCCACCGGCTCCACGGTTATACCCGAAATGCCGTCCTTTTCTTCTTTTGTCCAGCTGGCGGTCTTTTCTGTCTGTGCTTCTCCGTCTTCTGCCATGCAGTTCGCGGCCGACAGCAAGATCATTGCTGCGGCTGTGGCAAGCGGCAGAACCATACTGTTATGCCTCATTTTTTCTCCTTTCGCTTCAGGCGCCCTGAAATTCCTGTCATCACTTTTGAGCACATAAATCCGGCATTGCTTATCCGGTTTATGCTCGTTCATCTGTATACACAGGGATTCTGCAGCAGAGGTCACTGTATTGATGATGAAAGTCGGAGCAGCCTAATTTGCCATACTAAATTCTATTCCACCATAGAATTTAGTATGGCAAACCATATCATCTCAGCATGGTTGAATTTACTCTGGCAAGGAAAATGACTGGATTTCACCTGCGCTTCGCTATGCCTGAATTTCTCTGATATTTCAGCCAAAAGCCGGGATTTATGTCTGTTTGGAAACAATAAGCCGGTATGTTATTGGGCCAAAACCTGCTATAATAGATACAGTGTCGAATTTACTATGATAATCTGGAATTTCGGTTGGCAAATGACCAAAACCGGAGCAGTTCGTTCGTTAATATTAACCCTCATAATATTATTCACATTATAATATTGCGTTAACCATAATGTGATTGTACGGATTCACCAAGAAATATATTGTTCTAAGATATTTGAACCCAATGAAAGTAAACAAGTAAACTCGTTAATTATATTCCATACAAATCTTCCAGGCAGATCCCTAAAAGCGCATTGATCTCTTCTTCCCACCGTCTCTTATCATCTAATGTAAATTTTTTTGGAGAAAAATACAAATTATAATTCACCATGGTCTGGTCAAAAAATGGAAATACATGTACATATTCAATTGACTGGTCTTCTGCCATCAGTAATTCAGATGAAGTATCCAGTGGTTGTCGATCAGACCGGATTTCTACAGCCATTTTTTGTCCACTTTTCCGATCATTGTAAAGTACATAACTGACTAACGACATCGTATATTTGTCAGTTGAGTCTGTAAAGCACCTCGCTCGGAATTCTGTTTCTGATACTTCAATTTTTACGGAAAAAGGATACATCTCAGAAACTGTCTTACTGATCGTTGCAGGCCCCTGAAAGACGCCAATGTAAATTTCTTTCTTTTCACAACCGTAAATCGTAGGAATTAAAAGGAGGATTGCGAGACAAACCAGTCGTAATGTTATTTTCCGAATCATAGAATAGCACTTCTCCTCATCCTTTTCTCTCAAACGAATGCAGATAGAATTGTGTCTTATCGTTATTGTTCCCAAATATGACCATTGCCTGCAAAATGCGGAAGATAAACACTGACTATTCCATTCTCATATAGCGTAATATAGTCCGGTATTAGAGATCCGTTTATCTCGAACCGTAATGTCAGATCAGAAAAAGCCATCCCAGCCGGGGCATATTGTTCACAACCAGCTGCCAAAGTTCCTGTACTTGATGGGACGGGAGTAAATAGATGATATCCTCCTTCATCATAATAACCAATTCTCAGATATATTTTTACTGATGATGGTTGTGGACCGTTAAAATACATAATCCCTCCCACTAGCACATCCGGAGTAAAAAGTATATGAAAAACGCACAGTCATAGAATTTTCAAATTGCAAAAACCAGCTGTCACTTACAGTTTCTATGATTTCAGGATTATTATTGATCAACTCTGCACTAACAAAATCATCAGCATACACGTCCAAAGAAAATGTTAAACCGACTATTGTCAACAGTATAAACCGAGAAAACAATTTTATTAATTTCCTGTACATTTACGTTCCTCCCAAGACATTTATGAACAAATCATTACATCTAGTTAGGATAAACTACCGCTCGCCCGATATCATAAACCGAGCTTACACGCAGTCCGGACGCGCTTCCGCGAAGCACCTCCACACTGCGCATACCGCCGTCCATGTCAAAGAAATTGTCGGAGAGCAGCAGATCCGGGTCATCACTCTCGATGCGGATGCTGCGCGCATAGGCCTTTGCGCAGACGGTAACCGTCTTGCCATCCTGCGAAGCCTGAACCGTAAGCTCCGGGTCTTCGAAATCAAAGTGCTTCGGCGCGACAAAGAGGGCCGTGGAACGGCTGAGCACTTCGCCGTTCTCATCCGCAAATTCACAGCTGAAATAGCTCTCCGTAATCACCGCCTCCGGGAAGCAGAGCTTCTCCAGCCAGAAGGAGGAAAGAGGCTGCACCTCGGCAGCGGTTTCGCCCTGCTGCAGGATTTCAGCCTTTGCATTCCGCAGGGACCAGCGTACCGTGCCCCGCACGGTTCTCATGGTCTCATTGGCAATGCACATATGCGCGCTCTTCTCGATGGGCTCCGTGCGGAATTCGTTGATCTGCGGGTTCTGGGAGACCTCGCCCTCCTCATGCACGGAGATCATTATCGGCGCGAAAAAGCGCTTCGCGGCGTAATGCAGGGCTTTCCAGCGTCCGTAATAATCGATGGAGGCCCAGGAGGCAACCGGCCAGCAGTCGTTAAGCTGCCAGATGACGGCGCCCATGCAGCAGCCGCGTTTACGCCGCCAGTACTCCACGCCGTAGCGGATGGCCTCCGCCTGCAGCAGCTGGGAGGCATAGAGCAGCTTGTCGAAATCCGAGGGAAAGCGGAAAGTCTGGCTTAAGTAGGAGAGAATCTTCCCGTTGGCGGCCTTGTTTCTCTGGTGCCGCTCCATGATGCGCGAAAAGACGTTGCGGTCCTTCGGCTCGGTGAAGCTCTCCACCGTTGCCAGGCAGGGGAAGGACTGGAAGCCGAACTCCGAGACATAGCGGAAATTGAATTTCCTGTACTCGGTGAAGGGCTTCTCGCCATGCCATACATCCCAGTAATGCACGTCGCCCCGGGAGGGATCCTGCGGGTTGTCAAAGTTTCCGCCCGAGCTCGGCGACGAAGGCCACCAGAAGGTCTGCGGGGCTTCCTTTTTCACAATCTCCGGCAGGATATAGCTGTACATCAGGATATAGTCCGCCACATGGCTGCGCCTCGTGTTGTGGCGCTCAAAGCCGGAGCCCTGAATGGCAAAATCCGTCTCCAGCTGGTGGTTTGCCACCGCCATGAAGGATTCCATCTCATTGTTCCCGCAGATCAGGGCGAGGCTTGCGTGGTTGCGGATGCGGCGCACATTCTGCACCGTTTCGGTACGGATGGACGCTTCAAACTCCGGGGTGAGATCATAGTAGGAGCAGGCATACATCAGGTCCTGCCAGACCAGGAGTCCCAGCTCGTCACAGATGTCATAAAAATCGTCCGACGGATAGTAACCGCCGCCCCAGACGCGGACGGAATTGAAGTTTGCCAGAACCGCATCCTCCAGAAGGCGCCTGGTGCGCTCCGGCGTGATGCGGGAATAGATGTTGTCCTCCGGAATATAATCCGCGCCCATGGCGAAGATCTTCACGCCGTTGACGATGTGGCAGAACTCCTCGCCGTACGCATCCTTTTCACGGCTGACGGAGAGCGTGCGCAGGCCAATGCGGCAGGTCCAGGTATCCAGAACGTCTCCGCCGGCCTCCGGGACGGTATCACATGCCCCGAGCTCCTGCACACCGCTGCCGGAAGCTGAGCCGGCCTGCGCGATACCATCCCGGTCATGTTCGGAGCAGGCCGCTTTCAGGGTGACATCTACCCGGTAAAGCGGCTGGGCGCCGAAGCCGTTCGGCCACCAGAGCTCGGGCTTTTCCACGGTCAGTTTATTGTCTTTAAAAGCCGTTGTGCTGCCGTCGGGCGCCGTGAGCACCGCATCCAGGCTGCAGGCCGCCGCATCGCCGTCGATTTCGGGGTGCAGAATAAGTGTGACCTTGCCTTCCTCATGGACCTGTTCAACCCGCACGCCCTCCAGCCTGGCGATATCCACGCCCTCTATACGGATATCCTTCCAGATACCCGCGTCGGGAAGACGGGGACCCCAGTCCCAGCCGAACATCATGTGGGGCTTGCGCAGGGCTCCGAAGCCGGGGATGGCATCCGAGGAGCCCCAGCACGGGCGTTTCTCATACTCGCCCAGTACATAGTTTACGGAGGAGTCAAAGCGGACGGAGATTTCATTCTCCCCCTCCCGCAGCAGCTCCTTTACGTCAAAACGCCAGGCAATGTGCATGTTGTCGGCATGGCCGGCGGGCTGGCCGTTTACGGTGATATCCGCGATGGTATCCAGGCCGTCGCAGCAAAGCTCCACGCGGCTGTGGGGCAGAAGCGCCGCCGGTACCGAAAAGCTCCGCTCATAGATGAAATCATGCTTCATGAGCTCAAAAAACTGCAGTTCATTCTCGCGCCAGAAGGGATCGGGCAGGGTCCCGTCCCGCATCAGGTCCGCATAGACCGATCCCGGCACCTGCGCATCGTGCCAGTCCGCAGTGTCCACCCGGCGCATTTTCCAGGCTCCCGAAAGTGACAGAATGTTCTCTTTCTTCATTTCTTGCGTTTCCTCTTTCAAATATTACGCAGCCGGTTCAAGGCTTTCCGCTTCGGCGCCGGTTTCGGTTTCGGGGAAATCTTCCGCTGCCGGCTCTGTGGACTGTATTTCCGCCGCAGGCTCTGCGGACTGTATTTCCGCCGCAGGCTCTGTGGACTGTACTTCCGCCGCCGGCTCAGCCATCTCTTCCATAGCTTCCGGCGCCGTCTTCACAATCCCCTCCGCATAGATGGTCTCAAACTCATCCCGCATGGAAACCGTGTTGAAGCCCAGCGCATGGCATTTCTCCGCAAAGGCTTCCGCTTCCTCCGTATCGCCATAGTCGCGTTCGGTATCATCACACAGCAGCATGTAGGCCTGACCGCCATGGCTTACGGTGTACTGGCCCATGGCGAAATCGCCGGAGCTGTTTCCGAAGGCCAGCACGGGAACCACGCCGATTTCATCGATGATGCTGAATACCTTGTTGACCTTCAGGTTTTTATAGCTCATGTTCCCTTCGATGAGCACTTCATCTTCGGGGGTGAGGGTGTAATCGCGTCCCGCTTTGTCTCCCTGCCCGGAAGCGGTGAGGGAGAATTCGGTTCCGATCACCTGATAGGGCGGAATCCACTGATCCAGCCTGCCGATGATCATCTCACGCAGGAACAGGCGCTCCGTGCCGCTGCAGATATAAACCCGGAAGTCATGCTCCGCCAGATACCTGACCAGGGAAACCATGGGGATAAACCAGCGTTCTCCGTAGGTCATGCCCTCGAAACCGGGAACCCGCTGTGCCATGAAAGCGCCGACATAATTCCGGTATTCCTCCACCGTACAGCCCTTAAAGCTTTCCGCCGTCATCTGGGCCGTGGATCTGGGTGAATCCGGCTCCGGCTGGCGGCCAAGGGACGCCCTCTCAAGTTCCGCGGCGAATGCCTTATCCTCCGGTACGGCCTCATAGTTCTCATCGTGCAGCAGACGCTGCATCATCATGCACTGGTCAGAGTAATTCGGATAGCGCTCCCCGATCAGGGTACCGTCGGAATCGAATACGGCAACGCGCTCCTCCGGCCTCAGATATGCCGGGGACTTTTCATCTGTCACAGACTCCACGAAGGACACGATGGAAGCCATGGCCGGGGAATCCTCCCTCCAGTCCGGAATCGCCTCGGCGGCTTCATCCTGCTTCACACCCTCTTCCGTATACTTCTCCTGCAGCTCGTCATAGGCCTTCAGGGCGGACTCAAAGCGTCTCATCAGGGCCGCCTCCGGAATCATGCCGTTTTCGGCGGTCTCCACGCCTTCAAAGGAGAGCGGGACGATCATCGGGGGCTCTTCCAGCGACAGCGGCTGAATGGACCGGAGCTGCTCCACACTCTGATAGACCAGATTCACCTTGAAATAATCTTCTCCCGCTTCGTCCGTCCAGCGCTCAAAGACCACCTTGCTGCCGATCGGGGTTGCGGGCTCAATGGCGCCCTCAAGCGTATATTCCTCCACGCCGAGGGCCGAGAGGAAGCTCGCGATCGTGGAATCGTGTCCGCAGAGGAAGGAAAATTTCCGGCCCTCTGTATTCAGCTCGCTGCGTACCTCCTCCAGGATGGGATGCGCCACATTCGGTGCGATCAGGCTCGAAGAGAAGAGGATCTTTTCATTGACCTCAAGTACCTTTCCGATCTCCTTCCAGTCCGCTTCGGTCAGTTCATGCCCGAATGCCGCCTTTTTGTCATCCGGCTCCTCATAATACTGCAGCACCAGCGCGTCGGCAAGGGAGACAGCCGTCCGGATCGGGCCGGTTATTCCGGGCTCCTTCCCCACCTCAAAGGGCTTCCAGATGGTCAGGTCGGTGGCCAGATTCCCGTATGTGCCGTTTTTATAAGCCTCGCTCTCCTCCATGTCCGTTACGTCCATGATGATCCGGAACGCATCCTCCAGGGACGCCCTGTAGCCGGAGAGCTCTATACCGCCGCCCTGCTCCGCAACGTCGGCATGCACGGCAAGCTCATAGCTTTCATTTGTGAAATTGACCAGGGGAAGAAAAGTGGCATCGCCCTCATTGTATTCCACATGCCGTTCCACCGGAACCACCGCCACCGGGAGCAGACCTGTCGAAAAGTAGTGCGCCGTAGCCTGGGTGCGCTGCAGGCCGTTTGCGTAAAAGCGCACCGCGCCCTCTTCCGGAATATAGTTTGCCGGGAACAGCCCTTCCTTCTCCAGCCAGAGGCGGAAATACTGCCCCATGGTGGTTTCCAGCATGGCGCCGCGCAGCGAAAGCTCTCCCGCCTCCGATGTCCAGGCAAACCACTCATGCGGCGTGATTTCGTCTATCATGGACCCCTTTGCGGACAGCGGGGAACGGATATTGTGCCGGCTTAGGACGACCACCTGCTCCAGGGTGTATTCCGGCTCTTCGGCTGCTGCCTGCAGCTCAGCCTCTGTCACGGTTTCCTCCGCAGCTACATTCACGCAGGAATTGCCCGAAAGGGCGGCAGCGCAGAGAAGAATGGCTGCAAGGGTGCTTTTTCGACGGTTCCGATTTCTCATGCTTTTCTGTTCCTCCTCCTTAAACGAAGTTTTACACTGTAATCTGATGGCCGCGGATGACTGTTTTGCAGCTACGCCTGAAAAAGCACGGCCGTAGGCAGAATATGTCTCCTCCGAAAGCGCAGTCCGGTAACTGTTTCATTGGTCTGTCGCCGGCGTGCCGGCGGTCTCCTCCCCGGCCGCGGCTATTTCTCCGTACAGCTCACGGTACAGCGCGATGTTGTCATCCGCGAGAACGGCGCACAGGGCCGCCCGCACATTCCTGTCCGCAAGGCACGCCGTCACGAGCGGCGAAAACCGTTTTCCGCTCTCACCCAGGATCTCACCGAAGATTTCTTCCGGCCCGTGATCGATATTATCTGCCAGAAAAACCGCCACCGAGGCCGCATCGGTCATCTGTCTGTAAGGGGACGATGTACGCTCATATTCCTCCGGGTACCCGCCGAGCCCGTTGTACCAGCTGCAGTATCCGAGTGCAATATCCGCGAACTCCCTGGTGGATTCCCGCGCTGCAAGGTCATCATGCCCGGACACGGTATGAAGCTTCTGAATCTGAAATTCCCGTTCAAAAAGATTGCGGGTCATGGACCGTCGCTCCAGATCCATCTTGATCAGGCCGAAGCCGTGATACAGCCCACAGTCCCGGGCATAGGCAAGAAGCGCCTTCTGTTTTTCCTCCGGGTCCGCTATGGCCTTCAGAAACGGAATATCATCAAAGAAAGCCGGATCCTCCGAGAAAAGAGCCCCGCACAGGCTTTCCAGGAGCTTTCCGACCCGCACGGAACGCAGGTACAGTCTGCCGCAAAAGCGCCGCATCAGCTTTGTCGTGACCTCCCTGTAGCTCTCCACGCCTTCCGTCTCATAATAATCGGTGATTACCAGCCGGACCAGGTACTGGAAATAGTCATCTATCTTTTCCGTGGGAATTGACAGCATGCAGCGCATCATTTTCCGGTAAGCGGACGCCAGGAAGCCGATGCGTTTCCCGCGGTCGGCCAGCTTCGGATTATCCCGCAGCAGCCTGCCGTAGTAGATGGGGAGCTGTACGTTCCCGTACAGTCCGGAAACATCATACTGGGCGGAAACGGTCATCCCCATCAGCCGTTCAAGCCGGTCCAGGGTCGTGGCCAGACTGGCAAAGCCGCAGCTGTACTCCATATCATAATACGGCCAGAGCCACCGGATATTCGGATTGCTCTGGGCCGTCTCCGGCGTAAAAACCTCCTGGCAGGATTCAAACACCGCCTCCAGCTCCTCCGTACTCAGGTTTGCCCTGGAGAGTTCGCTTCGGTTTGCGCTCATCTGCTGATTGGTCTTCCGCAGAAACGCCTCCCAGGGAAGCCCCGGAGCCAGTTCCCTGTAGTAGGGATCCTTCACGATCTTTAATATGCGGGAGCTCACGGCAATGCGCCGTTTGCGGTCCCTCGTGCACAGCGCGACGTTCGCAAGCGCGCGTATTATGTATCCGCGGGTCTCCTCGTCCTGTATCTCCTCAAAGAATTTCAGGTAGGAGCCTGCTTCCGTGAAAACCATCTCGTTCTGAAAGAGGAAAGAAGCGCTGAAGCGCTCCTCAATCCCCTCCACGCTCCGGTCCTGGTAATAGAGACCCATGCCAAGCTTATAGAGTTCCCGTATGATGCCGTTTCTGTCTTTTTTCACACGATACATGCTTAAAAGCGCATCGTGGATTACAACATAGACGCCCACATCCAGATTGGAGGACCAGTCCATCAGGGTATCCGCAAACGCACACAGAGCGCCGATTTCGTCCTCACCGGCGTTGTAGATGTCATCCAGAAGCGGAAAGAGGCTGTCCCGCAGCAGGGCAATGTTTTCCTGGCACAGCTGCGTGATCCGCTTCCGCGCCTGCAAAAGCCTTTCGTACCAGCTTTCAAAGCCTTCCCGGATACCGCCGGCCAGATCCATCAGGGCCGCGATTTCCCTGGT
>CAMOSC010000123.1 GCA_946624325.1 uncultured Clostridia bacterium
TCTCACACCAGGAAAGGGGAACAATATGGAAGCATTGAAAAAGGAATTATCTGCCGGGGAAAAATATGCATCCCTGCCGGAAGGAACCTCTGCGGAGCTGATCAACGGAATTATCTGTATGTCTCCCGCACCGAACAGACTGCATCAGGAAATCTCGGGCGGTTTGTTCTGGAAAATCCGGAACCATATCGCCGAAACCGGGAAAGACTGTAAAATTTATGCCGCACCGTTTGATGTCTATCTTGAAAATGAGATAAACGATTCCGAATACGACTGTTTCCAGCCGGATCTCTCCGTCATCTGCGATCAGGACAAGCTGAAGGATGACGGCTGCCACGGCGCACCGGACTGGATTATAGAGATCATATCTCCTTCGACGCAGTACCGCGATTACGGAATCAAGCTGTTTAAATACCGTGCTGCAGGCGTCAGGGAATACTGGATCGTGAATCCTGAAACCGAAATTGTCAATGTTTTTCAATTCGAGGATGAAAAGCAGAATATCCAGTACCGCTTTACAGACACCGTCCCCGTCGGGATCTGCCCGGGATTCACTATCCGGATCAGCGACCTGCTCTGACTTCCTGCAGGCCGTTTTCAATCAAATGGCCGGTACGCCTTTAAGGACGCACCGGCCATTCAGTTGCATAGAATCTCCTGCCATCAGGCAGCTGCGGCTTACAGGGTAATCCGCATAATATGATGCTTTCCGTCCCTGGGTCTTGCAACCACGGCTTCGCACCGGGCTCCGTCAAATTCATAGACGGAAGCCGAATCGGCGCGGATCTTTCCGTCCGCCGCGGCAATCTCCACCTCGATGGTCGTATCCTCCAGACGGAGGCTGTAGCGCAGGGCGTCCTTTCCGGGCTCCAGAAGCGGGTCAAACGTGAGGGTATCCTTTCCGGTATGGATGCCGAAGGCCTCATACACAGCAAGGCTCAGCCAGGAGGCTGTTCCGGAGAGCATGGGGCCGATGTTCTCGCCGGTCTCGCTGTTGTTGTACTGGGTGCAGAAGCGCGGGTTGCCCTTCAGCACGAAGGGATTCTCAAACGTCCGGTACGGCAGTGTCCGGCCGATCATGAAGAAGGCCAGGTCCGCCAGGCGCTTAGAGACCGCTTCATCCTTCACGGTTTTTGCCGCCTGGAGCGAAGCCACCGTGGCCATCATGGCCGCATGCTTGAACACGCCGCCGTTCTCGCGGTCTCCCGGGAAGTAAAGCGCCGTACCGGTGCTGATGTTGAGCAGATCGAAATCCACCAGCGTGCAGAGTTTCAGGCCCGCGTCGGTCTTTAAGTGCTTTTCCACCTGGTCCAGCATGATGGAGATCTGTTCCTCGGTCGCCACACCGGCGAGCAGCGCCCAGCTGTAGGAATTCAGGAAATAGGTTCCCTCCTTCCCCTCCTCCAGGTTCAGACCGTCGCCGCCGGCGCCAAGGTAGGTGTAGCCGCCCTCCCTGCCGTCGTTGATGAGGCAGCGCGCGAAGAAATCGCCCTTCCAGGCATTCTTCTGCATGCTCTCCGCCACATCCGCGGAGATCTCCTCAGCCAGATTCTTCAGGCTCTCAAGCAGCCTTCCGGCGGTCTCCCGCTCCTCCTTCATGGCAAGCGCCGGCTCCTTCGCGTTTTCGCCGGCAGCCGCATAGAGACCGGATACCGCGACCTCCCTGTCGAGAGCCCCAGTCTTCTTCAGCTTATCAAGCTCCTCCTCAGCCATGCGCGCCGTGGCGTCCGCAGCGATCTTCAACAGGCAGGCATTCATCACGGACTCGGATTTCGTATTTTCAAACCAGCTTCCGTAGGGCTTGTTGCTCTCCAGCAGCTGCTTTGCGTAGGCAGCCTCCTTCTCCGGTCCGTTCCAGACCTGGCGGTCCAGACGCAGGGTATCGTTCCAGTCCGCGTGGTCTAAGAGCGGCAGACCGTTCTTTCCTACGGAAATCTTCCCGCTGTAGAGCAGGATGTTGAGGAAGGTCTCCGCCAGCGTCCGCTTCCCCGCCTTCTCATTCTTATCCGCCACATCAAAGCTCTCCAGGAGGATATCCGTATCCCCGGTCAGCGCCGTATAGCGGTCCACCGCCTGCAGCAGCCAGAGGGAGTCATCCGAGCAGACGCCTGGCTCCTTGCCCTCCACCACAAAGTTATGGTTCGCATAGCCCATGCGGAATACGTTGCGGATCCAGTTCGTCAGCAGCTCCTTGATCAGGCTGTTTTTGCCCATGGCGTTCATGTAGTACATGGACGCGTAGATATCCTGGATCTCCCGGAAACCGATCTCACGGTAAGCCTTCTGGGTCCAGGCAAAGGCTCTGGAGACATAGGTCTGGTAGAGCGTCTGGAAGGGCAGATTGTGTCCCACATAGGAATCGAAGTTCGCATCACCGGTTGCCGGCTGGATATAGGTCGGATAGTAATCCCAGAACTTCACCACGCCCTCCAGCACCGCTTCAAGGGCCTCGGGCTTTTCATATTTTGACATCAGCAGCGTGAGGGCAGCGTCGAAGGGCTTCTCCACCGCTTCCTCCGACTCCATCATACCCACGAAGGTGTCCACGGTTTTCTTTCCGTCCGCGGGTACGCAGATGCGCTTGCCCATGGCAAAGAAAGGCGCGTTTTTGCGGGCGTAACGGTTAGGGAGCTTCGCCACAAGCTCCGGGGCGTTTATGGTTCCGGTTCCCAGGAAATACGGAAGGCTGGT
Organism: uncultured Clostridia bacterium; assembly: GCA_946624325.1. Classification (GTDB taxonomy): domain Bacteria; phylum Bacillota; class Clostridia; order Lachnospirales; family Lachnospiraceae; genus Anthropogastromicrobium. The sequence goes on from CAMOSC010000123.1 coordinate 2,692, forward strand.
GCAGAATTCATCCATGCATGCGCCGTCGGCAAGCAGCAGGGCAAAGCGCTTCTCACCCTTCAGCTCCGCGGGCTTGTGATGCACGGTCATGGCAGCCGGCTTCCCGTTTTTATAGTAAATCTCGCTCTCCACCACCACATTGGCATAGACAATATCGTTTGCCAGGGTACTCGGGTCCGTGATTCCGAACATGCCCGTAAAGACAATTTTCAGCTCACGGTCTTTTCCGGAGCGGTTCTCAATCTCCACACGCTGTGCCTCCACGGCGCCCGGCATACCGTCCTCCTGGGGCAGGATAAAGATGGTGCGCTTTATCGCGAGCCCGCACTCCGTCTCATAGCTGATGACGGTGCGGCTCTGGGAATGGACGCACTTCGCGCTCTTTACGTTGGTGCGCACATCCGCCGAGTAGAAAATCTGCTTTCCGTTTTCCACCAGGTAAAACTGGCGGTTCGCCGGCTCACCGGCCTCCTCCAGCTGCAGCACATAGCGGGTGGCCAGCACCTGCTTCGCGCCGACGCCCCTGAAGGAGCCGCGCCCCAGGGCGTCCAGGGCGCTCTTGGGGGTGGATACCAGGGGCATGGGGTAGCCTTCGCGGTTTCCAAGCAGCAGGTTTACCGGGTAATGCGGACCCACCGGATAGCTTTTCAGGTCCAAAACCAGCTCGCCCTTCTCGTTCAGCTCGCCGGGGCTCTTCAGAATGCGGCGGTAGATTTCCGTCACCGTTTTCTCCACCTGTTCCGGAAGCTCCATTTCTCCCGCATCCGTCACCAGGCCAAGCCCGTCTTCCCGGCAGACAAAAACGGCGCTGGACTCCAGTCCTTCAATGAAGCTGCCGACCTCGGCGTCCGCAAGCAGATGGGCGCAGATCGGCGCATACCAGGGCAGGCCCCCCGCAAAGCCAAGCGCCCGGCTTCTGTCCGCAGTCAGAAATTCCGCGTCCACCAGGCATTCCGCGTACTTCGGAAAGGTGTCGCAGATCATCTGATCGGCCAGCCTTGTCTGGGTTCTGGCCTGTTCAATCGTAAAATTCATAAAAACCTCCTTTGCTGCCGCGCGGGCAGCCCTTACATTCTCCGGTCTTATACTCGCGAACGAATTTAACTGCAGATTGCAATTCTGTGCCGCGGTATATGCAGTTACACTAGAATAATTGCCTCCGGCAATTATTAAGTGTAACTAGTATATTTCTGAATTCGGTACACCGGAGCTTTCATCAGCAACTATACCACAACTTCCCGGCCCTTTCCACTGTTTTTATCCGTAAACCCGTTTCGAAAACAAAAAAAGCCGGTCGTGTTAAAAAGCAGTGTTTTTGCCATATCCGGGCTGTGGTTCCGGGCGTAGGAGCAAATTAACTAAACAAAGTCTTCGGTTAATCCTTTAACAATATTGAGTTTTCTGCTAAAGATCTTTTTTATCTCACAACTATTGACATTTTCCACAACAAGCGCTATGATAAAAGAGACAGTTTTGGACGTACATCGGTTATTCGCCGTGCTTTTTGAGCCTGAACAGTGCTTTTTTATGCAGTTCCCATTTTCTGGGCAGCCCATAGCAGAAAAACGAATAACCCAAAAGAAAGGAACGAGGTAAGAAACCATGCGTAAAATGTTTGCTGCAGCTCTCTCCCTGGCAATGGTATCCGCCATGTCCGTCAGCGCTTTTGCGGACGGCCTCATCTCCGTAGGCGTTGTCAACAATCCTCCGTCCGAGTCCGGTTACCGTGAGGCCAATGTCAACGACTTCATCAACACCTTCACCGAGGCAAACGGGTACGATGCCAAATTCTATTACAGCATCAAGAACGATGAACAGCTCAGCGCCGCGCGCCAGTTCATTACGGACGGCGTGGATTACCTGCTGATTTCCGCAGCGGAAACTACCGGCTGGGATGCCGTGCTGCAGGACGCGCAGGATGCCGGCATCAGCGTATTCCTCTTCGACCGCATGATCGACTGCGACACCGATCTCTTTGAGGCTGCCGTTGTCTCCAATATGGCTGACGAGGGCGATACGGCCGTCAACTGGCTGCTCGCGCAGGAGCTTCCGGAATACAATGTCATCCACATCCAGGGCGCCATGGGCTCTGACGCACAGATCGGCCGCACCGGCGCGCTCGATGCGCAGTTCGAGGCCGGCACCATGAACAAGGTTGTTCAGCAGACCGCCACCTGGGACGAGGCGGAAGCCAAGAAGATCACCGAAGCCGTCATCAACTCCGGCGAGTCCTTCAACGTCATCTATGCCGAGAACGACGGCATGGCAAAGGGTGCCGTGGCAGCGCTCGACGAGGCGGGCATCACCCACGGCTACGGCGATGACAAGCAGGTTATCGTCATGGGCTTTGACTGCAACAAGTGGGCACTCCGCGAGCTCTTTGACGGAAACTGGAACTATGACGGACAGTGCAGCCCCTTCCAGGCACAGGTAATCAGCGATATGATCCAGACTCTGGAGGAAGGCGGCGAAATCGAAGGCCTGAACGAGAACAAGCAGATCATCTCCGTAGAAAAAGGCTTTGACGCCTATACCATCTCCCGCAAGGACATCGACACCTACGGACTCGGCGAATAATCCGGGGTTCTCGTGCCCTCTTGCGGCTGGCGTAAGAGTCTGAAGATTAAAAGAGGCAGCGCGGTCCGGGAACCGGCGGAGCAATCCGCAGCTCTCGCCGCGCTTTCTTCTTTTCATAAATCGTTACTGTTCAGAGCCAGACTCCAGAAATGGCAAAAAACGCCATTTCTGGAGTAGTGGCGTGCTCGCCGGATGCAAATCTATGGCGAATCATGGATTTCCGCCAGCGGAATCCATGGTTCACCTGAGATTGTCGCCTGGCTCTGAACAGTAACCACAAATCATTCTGTCTGTAACAGCGGCTTTGCCAGGGTCCTCCGGCAGGAAAACCCCTGACACCGGCTTTACCGGGGCCCTTCCGGCGGGAAACTGCGGGCACCGGCTTTACCGGGGCCCTTTCGGCGGGGAGGACCGCGTGGCGGTTTTCTCTGCCCCGGCACAGCTTCATCTTGAATAAAAAGGATAAAAACAGATGCAGGAAGATATCGTTTTAACCATGCGCGGAATCTGCAAATACTTTCCGGGCGTGACTGCCTTAAACCGGGTGGATTTTACCCTGCGCAGGGGGGAAATCCACGCGCTCATGGGAGAAAACGGCGCAGGCAAATCCACCCTGATCAAGGTGCTTACCGGCGTCTATCCGATGGACGCGGGTGAAATCCGCGTTGACGGCATTGAAAACCCCATCGTCATCCATTCACCCCAGGAGGCGGCCGGCTTCGGCATCAGCACGGTCTATCAGGAAATCACGCTCTGCCCGAACCTCACCGTGGCGGAGAATATGTTCATCGGCCGCAGCCCGAAAAAAAGCGTAAACTGGAAGTCCATGGAAAAGCGGGCCGGTGAGATTCTTGAAAACCTCGGCATCCCGGCCAGGCCGAAACAGCAGCTGGGCCGCTGCTCCATAGCTGTGCAGCAGATGGTTGCCATAGCCCGGGCAGTCGACACCGACTGCAAGGTGCTGATCCTGGACGAGCCCACCTCCTCCCTGGACGACCGGGAGGTGGAGATGCTCTTCGGGCTCATGCGCGAGCTGAAGGCCAGGGGCGTCGGCATTATTTTTGTCACCCATTTCCTGGAGCAGGTATACGCCGTCAGCGACCGGATTACGGTTCTGCGCAACGGCGAGCTTGTGGGAGAATATGAGGTGGAAAAGCTCCCACAGGTCGCGCTTGTCGAAAAGATGATCGGCAAGGATCTGGAGGATCTTTCCTCCATTCAGAAAAGCGAAGTACAGGCAGCCTCCGAAACCGGGGATCTTTACGAGGCCAAAGGCCTTTCCAGCTCCGAGGCCGAAGCTTTTGATTTTCATATCGCAAAGGGAGAGGTGAACGGCTTTACGGGGCTCCTCGGCTCCGGCCGGAGCGAAAGCGTCCGCGCCATCTTCGGCGCCGACCCGGTCACAGGAGGTGCAATCCGCGTGAACGGGAAAGCGGTAAAAATCACCAAACCGCTTGACGCCATGAAAAACGGCATCGGCTACCTCCCGGAGGACCGCAAACGGGACGGCATCATCGCCGACCTCTCCGTGCGGGACAACATTATCCTGGCCCTCCAGGTCATAAAGGGCATGCGCCACCCCCTCTCCAGGGCCCAGGCCGAAGCCTTTGCCGATGAGTATATCAAAGCACTTTCCATCAAAACGGCATCGCCGGATACGCCCATCAGATCCCTTTCCGGAGGCAACCAGCAGAAGGTGATCCTGGCGCGCTGGCTGCTGACCCATCCGCAGTATCTCATTCTGGACGAGCCGACCAGAGGCATCGACGTCGGCACCAAAACGGAAATCCAGAAGCTGGTACTGAAGCTCTCGGAGGAAGGCATGGGCATAACATTTATCTCTTCGGAAATTGAGGAGATGCTGCGCACCTGTTCCCGCCTGATCGTTATGCGGGACCGGCACATTGCGGGTGAGCTGACCGGCGAAGAGCTGAGTCAGGAGCAGGTGATGCGCACCATTGCGGGAGGAGGGGAGTAACATGAAAAGATCCGGAGCATCCCGTTTTTTTTACAATAATTCCCAGCTGCTGATCCCGCTGATCGCAATTCTCCTGCTTACGGTTTTCAACCTGATCCGGGATCCCGGCTTTTTCTCGGTCGGCATTGCCGCCAACAACAACGGTGACCCGGTTCTGCAGGGCAACCTGATTTCCATCTTAAACGGCGCTTCCGAGCTGGTCATCCTCTCCATGGGCATGACTCTGGTCACGGCCGCGGCCGGAGGTCAGGATATCTCGGTCGGCGCCCTGGCAGCCATCGGCGGCAGCGTTTTCGTGAAGGTTCTCAAGGGCGGCAGCATAAACGGGCTTCTGGTCCTGGCAGCGTTTCTCGCCTGCTGCGCCGCCGCCATGGTATTCGGCGCCTTAAACGGATCGCTTGTCTCCTTCTTCGGCATCCAGCCCATGATCGCCACGCTGATCCTCTTCACCTGCGGACGCAGCATTGCCTACTGGATCAACGGCGGGGCGACGCCGACGGTTGCGAGCCCCATCTTAAACGCCATCGGAAGTTTCATCCCCGGAATACCGGTCCCGACCCCCATCCTGATCGTGATTGCGGCCGGGATCCTGTTCGCCCTGCTCTTCCGCTTCACCGCGCTCGGCCTGTATATCCAGACCGTCGGAATCAACCAGGGAGCCGCACGGCTCAACGGCATCAGCGCAAAGGGCATAAAGCTTCTGTCCTTCATCCTGCTCGGCGCCTGCTGCGCGGTCGCCGGCGTTATCGGCGTGAGCCGCTTAGGGCTGATCAACCATGAGACCCTCCTCATCAATATTGAGATGGACGCCATTCTGGCGGTGGCCATCGGCGGAAACAATCTCGGCGGCGGCCGCTTTAAGATGATCGGTTCCGTCCTCGGCGCATACGCCATCCAGGCCCTGACCATCACACTGTACGCCATGAAGGTCCCCTCCACGGATGTGAAGGCTTATAAGGCAGTGGTTATTATCATCCTCGTGATCATGGGCTCCCCCGTGGTGAAGGATGCCGCGGGACGCCTCTGGAAGAGGCTGTTCGGCACCAGGCGCACGGGCACTGCAGGAAAGGAGGCTGCCTGATTATGGAAAACGGCAAGAAATCCCCTTCCTCCCGCCGCAGGGAACCGATCACGGATACACAGCTGCTGCTGACCATCACCGTATGTATTTTTATCGCCATGTACGTGGGTGCCATGTTCATATGGGGCGGCGGCTTTAAGAAGCCGCAGATGCTCTTTGACATGCTCAACGACAACGCCTTCCTGATCATCATCTCCTGCGGGCTGACCATCGTCATGATCACCGGCAGCATTGATATCTCCGTAGGCGGCGTCACGGCGCTCGTGGCCATGGTCAGCGTGATGATCCTGAACGGGAACCTGGGGCTATTCAACGGCATGATCGGGGCGCTCGGGCTTCCGGAGGAAAGCCGCATCTTCTTCGCGCTGCTCATGTCCCTCTTTATCGGGCTGGCCTTCGGCGCGGTGCAGGGCTTTCTGATCGCATATCTGCAGATCCAGCCCTTCATCATCACCCTGGCGGGCATGTTCTTCGCACGCGGCATGATCACCATCATCAGCGTGGATCCCCAGAAGGCCCCGCAGGAGCTGATGGATATCCTGCAGACCCGCATAAACATTTCGTGGCTGGGCTCCGTAAACAAAAAAGGCGTGCTGATCCCCGCACGCATGGAAATCGGGGTCATCATCGCCCTGATCATCGTAATCCTGGTGTTTTTCCTGCTGCGCAAAAGGCAGCTCGGACGCAGCTTCTACGCCGTCGGCGGGAATCCGCAGAGTGCCTTGATGCTTGGCATCAACGTACGCAGGACGCGCTTTTACGCCCACCTGCTCAGCGGCCTGTTCAGCGGCATCGCGGGCTTTGTGTTCATGATGCACACCGGCGCGGGCAACGCCACCAATGCCACGGCGGCCGAGATGAATGCCATAGCCTCCTCCATCATCGGGGGAACGCTCCTCTCCGGCGGCGTGGGCAACGTCGCCGGCACCTTCTTCGGCGTGCTGACGCTCAGCACCATCAAGTCCGTCGTCACCACCTCCGGCCTCAGAGACCCCTGGTGGCAGAGCATCTCGACCGGCGCCATGCTGTGTCTCTTTATCCTGCTGCAGAGCCTTGTGCTGATGCACAGGCGGAAGGGCGGGAACGGGAAATAAACCGCATGGATACAAAAAAAGCTCCGATAATCCGGAGCTTTTTTGTATCCATGCGGAATCGGATGGCAGAGAACCTCCCATCCGGTCCCGATATGCATTCGCTGATATCAGATCTTGTGATCGGATCCGAGCACGTTTACGATCTTGTGGGCAACCATATCCTTAACAGCCTGACGGGCGGGCTTCAGATACTGTCTGGGATCGAAGTGATCCGGATGCTCTGCGAAATACTTGCGGATGGTTGCGGTCATGGCAAGACGGATATCGGAGTCGATGTTGATCTTGCAGACGGCAAGCTTTGCGGCCTCGCGGAGCTGATCCTCCGGAATGCCGATGGCGTCGGGCATGTTGCCGCCGTACTGGTTCACGATCTTAACGAATTCCTGCGGTACGGAAGAGGAACCGTGCAGAACGATCGGGAAGCCGGGCAGTCTCTTGATGCACTCTTTGAGAACGTCGAAACGCAGTGGCGGCGGAACAAGGATGCCGTCGGCATTGCGGGTGCACTGGGCGGCGGTGAACTTGTAAGCGCCGTGGCTGGTTCC